>JAJDBO010000378.1 GCA_029261305.1 Nitrospirales bacterium
GCTGCTGGAGGCGAGCGCGAAAACATTGGCGGCACTATAGTAGCTCGGCAGTTTCTCATTATCGACCGACCCAAGCATGTGTACGCGGTCCTCAGTCTCGGTTTGTTCGATAAGACGCCTCAGCGGTACCTCCTCTTCGCCCGTGCCTACGATAACCAGCGATACGTCGTGCTGTAGCGCAATCGCACGGATCAGGATGTCGTGTCCTTTTAACTTACGTAAATTCCCAACGGTCAGAACTATCGGTTTGCAAGTTAAAATTTGATCGTCGATTGAAGGTTTCTCGCGGGGATAAAAGCGAGTGCTATCGACACCATTTGGGAGCACATGAATGTCAATCCGGCCGTCGCTTAGCTTTCGTATTTTTGTCGCTAGATCTTCTGACACCGCTACTACCGCTACTGCCCTTTCAAGCGCCCACCGGATCATCTGCCGAGGTAACCAGAAACGTGGCGAATCGTTGATGTCTGATCCGCGAGCGGTAAGGAGGACTGGTTTCCCTATCACAGCGCCAATAATTTGCGCAGCGACACCGTCAGGAAAGACAAAATGCGCGTCGATCAGATCGAAATCAAAACCTTGGGCACGCAGTCTCAAGATTGTTGATATCGAACCCAGTACAAGCATGAGTGGGGCTATACGCCACGTAACCTTAGGAAATACAAAATAGCGTGGGTGATAAATTTCTATTTGTCCACGAGTTTCAAAGCGGGGAATGTTCGCGAACGCTTTATATCGCCGACCACCAAGCCAGCGCGGAAACCATGGCACGGGCGCGACGACGCGTACCCCGAGGGGATGACGGCGGATGAGTTCCTGCAGGCGCCTTTCTACGAAGAGACCATGGTGTGATTGCTCCGTATTTGGATACAGCGTCGTATAGACCAGTAATTTCACGGTGAAATAGATTCCTACCTAGCGGCCACCAACTAAAGGATTATCTGAAAGATATTCGTCTATCCAGATCTGAAACGACAGATTCGCGAGGATGAAGTCCGTCCGGTCCTCGCGTTTGCTCATATGCTCCGCAACCGCCGCGTTCAGGATTTCAGGGTTGAACAGGCCCTGACGCCGGATCCGATCCTCGCTCAGGTAGTCATGCACCATTGTTTTCAGGCCGCCGCGGATCCAGCCACCGAACGGGGCGCCAAACCCCTTCTTCTTGCGACCGAGAACGTAATCAGGGATTCGACCGCGGAGATACTGTTTCTGTAAATAACGCAACTGAAATCCGCGCACACGAAACTTCGGCGGCGTGCGCGCGAGCAGTTCGACGAGACGATGATCGAGGTACGGCACGCGCGCCTCCAATGATTCCGCCATCGTCATCTTGTCCGTCAGCATCAGCAACTGCTCCGGCAACGAGTGCTTCAGATCGAAATACATTACCTTGTCGAGCACATGCTCGGCGTCGCTCGCATCGAACTCCGCCCCGAGCCATTCAAACCCGCCGGCCGCGCCACCGACGAGGTAGTCGTCGATACGCTCGTCCGTGAGCAGCGACAGGTAGCCCGTATAGCGCTCGAGCGGCGCTCCGCCCGCGTTCGACAGGTAGCTTTTCGCGAGGCGAAGATTGTTCAACAGCGGATTGTTACGGTCCGCCGGAATTCGCTTAGCGAGCGCCGGCAACATGCGTTCGCGCACGATGCCCGGGAGAAAATTGTAATAGCGGTCAAGACTCGAAAACAGGTAACGCCGGTAACCGCCGAAGATCTCATCGCCGCCGACCCCGGAGAGGATCACCTTGACCGTTTCTGCCGCCAGCTGCGAGACGAGATACGTGACCACGAAAGAGGAATCCGCGAGCGGTTCGTCGAGCATCCCGACGAGTTTCGGGATCAGCGATTCGACGTCCGGCGTCGCGAGAATCGCATGATGATCCGTGTTGTAGTCACGCGCAAACACGGCCGCATCGGCGGACTCGTCATGCATTCCGAATTCATTCTCGAACCCGATCGAATACGTCTTGATCGGATCGGCGCCGTTTTCGCGCATCAGGTGCACGATACCGCTCGAATCGAGGCCGCCGCTCAAGAACGCGCCGAGCGGCACATCCGCGATCATCTGCAGTTCAACCGCGTTCGACAACAGCTCGTCGAGTTGTTCGAGCAGCGCCGTTTCGCCGAGACGTAATTTGTCGGCGAACGAAACCTGCCAGTAGCGCTCGATACGCACGTCGCGATCGTGGATCTGCATACGGTGTGCCGGCGGCAGTTTCGAGATCCCGGTAAACAGCGTGCGCGGCGCCGGGGTGAAACCGTATTTGAAATACGCCGGCAGCGTATCGGTGTCGAGTGCAGCGTGCACCCCGGGATATTTCAGGATCGCCTTGACTTCGGAGGCGAAGACGATTTTTTCCGCGTCGCGGTAGTAATACAGCGGCTTAATCCCGATCCGGTCGCGCACGATGTGGAGCTGATTCGTGGCCTGGTCGTGGATCGCAAAGCCGAACATGCCGTTCAGCCGCTCGAGCGAGTCGATCCCGAATTCGTTATAGAGGCCAAGCGTTACTTCCGTGTCGGATGCCGTGGTGCGCACGTAGCCGCGCGCATCGAGCGCGCGCGCCTGCTCGCGATAGTTATACAGCTCGCCGTTGAAGACGATCGCTTTCAACTTGTCGGCGCTGAAAATCGGCTGATGACCACCAGCCAAATCAATAATACTGAGTCGGCGCATCGCGAGGCCGACATTACCCCGGACATAATAGCCGGCATCATCCGGACCGCGATGCACGATCGCATCCGCCATCACGACGAGATCGCTTTCGCGCACCGCGAAGTCGCGGTCAAAATGGTAAACGCCGACTATGCCACACATGTTTCTGCTGCCCTGGT
>JAJDBO010000379.1 GCA_029261305.1 Nitrospirales bacterium
TTTAATGTTCTCAAAAACACGATTACCCTTCCCAAGAATATATTATTTCCTGAAAACACCCCAGAAACTGCAGATGAGTAAAGGATTTCGATTCCTTGATGAGATTGCCCTAGCTGATTTGGCGTTTGAGGCATGGGGGGATTCACCATCAGAATTATTTTCCTCAGCAGCCGAGGCTTTGATGGAGGTAATGGCTAACCGCACCACCGTAGGTAGTGAGTGGAAACAAGACGTGAAGTTAGCAGAACCTACTCTGCCAGATCTGTTATTTGAATGGCTCTCGTATTTGGTGTTTCTCAAAGATGCCGAGGCTGTGGTGTTTCATGATGTTCAAGCAGAGGTTTGGCAAGATTCCCATTCCGATACCTGGCATGTTCACGGGAAGATATTTGGGGAGAAAATTAATGCCACTTCGCAAGAGCTGCGGGCGGACGTCAAAGCCATTACAAAACATCTCTACGAAGTGCATGGTGAGCCTGGTCACTTTCGGGCTCAGGTGGTGTTGGATGTATAGGATCACTAAAGAAACCAATGGTGGCGTGCGATGAACCTCTCCAACTCCATGAGAGTGAATCGTCTGTCCGAGGCCCTGTGGGAAATCCCCAAATCTGAAAAATCAGGCATGCTCGTGCCCGCTCGGATATATGCCACGGAATCGGTCCTTCGGGATATGGATGCCGGTGTTTTTGAACAGGTCACCAACGTGGCCTGTTTACCAGGCATTCACGGGTACGCCTTATGTATGCCTGATGGTCATTGGGGATATGGGTTTCCCATTGGCGGAGTGGCGGCGTTTGATATCGATCATGGAATTATTTCACCCGGTGGCGTGGGGTATGACATCAATTGCGGGATGCGTCTTATTCGAACTGACCTGACTTTGGCTGATGTGCGTCCGCGGTTGGACGCGTTGATGACCGAGCTTTTTCGAAAGGTCCCCGCTGGAGTTGGGTCACAAGGTTTTGTGAAACTCAATCACAAGAATTTTCAGGCAGTCATGCGAAACGGGGCACGCTGGAGTGTTGAACAGGGCTATGGTTGGTCTGGTGACTTACTTCATACCGAAGAGCACGGTTGTCTATCAGGCGCTGACCCTGATTGCATTTCGGATCAAGCGATGAAACGTGGCATGCAGCAATTGGGAACGTTAGGGGCGGGCAATCATTATCTGGAAGTGCAAGTGGTTCATGACGATCGGATTTACGATCATGCAGTGGCGGAGGCCATGGGGATTCACGGGCATGAGCAAATTGTGATTATGGTACATTGTGGGTCTCGTGGTTTTGGGCATCAGGTGGGGACGGATTATTTGCGGATATTTGAAAAGGCCATGAAGCGATATGGCCTGACTGTCAAGGATCAACAATTAGCCTGCGCGCCGTTTCATTCGAAAGAAGGTCAAGAATATTTTGCGGCCATGAATTGTGCGGCTAATACGGCCTTTGCCAATCGCCAGGTGATTGCCCATCAAATTCGTGAGGCCTTCCGAACGGTCTTTCAACAATCTCCTGAGTCCATGGGGATGCATCAGGTCTATGACGTCGCACATAATATTGCCAAAGTCGAACGGTATGAGAACAAATCGTTGTTGGTGCATCGAAAAGGAGCCACGCGGGCATTTGGTCCTGGAGCAGTAGAACTCCCAGAAGCGTATCGTCCTATTGGTCAGCCCGTGATTTGCGGTGGGTCGATGGAGACTGGGTCGTATCTTTTGGTTGGCACGTCACAAGCGATGATGGAATCGTTTGGGTCCACGATGCATGGAGCAGGTCGGAGGATGTCTCGTGCAAAAGCGAAACGACAGATTCGTGGGGCCCAATTGCTGCAAAGTATGGCTCAACGTGGAATTTTGGTGAAAGCCGTCTCTATGTCCGGCTTGGCGGAAGAAGCGGGGTTCGCATATAAAAATATTTCGCAGGTAGTAGAAGCGGTTGAAACTGCTGGCATCACAAAGAAGGTCGCCGAACTTTTGCCGATTGGAAATATTAAAGGCTAATGCTAGGCGGGTACCATAAATAAAAAAATGAAATTTTGCATGATGAGGAAGGACAGATTTTATGATTCCGACAGTAGAGTGGAAAGACGGCGTTGTCTGTTTATTAGATCAAAGTCTTTTGCCTGGACGCGTGGAAGTTCTGGAATGTCGTGACTATTCCATGGTGGCTGAGGCGATTCGGGAATTACAGGTGAGAGGGGCTCCAGCGATAGGCGTGACCGCGGCTATGGGGGTGGCCCTAGGGGCTCAGGCTGTTTTATCAAATAACCGTGATGAATTTACGGCTGCGGTGTTAAAGATTTGCGATCATTTAGCGGCTACGCGACCGACTGCAGTGAATCTATTTTGGGCGATTGAACGAATGAAGCGGGTGTTGGATCAAAACGCGGAACGCACAGTTGAAGAGCTTAAGCCCATCCTTGTGAAAGAGTCCATTGCCATTCAGGAGGAAGATATTGCCATGTGCCGAACCATGGGACAACATGGAGCGAAATTGATTAAAGATGGCCAAACCATTCTGACCCATTGTAATGCTGGTGCTCTGGCCACAGCAGGATATGGAACGGCTTTAGGGGTCGTCCGTGCGGCCTGGGAGTCGGGAAAAAAAATTCAAGTTATTGCCGATGAGACTCGTCCTGTCCTCCAAGGAGCAAGACTGACGGCTTGGGAACTGATGCAAGATGGGATTCCCGTGACCCTCATTACTGACAACATGTCAGGATCGATTATGCGTAAAGGGCAGATCCATGTGTGTGTGGTGGGCGCTGATAGAATTGCAGCCAATGGGGATGTAGCAAATAAAATTGGGACGTATTCTGTGGCCGTATTAGCTAAAGCACATGGAATTCCATTTTACGTGGCTGCACCGTATTCGACCATTGATGTCAATACTCCAACTGGGGATGCGATTCCTATTGAAGAACGACGGCGAGAAGAGGTGCTATCGGTAAACGGAAGCGAGCCTATTGCACCCAGTGATGTCCAAGTTTTGAATCCGGCGTTTGATATTACTCCAGCAGAATATGTGTCAGGGATTATCACAGAGCGGGGAGTGTTTGCACCAAGGGATATTGCAGAGGAATTTTCTTCACGGAGATAGAGGGGCAGTCTGGTTATCATTGCCTAAGGCCCGGTCAAGGGCCTTTCCCAAATCAGAAAGATTATAGGGTTTGGCTACCATGGCTTTAAAGCCAAATTGTTCTGGGGCTGCAATCACTGGATCATTGGAATATCCGCTAGACACCAGGGCGACAACGTTTGGGTCTATTTCCTTCAGGTGATGAATCGCATCCTTCCCACCGACGCCTCCGGGAATCGACAAGTCCATAATCGTGGCAAGATAGGGTTGTCCCGATTCATGTGCTTGGCGAAACAGCTCAATGGCTACGGCGCCATCCATGGCAAAGTCCACTTCATATCCCAAATGGACAAGCATGGCCTCTAAAGTATCTCTGATATCTTCCTCATCTTCCATCACGAGTAATTTGCCAGTCCCTTGTGAGACCTGGGTTTCTTCAATGAAAACTTCCGTTTCAATTTTTTCAAGTGCTGGAAGGTAAAACACGAAGGTGGTTCCAATTCCAATTTCAGAATGCACCGTAATGTGTCCTTCGTGCCGTTTAATAATGGAGTAGGTCGTGGCGAGGCCCAACCCATTGCCTTTTTGTTTCGTGGTAAAATAGGGATCAAAAATTTTCGATAGATTGTCAGGCTGAATGCCGCTGCCTTGATCCTGAACGGAGACTTTTACGTATTGTCCAGATTTAATAGGGAGTCCATATGAGGTATCAATGGTCATGTTTTCAGCTTCAATTTTTAGAATCCCACCGTCAGGCATCGCATGATCCGCATTAATGATGAGATTCTGAATGACTTGACTCATTTGCCCTTCATCCACTTCCACCGACCATAAGTCATCCGGCAAAAGTAGATCACATCGAACGTTAGATCCCCGGAGAGAAAACCCTGCGGTCTCATTGACGAACCGTGCAATGGACGCGCGGCTTTTCACCGGCGTGCCTCCTTTGGCAAATGTCAGAAGCTGTTTCGTCAAATCTCGTGCCCGAAGGCAAGCTTTTTCGGCGGCGGTCAATCGCTCAACGGTGGTGGGATTAGTTAAGGCACCTTCTTTTGTCGACAACATTTTGGCCAGGCCAATATTGGCAAACAC
>JAJDBO010000380.1 GCA_029261305.1 Nitrospirales bacterium
TTTGCAAACGGCCAATGGTGATAAGAACTCCACCTCCAGTGTCTTCCTCAGCTTTGTCGTGAATCAACCGGTCGCGGTCTATGCCGCCCATGACCCACGCATCACCACCAAACCCGCCTGGATGGATTCTTTTACGAATACGGGCGAAGTCATTCAGACCACCGACACCCCCTTAGAAGTGTGGCGTCAAGAGTTCCCAGCCGGCCAAGTCCTATTGGGTGGAAACCGCGGCAGTAGCGGTGGCGCAAGCATGTATAGTGTGGCCGTCGTATCAGATGGAGGTTTAGGAGGAGAAACAAATACCGAAGACACAACACCTCCCAGCATTACATCGATTAACTCTGCCATAGCGGACTCCTCCACCCAAGTCACGATTTCCTGGGCAGCCGCAACTGATAACATTGGAGTCACAGGTTATCATGTGTATCGCAATGGAATATTGATCTCTACCACCACGGGATTAGGCTATACCGATACGGGATTAACTCCCTCAACTTCCTATGTCTATGCCGTCCAAGCCTTTGATGAAGCGGAAAACCTGGCGGCAATGTCTCCAACGATTTCGGTCACTACCGACACCCAAGAACCACCGGCCAATGAAGGGACCGCACAGTTGCATTGGCAGAAAAATCCTGAAGAAGACTTGTCACACTATGTTGTTTACTTCGGGACAACACCAGGAATCTACGATTCAACTATCAATGTCGGATTCACTGATTCACCAGCCACGCCGAGTTATTTGATCTCTGATTTATCACCCGGGACCTATTACTTTACGGTACGAGCTTACGATACATCGGGCAACAGCAGCCCCGCGGCACCCGAAGGGACAAAAATAATTAACAGTTAATTTATCCAGAATAAGCTTAGCAAACATATACTGCTTGAGGAGTCGATTATGAAGCGAGTTCTTCACTCAATCATCCTGGCTTTTGCCACAATGTGCTTACTCGGCATCGCTGAAGGAGCCGCAGCGGTCAATCCTGAATCTTTTTCCTTACATATGGATACCATCCCGAACTTTGCCCAGAATCCTACGATTCAAACTGTACAAAATGGCAATTGGTCCAATGCCTCAACGTGGAACCCAGCCCGAGTCCCACAGGCTGGAGATGTGGTGCTGATTAAACACTCGGTGACCTACGATAGTTTGACTGGAGATGCTGACGTCATTGGCATTGAGGCCTCTGCCATATTGCGGTTTAAAACCAATCAAAACACCCAATTGAAGGTGGGTACCCTTTTGGTTATGCCCAATGGGACTTTTGAGGTAGGCACGGCGGCTACTCCTATTGCTGCCAATGTGACGGCGGAAATCATTATCAAAGACATTCCTATCGATACATCAAACAACGAGGTCGGCGTCTTTGACCCTGAACAATTCGGGACGGCCATCCTCGTCATTGATAGCACCTGGACCATGCATGGGTCAGTGAAATCCTCCACCTTTGTTCGCTTGAGCGAAGAACCACTGGCTGGAACCACCGCACTCAAATTATCGAACCCAGTAGCTGGATGGAAGGCAGGCGATAAAATTATCCTTCCTGACTCACGCCACCTACGAGGAATAGAGGATGGAAATAATTTCGTGGGACAATGGGAAGAACTCTCCATCGCCAGTATATCCGGAGATGGGAAAACCGTCACATTAACCACACCTCTTCAGTACGATCACCCCGGAGCACGAAATGCCAATGGAGATCTGGAATATTTGCCCCATCTTGGCAACATGACACGAAACATCATCATTAGGTCAGAAAACCCCAATGGGACACGAGGCCACACGCAAGCCCATCACAACGCGAATCTTGATATTCGATATGCGGCATTCCGTGATTTAGGACGCACCATCAATGAGGACCTTGATAACACCACGTTCAATAGTAATGGATCTGTCTCTCATATCGGCACGAATCAAATTGCTCGGTATCCATTGCATACCCATCATTTACGGGGACCAGCTTCCCCGCAAGCCAATGGCTATCAGTTCACCCTGCTTGGCAATGTGATCGATGGAGGGTCAGCGGCACACAATTTCAAGTGGAGTATGGTCATTCATGGCAGCCACTATGGTTTGATTCGCGAGAATCTGATCTACAACGCCATGGGGGCAGCGATTGCATTTGAAGATGGAACAGAAAGCCATAATGTCTTGGAAAACAATTTTGTCGTCCGGGTGAGCGGCACCGGACTACGAGCAGACCGAGGTTGTGGGGTTAACTGCGGTCGAGAAGGCGTTGCGTATTGGTTTCGCGGACCGAATAATTATGTCCGAAACAATGTGGCGGCCAACGTTAATGGGAAATCAGCATTCACCATTTTCATAAAATACGCGGGATCAGAATTGAAAATTCCCGCCTATCAAGGAGCAGATCCCCACCACGAAGGTCAATCTCAAATTATGAATTCGTACGCCACTCCTTTGCGAGAGTTCTCCAATAATGAAGCCTACGGAGCGACTCACCGCGGATTGACCTATTGGTGGATTGGTACAGAGGGTATGGCACCGAATGGACCACAGGCTGTGGAACCAAGTTTTATAAGGGATTTCGTCGTCTGGCATGCCCAAGTCGGTGTTTATGGCTATCCAAGCCATCGCCTGACCATTGATCACATCATTATTCGTGGCGATAAAAACACGGTATCAAAAACGGTTTCTTGGGGCTTAGACTTTCAAGATTACCTCCAAAAGGATCTGATCATTCAAAATGCCGACATTCAAGGCGTTCGTACGGGTATCGAGGCAGCGTTGCTGGTTGAACCCAAGGAAACCCCCGGCATTGGATTTACAACAATTAAAGATTCTCTTATTCGAGCCTATTATGGAGTCACTGTATTTCAACCCTGGCATAATACCAACCCCACGGGCTTGAACCCACGCGAGATCCATGTGCGCAACGTACGATTCGAGGGACTTAATGTAGACCCCATCAGTCAAGATTCACCGTCCTACCCAGCGATCAATATGGATCCGAAGACCATTAAGTCTCACTTACTCATAGGCACGAAAGTCTTTGTCTATGACTATAATCAAACCCCTGGCATAGACTTCCAGGTGTTTGCTCCGGAACAGGCCTCTAATTTCATTTTGCCTCAATCCACATTTCTGCCGAACGGAAACCCGGATATTATTGCTTCCCCGGATTCCAATCTGACCAATTCCCAAAATTTTGCTCAATATGGAATTGCCTATGGGGGTGAAATCACTCCATGCTTAGATAACACGTCACATCCTGAAATCCGTGGTTTTGTGTGTGGTGGATCCTCTTCCAACAATCCACCACCGGATACGGTTCCTCCCATTATGCCTGTTGGGTTTACTGTGATGTGATGAGAGTTACAAGGATACTAAATCGGTGAAAATCGTGACGGAAGAAATGGACAAAATGACAAAATCAGAAATGAGTTAAAAAAGAATGACCTTCTCGAAATAGGGTACCCATCAAAAGATGGGTACCCAACGCTATAGGGTCAACAAGGGTTTATAACCTGCTGCCGAAGGAAGGAATTGCAGAACCTCGCTCAAGATGGGCGAACACCTTCGGGAGAAATATCATGACTCATGGCACAAGACGACTGCTGGAACGCTACAACTTTCAAAAACCATGGTTTGCATTAAGTTTGATTTGCTGGGTAGCATTTGAAAATGTGGAGAGATTTTCAAGTTCAGGTGTTTTTTTAGCAGCTTTTGCATTGCCACTTGTAGCTTGGTTAATAGTTTCCTTTGTTGCAGTTCAAAGATAGAAGAGACTCTGATGAACATCAAATTATTAAAGGAATCAAGCTGAATTTATCACCAATCACATCAAACTTTTTATTAAGCACATTCGGATAGCTTCCACCCCTTTTCAGAACACCCCACAAGCCTAGTTATTACTACTTAAATTACCACCAAACTTCGCTTTAAGGATTTCAGAGATTCCGAACTTCATTATTTCTCATTTTTTTCCGATATAAAAGAGATTTCTTTTAAGTATTTATTGGAAGCTCACACCTTCGGAGACCACCTATGACCTTACCAACTTTCCTTGGATTGGGCGCAATGAAATGCGGAACTTCTTGGCTCCATGTCCAACTTGAAGATCATCCTGAAGTATATGTCCCTTATCAACGAAAAGAAATTCACTATTTTGATGAACTTTTCCATAATGGATCTGAATGGTATCAAAAGTTCTTTCCCGCACCAGATGAAATCCACAAATATAAAGCCTGGGGAGAAATTACCCCAGAATATCTCCTCATACCTGAGGTCCCAAGACGAATTCATCAATTAGCACCTGATTGTAAATTTATTGTTTTTTTGCGAAACCCTGCCGATCGCCTTTTTTCGCACTATGTGATGGCTCTCACTCTTGGCTGGACTCAAAAACCATTGTGGGAATTTGCTGATGAAAAAAAAGAAGCGTTTAGGAAGGGATTATATGCGGAACAACTCACCCGCTATTTTGAGTTATTCGATCGTGATCAATTTTTGATTTTGACCTTTGAGCAAATTTTTGCAAATGAGGAAAATACTCGCAATGCCCTTGATCAGGTTGGACATTTTTTAGATATCGACCCTTCCCTCTTTTCCTTGGAGAAAGCAACGACCCGCGTCCATGAGCGATCAGGACCACCACGTCTTATGGCCGCCTATGCGGCAGCATTTCGTCTCAAGCGTTGGTTATTTCAACACGACATGGATTGGGTATTTCGAGTGGCACAGGAGGTAGGTATTTCCAAACAAATTTTTGGCAAAACCAAAGAGGTGCCACGCCTATCTGAAGAAGATCGCGCCAAGTTGCTTGATCTCTACAAACCATCGATCGCGGAACTGGAAAACCTGTTAGAGGGAGATTTCTCCTTTTGGTGTGAACCCAAAAAGACACGTCTCGCTTCTGCAACAGGAAGCTAAGCCTCTACCCAGGGAAAACCGTTGCGCGGGATCTAATGTTTGCTTTCATTCGATCCCGCCAAAGCAGTAATGAGTATGCATTAGATCCCGTGCCCATCATTTCCAATCTTTCTTCTACTACAATTCGGCTTCCCAAAACCACTGTAATTCCTGATGATTAAGCCAATTAATAGTGCCTTACTCCCCACCGATGGTAAGGGCAAACCCTGTCGCAACAGCCACGAGGCTCCCTGGGACGATGGCCATTATTTTTTTTTGAGCAGAAGAAAAACCATTAAAACCTCCTAGGGCGATGAGAGCCCCAATAATAAACCTGAACGTATGCTTGGCTAACTCAAATGACTGCATACCAAAGATCTTTACCAGAACACTACCGACATTTTCATGAAATCAGGCAATCTCATCACTGGACAATAATGCCAACATGCCAGAAAAATTGAGAAGGTTCCATATTCATGGAATCTTGCGATCTTTCCCAATTTAAAACCACTCCAAGGCTCCCAAGGAAGCCACGGATAAGATCAGGCACAAAGCAAGAGAAGAGGGCACTAACGGGATTACGGGAGATCTCAAGGAGACGACGGTGAATCAAGTATTGGCAAGGGCCTCTCGATCACTGTGAAGGCCAGAATTTCGAGAATTCCAAAAGACATTTTGAGCAATTGTGAACAAGAGGCACGGCGAAGGGCCCAGCCAAAATTCTTTATGGGTTTTTGAAGGCCATTTGGGCAGAGTTCCATCTGCAAAAGACAAAACACCAAATCATTTACTTTTTTTGATTGGATAAGATGGAAGAAAAATAGGTGGGGACAAGCCTTAAGGGCCTACGAAGGAAAATGAATGGCCAGAAGATTTAGGGAGAGGATAGAAATTCTCCAGACTGAACTGAGATAGCAAATTTAATTCCCATTAAATTTAGGAAGCTACCGAGCGACCAATTCCTCATCAGACGATTTCACCGGAACGGGTCCAAGATCATAACCAAGTTTGATTAATATTTCACTGTACCGTTCATGAAAGTATTCACTCACATTTGGAGTAAACTTATTTTTCCATTGATTTGGCTCTGGATTGCGAATATGAAATTTTTGTTTACTGCCTCCTTTGGCTGAATATTTTCCTCCAAGAAAGGTTCCAATAGCCCGGTCAATAAATGGAAGTTCATAAAATTCAAAAATATTTTTGTAAACATCTTTTTCATTGCCCAAAATGTCTTCGTACTTAAAAATTATCATTCGGGGATCTGCGATCGGCCAAGCTAACATCGACTCATAATGATGCTTTCGAAATTCGATTTCCGCGAGAAGCCCCTCCTCAAGAGACAAACTTTCCAAATAACTTGCGTAGGAATGTTCAGGCGGCATGGCCGCTGGAATATTACCATTCACCACAGACCAATCTTCGACTGACGGGCCAACGATATTACACCAATCCTCTGCGCCGCGTTTGTGATAATAATACCCAGAAACAATCATATCTCGAGGGTCTCGAACAAACCGCGACACACGGAAATCTCCAAGGCGATCAAAATCCAACATGTGATTATTCACCGAAAGAATTTTGTAATTGTCCATATTGTCGTAAAATTCGTCGATGCGGCTATTAAAATGCCGGTACCCTTTGGTCCAGGGCTTAAATCGATTATAGAGTTGCTCCATAACTTTCGCATAATACACTGTCAAACACTTGTGGTAGGAACAGTGAATGAGTTTTCGTGTTGTGACCATAGTCTACATTCCTTTTTTCAAAGTGGCGAAAGATATCCTCCGCCTCGAATTTCACCCTCGACCCTTAGTCGAAAGGGAGGATATAATCTCTTAAATAAACTTTTTCCGGTCTCTGAAAAATCTGCCAAATCACAGTTTATTTCTTGCCCATCAATCGACCAAAATTTTAAATACTTTGGACGTTTAATCATGAAGGTCTCAAGATTGTTTCACCGTTGAGCCATGGCCATTTGAATGGCAAGATCAACTTGTGCCAAATTTTGCTCCCAGCCAAAATTCATCTCCACAAAGGTTCTGGCTTGTTCCGCGAGATGTTTTGCTCGTTCGGGATTTTCCAGTAGGTGAGTCACTTTTTCGGCAAATGTCTCAGGGGTGTCCGCAACAAACAAATCTTGTTGGTCCGTCGCATGGATACCTTCATTGGCTGAAGTCGTACTGACGACCGGCACACCCATGGCCATCGCTTCTAGGACTTTATTTTGAACTCCTTTAGCAATTCGAAGGGGCACCACACAGACCGCTGCATGTCCAAGATATTCTCTCATGTCAGGTACAAACCCGGTTACGAAGGTATCATCAGATCGTAAGGCGTTAATGCGAGGAGAAGGATTCATTCCACCAATAATGAACTTGGCTGCAGGTCGCTTCTTTTTAATGAGAGGGAAAATCTGTTCATGAAAATAGAGCACGGCATCGATATTTGGAAAATAATCCATCGCCCCAGTAAAAATCATGGTATCGGGATCATATTTTTCTCGAGGGGAAAAATAGTCAAAATCTATCCCATTTTTCACCACGAACAGGCGATCGGTTTGCGGTAGGAGTTGCTTTTCATTTTCGGATATAACCACCGAAGCATCAAACTCCCTCACAAGCCTTGCCTCAAACTCCTGTAATTTTTGATATTCTCGTTTGTAGATCCAAGACTTTGGGAAGGAAGTCATGGTTGCATAGAGTTTCCATTTATCTGAATCGACATCCACGAAATCAACGATTTTGGGCTTGTTCGTATCGAGAACATATTGGGCCATAGACGAACAGTCCACAACGGCCAAATCATAGGTTTGTTTATCGACAAGTTGTTGAAGAGCCTTGGAATTAAAATGGGCATTCGTCAATGGGCGGCCACCCAAAAGGCCAAAGCAGCATTTCACCTTTGCAAGTAACGGAGAAAGACGAATGGTGTGGACCGCTGAACAATACTCCTCCAAGGATGAGGAGTAAGCCATATCCTGTTCGGAAAAACTTGGATAAATAAGTGTTACGGCATGATCCCGTGACAGGTGTTTGAGAATATGGAAATTCCTGATTCGATCACCCTTATTGGGAGGAAAGGGGCACCCATGGGTCAAGTAGATAACTCTCATATAGATATTTCTCTACAATGTGTGCAATGCCTGGCCGCAGCCAAGAAACGAGATAGGTCACAACTCACTGATGAAGTTTTTAAAGCTCAGTAATTTCTCAATTAGGTCTGGAGTTGCTGTTGAAGACCATGAAATGAAGGCAAATGGATTGCTTGGTCCGAGCCTAGAGATTTCCCACTTTTCTGCCCCACGATCATGCAACCCATTCCAGCAGCCGATGCCCCTTCGGCATCGACCTCAGTCCTATCCCCCACATATAGGACCTGCTCAGGGGTTAATCCCCATTCTTCACAGGCTCGAAGAAACCCACGGGGATGTGGTTTAAAGGCGTTCACATCGTCGTCTGTCGCACACAAGATCAATTGCACATAAGAATCCAACCTCAACGCCTTGAGCTTTTCAGAGGCAGGGTAATCTGAAAATACCCCAATCCGCATTCCCCTTTGCCGAGCCTCTGCAAAAAACTGAATCACGCCTTTACGACGACACCATCTGAGATATTTGAGTGGACGATGATACATCCATTCACTCACAATTTGTTTCATTTCATCGGGATCCATCCCAATGTCAGCAGCGGGTTGCCTATATTGCAAGTCATCTAAAGACTCTGATGGGCAACCAAGCCCGCGGAGTTCTTCGCGAACTGTTCGAAACCGTTTTATGGCCTGTATGACCGCACGAGTTTTTGTAATAGACCCTAAAGTCAATGGTAATGTACATAGTTCCATACCCATCAGAAGACGCAAAGGAGCCTGGTGGTACAAGGTTCCATCAAGATCAAAAAGCACCCCTTGCACCTTCGAAATATTCATAAGCAGTTCATCCAATTAAAGAAGTGAGAAGCCCCCGGATTCGATCGGCTTCCACGATTAACACTTCTCGACCCCAAACAATAAATAAAGCCAGGCAGGCTAAGACCGGACCTGCAAAATTCACCAGTCCTTCTCTAACTCGATTCCAGGGACGACTAACCAAGGCCGACGCGGCATATAAAATGAACAGCGGCATCAAGGGCAAATGATAGCGAGAATGGCCAAAAACTACCGAATGAAGACCACTCACCCCTAGTATTAAAATTACAAAAAGCCAATGAGCCCGACGCTCTTCTGGTAACTCCCTGAACAATCCGAAACAAGCGAGAATCATCACACAGACATAAGCGATTGGGATCAGAAAGGTCACAATCATGGCAAACCAGGGAGGTGGATGAAATACCCCCGGCCGAAATCCAGCGAGAACGGTCCGCTCTAAACCCCAAAAACTAGAAAATTTTATCAGAGAACGATGAAGAGTGACTCCAGGGTGCTCCATCATGTAGGCAACAGCTTCACGCTTAGCCCAATTTTCCTTTTGGCCTTCGGTCCAATGAACGGACTCCGGAAAATCCTTTACCATCTTGATGAAAATCGACTGGTCCCCGTGAAGCGTCACGGGATCCCATGCCCGGTCCACCGGGGTATGTTCATAGTTTCCCATCAGGAGGGTGATGCCACCCATTGTATTCACAATCGTCAATACGCCTTGCAGATTGGTATTCCTCACAGCCCAAGGAGCCACCACGAGCAGATACCCAAGAAGAAAAATGGCTGAGAGTTTCAATCGATTCGCCTTAGTCCCAGATAAGGTAAAAAAAGCCAATGGGCAAAGGATCAGAGGAAAGGGCCATACAACACTTCGAGTCAAAGCGGCCAGTCCAAGGGTAAGCCCAGCCCCCATGGCCATTCCTCCCCTATTGGTTTGGATCAGCGCGACAGCGCACAACAGGAATGTCGTCAATAGGGTCGTGAAAAGAACTTCCGTTAGGAGAAGGAAATTAAAAGCCACAATTGAGGGATAAAAACAGAAAATTGCAGCAGCAACCAGAGCAATCCGTTTGGAAAAAATCCGTCGCCCCAATTGATATAGTAATATGACATTCAGCAGACTGAGAAGGACTTGAATCCCACGAATAACGAAAAGACTTTTTTCTCCAACAATTGTCCAGACAAGAGCCAAAAACCCTGGGTACAGCGGTGGGCGAATAGAAGTCAGCCTGTCTGCCCCCCACCCAAAACCAAGGCCTGAGAACAAGCTGGAAGCTAATTGGTAGTAATGCTGTTCATCGACAATTTTCAACTCGGCATTTGCGGTATTAACGAGAAAAATCACACGAATGGCTAAGCCTCCGGCCAATATCCACATTAAGGTAGAATGTTGTGTCCAAAGTTGCTTGGCAAAATCTTTCATCGTTTTTCAATAACCTTTAGATAATGACAACACTTTCTTAATCCATGGCATAAAATTCATCGGCTCCACTATCAGGAGCCTGGGCATAAGGCCGATCGTCGCCTTCAAAATCCAAGTGATGACCCGCTAATGCCATCCCTTGGTCAATCGGAATACCCTTCGGAAGCAGATGAATATTCTCCTGAGCCACATCTGCGAACCAGTCAGACTGAGCATTCGTCACATTTCCTCCAGTCAACGCTTGGACATGAGGATGAGGGGTTCGCATGCGGATGGGAAGATTGGTAAGATTATTCTGAATAATAATACCTTCCGTCACGGAAAAACGATATTCAATAGACCACCGTGCAACATGCGGAAGATTTCTCTGATAGAAAATCGTGTTGTGATAAATGTAAGAATTTCTCGCAAAGTTATTTTCAATGGCAGCATCCGCTCGCTCTCGTAATGCCAAAATTATATTATTTTCCACTAGCCCGTTCTGATGATCATAGAGACCATCCGGTCCACCACGAGAATATTTCCCTGGCGCCATAAGTCCCAAGACAATACCTCGCCATGAATCCACAATTTTATTCCGCATAATCTTTGTGTCTTGTGAATTTTTCCACACAAGAATGGCTGGACCAGCTGGGCCTTTTTGACTGCGGATTCGTCGAATAACATTATCGCGCACCACCCAATTCTTTCCCGCCAAAATATCAATGCCATTGGTATAGGAAGGTGGCGTCTGACCATTGCCTTTGGAATAGGTAGAATATTCAATAAGGGAACAGGCAATAAGACCATGATCACCATACAATCTGTCTTCATCATTGCCAGCGCTGACCTTAATAAATTGTTGTCCCGCATCTACCAAATGCACATTGTAAATTTTCGTATGGGATACACCTCGTTCGCCTCTCACGTGAATAGAATGAAAATGTGGATCCGTGATTTTAAGGTCGGCAATAGTGACGTGGTCAGCCGCGACAACAATACTCGACGATCCTCCCTCAATCCGAACCGCATTTCGATTTCCCGTGGCCCCACGAAGAGTCACTCCAGGGACCTTAAACCGAAGAGACTGTTTCTTTCTTAGAGTATACGTACCATCTTCCAACATCACTGTGGTGCCAGGCATCACAGTCCGTAATTGCTTCATCAAGTTCTGCACATCCCCAGCAGCGACCAAAACCACAGGGAATGCAATATCAGGTGTCGGCAACCGTGGACACGTTGGAGAATCGACAATCTGAACCTTGGGAATTTCCTCGAACGATGGAGAACCACTGTTGAGTTGGTGGGAGTTCCCTGATGACTCGAGATTCGCTACAACTGGAGGCATGCCCCCTGCGCCACATCCACCGATACCAACCGCTAACAACAGCCACGCCGTAAAAATTCTATTTCCAATCAAGTCCATTCTCGTTGCCACAGCTCAAGAATAAGCAGAATTTGGAAAAGATAGGCATAGTCGGCCTGCCCTGATCGCGTATCGGCAATCATTTTTCGAATCATACCTTCATGGTACATGCCCCGACCCAATGTCTTGGGGTCCAACATAATTTCTTCCACCGAATGGATGAGGGTATCGCGCATCCAATTCTCAAAGGTATGATAATGTCGATAGCCTTTGAGATTCATGCGCTTAAATAGGCTATTGAACTTGTCATAAATAGCTTCAGCCATTGGGCCAGCGTCACCCGGAGCGCCTGTATTCGAATTCCGCACTTTGAGCATAGCCAGGTTATTCCGACCAACAATAGATTGATGAATAGCTGTATTGTCCCGCCAAGTCGAGGATCCAGACCAGAGAACTTTCAAAAATTCAACATCGACAAAGGGAAGACGAACCTCTGCATAGTTTCTGAACAGTTCCAAGGACGGAATGGTAAAACGCCGATGATGTTCAACCAAATACAAATAACTACAGAGATCCGCAGGAGCTATATCAACTTGACCAAGGGTTGTTTCTAACGATTGTTGCGACCTTCCCTTCACACTTTTCCACCAATCCGGCATAAATAACTCACTCAAGGGTGCGGAGGCGCTAATGTAATTCGCTCGCTTGAGCATATACGGAATAAATTCTTCTTTTTTGCTCATCCCGAAGATTTGGGAATCCGTGTGTAACGGCCAGGCGAGACTCACTTTGGCCAACTCGGCGCCATGCCCACGGAGCAACACCTCATACCCCCCCTTCTCAATCATTTGAAGAGCGAGAATTTCCGTAAGTCCATGCGTCAAATACATTCCATCCGTGAGGTTGACCATTCGCTGTAAATGATAGACAAAATCTTTGAGATACCCTGGATCCATTTCCGCGAATTCATGTTGAGTCTCACCCAATTGCGCAAGTTTTTCAGCAATTACTTCATCTGCACAGCCTTTCACCCCCAACGTATAGGTGAAAAGTTCTGATTGTCTTCCCGTCGCCGCACTTAAAATGGCTCGTGAATCCAGTCCACCTGAAAGCGCCAGACCGACCCGTGCATCCGTATTCAGGGAACGAGAAACTGCTGTATTAAAAAGAGGACGCAACGCTTCGTAGTATTCATCTTGGCTTCCTGCCCAAGGATGAAAATATGAATCGAGTCTGTCATAAGGCTCAAGACGACACGTATTGTCTTCCCAATGATAGGTCAAATAATTTCCTGGAGGCAGTAATCGCACCGACTCATCAAGAGTTTTATCTCCTAGCAAAAACCCGAATGTCAGATAGTCCGCCACGGCATGTGGATTGAGCGAAGCCTGCAGGGACGAATCCGACAAGAGAGATTTCAATTCTGACGCAAAGAGGAGACGATCGGCATTGGCATGCCAATAGAGGGGATACGAACCTAGGCGATCATTGATCAGAAAGAGAGTTTTTGTTGACTCATCCAGAATAACTGCACAAAATGCCCCGCGGACACGAGAGATACCAGTGCTTCCCCATTGTTGATACAGACTGCGGATAAGTGCACAAACTCCAGGAGGCGACGCACATCCCTCCTGTCCAAGACCATTGCGTAATTCCTGTTCATTGTCCATATCCCCATGAAAAACAACGTGAACCCTATGGCCTGGTGTTAACTGGGGTTCTGGATGCAGTACCCCTAAATGAACACGACCCAAAGCCCACCGGCCATTACTCGAAATCTGTTTTTCTTCCCGCAAACGCTCTCCGCGGGACATGGGCCTCAGCACACGATCAAATCGCCCCTGTAAGTCTGGATGAGGACGATGTTGAATTATTCCAATAATACCTGGCATGTCACCTTACCTTAGTCAGTGGAAGTAAACGAAAAGGGTCCGTAATATTTTTTCTTAGTTCAAAAGGAACCCTTGGTTCATCAAAGTCAGAATTTTGCAGAAATGAATACAGCCGAAAGCGAAGGAATTTAATCTCCTTGAATGACTACCAAACGCTTAAAACCCCCACTACTTTGTCGGCTACAACACTATACTTCTTAATATATTTCCCAGACCACCATGCACAATCCCATACAATAGAGAACCGGGATATCAAAGTATTATCGGGAATATTCGACAGACAGGACCCGCTTCTGAGTCGCGACCAAAACCACCCACCCAGGTGCCCCCCTTTTATACAGCCATCACCACGAGGGAGGATCACTTCCATCAGGTCATTTCTGCCAAACTTTGCCCAGTCACACCTTCTAATAAGTGATAATAATTCTTTATCATTACTTGTTGTTGAAATTGATCGACCACCAGACATCGCGCAGCTTCTCCCATCTGCTTGCGCATGGTGAAATCTCGGTACTTCAGCAGCGATTGAGAAAATGCCTCTGCGCCCTCATGTAGCTCATGAAAAATTCCTGCCGTCTGACCTTTGAGAATGGACGGAATTTCGCCAACCGCCGAAGCCAAGATAGGAACCCCTACTGCCATGGCCTCTAACATGCTCATAGGCATTTGCTCACGGAATGAAGTCAGCGCAAAGACATCCAGCGCTCGAAGAAAGGAAAGCACACTTTCTTGTTGCCCGACCAACCGCACACAATCCTGAATATCATACTCACGGCAAAACTGCTCAATGCCTTCCCGGTCGGGTCCATCACCAATGACAATTAATTTAAACCCCCGATCCGTTCGAAGGCTGAGTTCAAATGCCTCAAGCAAAAGAGGAAAATTTTTGACTGGATCTAACCGTCCCGCGTAGCCAATGGCGACTTCATCTGCTTGAATACCAAGTTCTTCTCTGACCTTTTCTCGTTCCGACGCATTGGGACTATAAAAATCTGTATCAATCCCATTGCCTATAAACCGAATGCGATCGGAAGAAAGTTGAAATTGTGATTCCATCATAGATTCTAAGTCGCGTGAGACTACAACGAGCCGGGAGGCACAGCGATATACCAAGAAACGCACCAAATTTCTTTTCCATTGAGTCGATGTCGCTTCATCAACATTAAAGCCATGCTCACTATGAATAATGTGTGGGATTCCACAAAGCCTTCCCAACCAAATGGCGTCAGTCGCGCCCCAGTTGTAGGTCATTAACACATCCGGCGACCATTCTCGTAACGAGCTAAACAATGCTTGGAAATATTTTGAGTTTCCCAAGGGCCGTTCAAAGGGAAGACATTCAACATGGTCTCGATGAATCCATTTGGTAGCATCCCAATCTCCCGTTAAGGAAAGGATTCCTTGTGAACATTCGGTTGGAAGCGCATTAATGAGACTACACAGGACTTTTTCCATCCCGCCTAATCCGAACGATGGCACAACATGAAGAATCTTCACGAAACCCCTACTTCTATGACATTAAGTAGGGAGATTCCCAATGGGAAATCCTACCTCGTCATGAAAAAATAAACCAAAAACAATCAAAAATTAGACAGTGTCACTGATACAGAACCCAGTACGACATGAATCCAAAACTTAGCCAACCTCACTTCCATCCCCTGCTAGACCCAACGTCCTAGGAACTTCGATTGGCGTGACTCCCCAAAGACAGCACCGCCGCCTTTATATCCATGATCGACATATTCGTCATGGTTCGCCGAATGGTTGTGCCAAACAACACAAATACCCAGACCAACCAGATCCCTATAGCCAACCCTACGGCACCTGTCGACTGCTCATTCCCCTGTGCGACCCATAGATGCACCATGTAAGACCCTATCATCCCAGACAAGGCCAGCCCGCATCTCACAAAAGGATATTTAAAATGGTCAACTTTCCGATAGCGCCATAATCCCAGAAATGCAAAACTCGCGAAGGTGACCACACTCGCCCAAGCTGCACCACTGGTTCCGAGTATGGGTATGAGCAAAAAGTTTCCACCGATATTGATAATCGCGCCTGCGACATAGACGGGAACTAACGCCACCGTTCGCTTTTCCAACATCACCGGAACACGAAAGTGGTCATGCATGCTAAAAAATATATAGGCCAAACAGACAATGGGAACAATCGATGCCGCAGGGAGAAATGCGTCATCAACCATCAGGCTTAATAGAGATGTCGAGAACAAGGACACTCCCAACATGATGAGCCCAAGCCCATAGATGAAATACTCGAATACTTGGACATACACCTGCTTCGCATCAGGCCGCTTGGCAATCTCATAAATCACCACGCCCCAAATCATCGAAAATGGTAGCAGGCACAGAGTAAAGACCCCTTGGCCGACCGTATATGCCAACGAATAGATTCCGACCTCATCCATTCCGACGAATAATCGGAGAATATATCGATCTGCCTGGTGCATAATGAGGGAGAGCAAGGTCGTCACAATCAAGGGCATGCCAAATTGAAGCAATGATCGTAACAGAGGGGCATCAAATGCATAAGCTTGAACGTGCCTGGAAAAGATAACGAACTGCACCAAAGCTGTACATGCCACGGCGATAAGGTTTCCGACCAAAATCCCAGTGACCCCCAAATCCCATACCACCAAGAATGTCACATTAAGACTAATATTAAGAATGAGTCGAAAGAGATTGACCCCAACTGAAAGACGCGACCATTTCCGAAATCGTAAATAAGCATCAGGAATCGTCTGTACGATGTTTATCCACATCGTTGGCAACACTAACGCCAAGTAGAATGCGCCTTCAGGAATAGTAGATCCGAGAGAAATCGCCGACAAGGACTCTCGAAATACTAGCGCAGGAACCAGTATAACAGTGCTGATACCTGCAATAAATGTGATGCCCGTCCACCAGACTCGACTTCTCCCAGCCTCGTCATCGGCATCGAAGGAGTATCTCGTGACCGCATTGACCATCCCTGCGCCAATCATGATGGCAAAAACGGTCGTCACGAAATCCAGGATGGCGATAACCCCATAGTCCGCGGGACGAAGATAGTTCGTATACACCGGCAATAATAACAACGAAGAAAGGCCGCGGAGCACCTGGCCAAAACCATAAACCGCTGAATGCGTAAATAAATCTCGAAATGGACTTTTCACAACAGGCCTTACGGTATTGTCAGTTTTAATTGAAATTGCCGCATGTCATTCATGACTAATCAATCAAGACACAAATTCAATCATGGCAAAACAGAAGAGGAAGGCAACAAAGAGAAGCGATTAGGGTAAGTGTTTCGCGATAACAGGACCAACGAGTTTGGTCACAAAAAGGGGAAGCCTCTGCCATGTAGCAATCGCCAATTTAAATTTAGGGTTTTGAGGATTCAGTTGGGGGACGTCCTGTTTTCCATCAAGCCAATAGTGCCAATTATGGCTAACAGGTTCGGCACCCCATTGTTTTTTGAATTTGAAGGTTGGGGCATCAAGGGTCGATCGACCAAAATCAAATGTACCATAGGATTGTTCACAGGCATATTTCAGACAATTCCAATACAGATACATATTGGACTGGAGATAATTGTATTCGCGAAGAGAGGACGCCCAGGGAATTTCCAACCTGCCCCGATGCCCGAGAAGAAAACCACTAGCAATGGGACGACCTTCAGGATTGGTCACAACCACCAAACGAGCGGTTTTGGGAAAAGCTTCAAGAATCATCTGAAAAAACGACTTTCCATAAACCGGGGTACCAAGATCTCGCATATTACGTGAAAAGACTTCATAGAAATCGTCGAGCAACTCAATGCCACCATCTCTGACTCCTAACCCATTTTTTTCACCTTTACGAATTTGTGACCGAAGTTTCGGTTTGAAACTTTTCATTAAGGCGTCGGCATCTGATGGCAAAGGCAACCACATGGACACTTTGTCAGTTTTGCCTGGAAGCTGCGCATAATGATTTTTCAAATGTCGCATCTCTATGTGTTTCACGTTGAGTTGCTTGGCCAACGCCACGCATTCATCCAAAATCGGAGAACACCACTCATCGCATTCCACAAGCACTCCACCATAATTAAAATACGGCATCGATACGAGGAAATTACCAAATAGCGAACTCTGCATATGAACCAATGGAATTCCCCCCACCACTCGGGAGCCTTGTAGCACGCCAACCACATACCAGGTTTTACCAAACGCCTGGCCAAGAATATGTCTCCAAACGGACAAATGGTAGGTGCTGGCATCTGAATGCTCAGACACATAATGATCCCAAGCCGGATATTCTGACTCTTGTAACACCCTAACAACCGTGGGTTGAGAATTACCGTTCATGTTTATTCCATACCAATAGATTACATTGAGGATTTAATTAATGGGAAGACCAAAAACCTTCCTATAAGAAGCTATCGATCCTTGTCCCTAGGAAGGCACGCCTTAAT
>JAJDBO010000039.1 GCA_029261305.1 Nitrospirales bacterium
GAGGTTAGGACCGTGCAAGACCAGAATCCGAATCATGATCACAATTGATGAATGTGTGAATAAGGGAAGCATGCGTCAGGCAAGGAAGGACCTGGCACAACGATGTTCATTTACCGCGCATGCCCGTTACCTGACATGTCCAAGGATTCTAACAAGGTGGTCTAATTGGGTCAATGAAAGAGATCTCATGCGGAGTTATTGGCCACGGGCCATACAAACGATATGTTCATGAATCGGAAAGCCTCACATCAATGAGCAGGTTTACCCCAGTGGCTAAACCTTTTCGGACAAGACTCGACGCAATTCAACCATTCCCAAGGTATCTAGGGCACAATACTCCTCTAAGGCTGTTTCCAAACGTTGTCGCTCGACCCAATCCGTCTCCTTAAAGACCATATGATGGTAGATCCCTGAAGCGGTTGCCCCATTTTGAATATCCAAGTTTTCATAACTCAACGATGGGACCAGGGTGGGGAGCACTGACTTGATGGAAAACGACCCGCTGAACCCGGGATGATAATAATGATTTTGGATGACAGCGAGGAGATCCCACAACCGGTGGGTTAATTGGAGAAGTTCTGTTCGCAAGGCAGGTAAGGCATCTGCTAAGGCAGTCAACACGTACTTCTCATAATCGGAGTAGACACAAATACTGCCTTCGCTTCCCAAAGAAGAGATTAGCGCCAGAGCCAACTCTTCTCGAGGATCACGAGGATCTGTATATAAAAACTTCTCGTGTCGCAAATTCAAATCTTCTGATTCGATATGATTTGACCACTGAGTCGGGATGGGCTGATAGGGGCGCGTACGTGGGTATAAGGGTATCGCCGGCATAAACGTTTCAAAATCTAAATGATGGACAGGATATTGAACGGACCCTAACACCTGCTGAAGCTCAGGGGAGCACCATTCCACATTGTCCTTCATCCGCTGCTGCAAGGAGGACAATTTTACCCGTGAGGGAATGTCATCAATATGCTCAATGCCCTGCTTCCTCATTCGTCTCACGACTTCTTTGGTTCCAGGCAGGTAAAAAATCCATCGATCTGATTTATCTTTCGTACAATGTTCCCAAAACGGGCATTCATAGGGCGAGTGACAATGGCCAGCCGGTTCAATTTCTGGTGAGGTTTCGCGAGTTAACATCTCCCGCAATTGTTCTAGTTGATTGGGAATCTCAGCTAATCGAGGGAGGACATCCTCCGTAAGATCCTCCACCACAAACAATTGACGAAGATCAACATCACCACCTTGAAAGACATAATGGCGATTCATATGCATGAGGCAGATGTTCGAAATCGGGATGCCACACCCCTGCAAGACATACGCCTGCACAGAGAGATCGGCATGGTGTACGGCTTTGACGCGTGAAGACGCTTTGACTTCGATTAAACGCCACTGCTCCCCACTTCTTTCCAAAATATCCACACGGATCAGGGTGTCTTCAAATTGAAAGGCGGCTTCAAAAATCGCAGGAATCTCTGTATCCGCCATGAGTACAGCCGTCCGCTCCAAAGCGGCAGCTGATTGCCGGTATCCCTCTGTGACCAATTGCCCCCCGGGAAAACATAACTGGGCGGTGTCGCCAATTTGCTTTCCCATATCCAACATGGCTTGTCGCTGACCATCGACTTTGGTCGCTAACTGCGGAGCATAAACTTCAAGATACAACCGTTTTTCACATTGCTGCCCTGACAAAAAACGAGATTTCGATAATCGCGGAGTTCTGGGAATAAAGGTCGTCATTGAGGATTTTTCATCAAGATAGTGGTTTCATTCATATGGACATGAAAATATCAGAATTACAGAAGAAAGATGGCTTGACAATCTCCAGTAAGCCTGATTTCTTAAATATATGCGAATATTGATTGTTTAACCAAACTCACCATGAATGATCACACAAAATATCGACGGCCAATCATTGAACCAGTTCTTGATAATGAACCCAATCGAGAACAAATTCGGGCATTTGCCGACTTTATTGCCCAATTGCTCGACTCGGCCTTTTGTATTCCGGGCACGCGCATCCGTATCGGCCTCGACCCCCTGTTAGGTCTTATTCCTGGTGTCGGCGATGTCATTGCCAATCTGATTGGCTCCTCAATTTTATTCCTTGCCACCCAACTACAAGTTCCGAAAATCGTCATGACCCGCATGGCGCTCAATTTGGGAATCAATACCGTCATTGGAGCCATTCCCGGCATTGGGGACCTATTTTCTATATGGTTTCGAAGCAACGAAAAAAATGCACAATTGCTGCGCCGCTATACCACCCAATCTACAACCCGTGCAACCCCCGCGGACTGGATATTTGTCATCTTTTTAATTGTCGCTCTCTTTGCGGTGGTGGGAGGAACCTTGATTCTGGTGGTGTTGGGTATTCAGAAAATTTGGAACTTCGGGTCTACCTTGTGAGTAAATTACTGAGAGAAAGTGATACGGTCTCACTCCAATACAGTCTTCATGGGACAATACGAAAGTGTCAATACCAATACACCCATGGTTACTGTGGATAACACTTGAAAATAATTATTACCCTATTCAAGTCTTACTTTTAGTTTCCAATCATTCCAAATATCAAGCCTGACTATGATTTAGTCATTATCAAAATAAAAACATATTGTATTTATTGGTGATTATTGAATTTTTTATATTAAAACTTTCAATTTTCAATTTTTAAATATTTCTCATCTTTATTTTTCCCGCTGTCCACAAATTCTGTTAATCAAGTGTGGATAACCATGTTTATAAATCTCCTCAAAACACGAACCATGCCTACCAGAGCAAAATGCCTATTTTTTGTGCATGTACGTATAATGAATCCATTCAATATTTTTTTGAATGTTGATCCCGCTAACTCTGACCTTATACAATTGCCCCATTAGCTCTCACCAATAAAAACTCATTATTCATAAAACTTCCTGCGGGATTCGACCAAACAATGGATCAACAAGAAATTCAACGAGTCACCCAATATGTCACGGCTAGGACTTCCTATAGCCGAGATATTATTGAAGATATTGTCAAAACAGGACTGGAAGAACTCACAGCGTTATCCCAAACATCCTCCCAAACCTTTGATCGCCAACATGTTTTAGAATATGTGTGCCAATGGACGATTCGACGTACCAAGCACCCTGAAACCATGATTCGTGAGATATTGGAATGTGCGGGTCGCTGGCTTGATGATTTGTGTCGAACAATGGACAAAAAAGATTCTGAAGAAGTCAGCCAATCTGAACACAATTAAAGGTGAGAGGCTCTAAAGGAGTGCCACCGCAACCGTATCCGCAAATTGCAGTCCTTTTTGAGTCAACCGAACATAGCCTTCTTCTTCCGTGACCAACCCCTGCATGTGTAATTGATGAAATGCCCTGCCCCATTCTGTATTTAGTTGGGATAGAAATGTAACCTGGTTGTGAAGGACCCCCTTCATGGTTCTTAACCCAAAAACAATATGCTCACGCTGCACATCTTGGGAATTAAGCACCTCCAATTGCTCCACTGCCAATTCTCCTTGGGCAAGAACCACACAATAGGAATCCAAGTCCCATGGATTTCCAAACCGCACACCACTCACAAATGATTGTGCACTTGGACCTAATCCCAGATACGCTTCTCCCTGCCAATACCGAAGGTTATGTTGGCAGGAAAACCCTGGCTGACAAAAATTTGATATTTCATACTGCTCATACCCAGCAGCGCTCAGATAATTAGCAGTGAACAACGCCAGCGAGGCCTGTACCTCCTCACTGGGGGGAAGGACAGTTCCCCGTTCAACCTTATCGAAAAAATGCGAACCTTCCTCCACCGTGAAGGCATAACAGGAAAGATGGCTAGGCTCGAGCGCCAATGTGGCATTCAATGTTCGTTGCCATGAACCCGTCGAATGTCCTGGGAAGCCATACATGAGATCCAGACTGATATTCTCAAACCCAGCTTGTCGCGAAAGGACTACCGCCGATTCCGCAGCCTGACTTACTGCACGACCACCCAACTGAAGCAATTCCTGATCATCAAAGGATTGTGCCCCAATGCTGATCCGATTAAATCCTCTCGAACGCAGCACGTGCAAATCCTCACGATTGATCGTACCCGGATGAGCCTCAAGAGATACC
>JAJDBO010000381.1 GCA_029261305.1 Nitrospirales bacterium
CCGCCATTCGCACACCCCCAATGGCAGGACCACAGGCCACGTTATCCACCACGACCATCCCACGGAGCCCACATGCTGGATCGTACAGATGCACGATTTTAATCGGCCCCAAGTCATCACAATATTCGTGAAAGGTAAAACTTGTCTGGCTCATGAACCTATTCCCTTCTTTATTTTAAAACTGGCTTTTCTTCCAGATGAAAACCGGTCAAACTTCATTCTTCTTTCTTAGGATTTTCCGTCTTCTTGACGTTCTCCCAGTATTGGTCGACTCGACGTTGTATGTGATCGAGTGCTTCAGTATCCCGTTTGGGTTCAAACAAATGGCGAAAGCGAAGTTGGGGACGCAGGTATTCTTCCACGGGTTTGAAACGATTGGGGATGTAGGTATGCCGAACTTTTCCTTTGACCGCTTCCTTCAAAGGCCAGACGCCAGTCTGCAATGCTAACCTCGCGATTTCATCGGCCTTTCCGGGATCGAACCCCCAACCGGTCGGACAGACCGCTAAAGCAAGAAACAGTTTGGGCCCCTTGAGTGGCATGGCCCGACGCACTTTTTCTGCCAAGTCCACGACTTCATGTGACGACACCGTCGCCACATACGTCGGTTTGTGTGCACGCCAAATTTCGAAAATGTCTTTCTTCTCCTGAAAGGTCCCTTCCGGTTCTTCCTCGCCAACTGGAGAAGTGGAAGTCTCAGACGCAAATGGCGACGCGCTGGACATTTGAAACCCGGTGTTGCCGTAGGCTTCGTTGTCATAGCAGAGATACCAGAAATCCAAACCACGATGGATGGCAGCCGATGTGGAGGAGAGCCCCATGTCATACGTTGATCCATCCCCAGCCAAGACCAATACTTGTAGGTCATCTTTTTCTTCCAGCTTTCCTTTTGCGCGTCTAATATCCAGTGCATCTCGAATACCTTGGGCTCCAGCGGACGGGCTGCCCATGGTCGTGTACAGCCAGGAGGACCGTATCGGACTAAAAGGGTAGGTGGCCATCAAGGTCATGCATCCCGCCGCGTTGACAATGACCACATTCTCTCCAAGGATCTTGTGCATGAGTCGAAGCGTGATGAGTCCCCCACACCCCGCACAGAGCGATGCGCCGGGACTGACTTCTTCTTCGCAAGGAAGATCCTTCGGGCTCTGGTAAAACTCCCGCTTCACTTTCATGGCGTAATGTCTTCCACTGGTTTCCCTGCGACAGCCAACGCCTTCTTGACCTGTTGCCATTCGCTCGTTGTGAATAACAACTCGGGCTCAGAAGATCCATCACCGGTTCCTGTTTCTTCCAATGCCGCAAACACACGATCGAACTCTGCGGTGCTAATATCTTTTCCTCCAAGCCCTCCAATAAAGGATCGGACTACCTTGGGACGATCGGCCACGTTCGCTAACACTGCGGCCACCTCCTGATACAGGATGCCACCTAGGCCTGGTGAAATATTCTGATCGATCACGCCGACGGCCCACCGGCCAGAAAGTGCTTGCGCCAACTCCTGAGTAGGTCTTGGGCGAATAAGGCGCAGCCGCAACAACCCTACTTTGTGCCCCTGATCTCGCCAACGATTCACCGCTGCTTTCCCCTTGGTTGAAAACGAACCCGCCATGACCAGGACAGTCTTTGCACCTTCCATTCGGTATTCCTCGATGCCCCCATACCGTCGGCCAAAGAGACGTGCAAAATCTTCCGCAGCCTCCTTGTGCACTTGCAGTGCGTTTTCTACTGCTCGGTGCATTTGGTATCGGAAATAGCTATAGGCCGTCCCATCCAAGACTGCTACACCTTGCGCGACCGATTGGGTTCCGTCGATGACTGGATGATGCTGCTTCAATACCGGAAGAAATTCGTCCACTTTTTTTTCATCTGGAATCTCAACTGGTTCCCGCGTAAACGAAAGAAAGAAGCCATCTAAATTCACCAGTACCGGCACCGATACTCGAGGGTCCTCCGCAATCCGATACGCCATCAAGACGGAATCGAGTACTTCCTGGCAGGTCTCAGCATGAATTTGGACGAAGCCGGCATCACGAGCGGCCAGCACATCGTTATGATCTGGCCCCAGCGTGATAGGAGAGGACAGACCACGTGACACATTGACGAGCACGAACGGCATCCGCCATCCCGACACGGTATACAACGCCTCCATTCCATAAATAAGACCCTGGCTTGAGGTCGCAGTAAAGGTTCGTACGCCGGTCGTCGCTGCAGCTCCGGCGGCCGTGATCATCGAATGCTCACTATCCAGCGTGACGAACTTGCCATGGAGTATGCCATCCGCAAACCAGCTTGAAAGGGTTTCAATAATCTCGGTTTGCGGCGTGATGGGAAACGCTGGCACATATTCCACCTTCGCAAGGCGAGCTCCCCAAGCTGCGGCGGCATTTCCTGTGAGCATCTTCCTCACCACGACCGTACCTCTTTTTTGGTGCTGATGGCATGTGGCCGACATTGTTCGAGGCAAATCATGCATCCTTTGCAATGCTGATAATCGATGATGGGATAGCCTTTTTCATCCAACGCAATGGCCCCGTCCGGACAATGCACAAAGCACAAGCCGCATCGCGTGCATTGGTCATAGTCGATTTCAGGTCGTTCCACACGCCAGGCCCCGGTCTGTCGCGACTCGGCATTGCCGGGTGCCAAGATACTCGGTGTGCCAACCAACACGTTATCGTAACCAACGTGATGAATATCTTGTGCGGCAATCGACTCGGCATGCCGAAGGGGGACTTCCTCCAGCGCCTCAAAGATATCCTGCGCCAACTCAAGATTGTGATCGATAACTTGAGGGTCCAATTCTAACTCTCCTAACTCTTCTCGCAGGGCCACACTGAGTTGTTCCCAGGTAATAATTCCCGTAAGACGGGCGGCTGCCACACCAAGACCTGTACTCAAAGCCGAAGCTTTTCCTAAGCGATCAATCGTTTTTTGGGTAAGGTCCAACGCAAGCGTGTGGGTTTCAATGTTGATCTTTTTTTTCAGCGCCTCAAGGTTGGGTGTATTGATAAACACAGCGGAGGCAGTCTTAGCCCCCTGAAGAACGCCAATGTCAGGGGATTCGAGTAAGGTATCGTCACCGCAAATTATAAAGTCGGGGTGCGTGATCACCCCGCGCTCGAGAACAGTCGTTTTATTGATGCGTGCAAATGCCACAACCGGAGCTCCACGTCGCTCGGCCCCATACACGGGAGAATCTTGAGCTTGATAACCAGCAATGAACGCGGCCGTACCAACGATACGACTGGCGGTTTTGACACCATGCCCACCGCGACCATGAAAGCGAATGCGAATCATATGTGCACCGATTCTAAAGAGAATGGCTTCACGATTGTTGGATCTCCTTCAGCTGCTCTTCAACAATTTCACGAATGCGAAACTTTTGAATCTTTCCCGTTACTGTCATTGGGAACTCATCGACGATCCAGATGAATCGTGGAATTTTAAAATGCGCGACCTTCCCCTTGGCATATTCACGGAATTCCTCCGGGGTACCGTCCATCCTTTCATGAAGCTTAATCCAAGCCCCCACTTCCTCTCCCATTATTGTATCAGGCACACCGAAGACCGCGACTTGTGCGACTTTGGGATGCTCAAAATAAAACGCTTCGATCTCAGCGGGATAGATATTTTCACCACCTCGAATGATCATATCCTTGAGCCGCCCTGTAATTTGAAGATACCCATCCCCATCCATGACTCCCAAATCCCCGGAATGAAGCCACCCAGCTTCGTCCATCGTTTTCCGGGTCGCATCCTCCTGACCATAGTACTCGCGCATCAGATGATAGCCTCGAAAACACACTTCACCTTGCTGACCTATGGGGAGTAGGGCACCCGTTTCCACATCGATGACCTTCACCTCCTGATGAGGCAAGTTCGTTCCAACGGTGCCGATCCGGCGCTCAAAAGAATCTTCAGGTCGTGTGAGATGAGTGATGGGCGACGCTTCGGTCTGACCGTACCCAATGAGGATTTCCTTGCACCCCATATCTTCCATCACCCGCCGAACCAGTTCAGGAGGACAAGGGGCACCCGCCATTATGCCGGTTCGTAAACTCGAATGGTCAAACTTTTTAAAATCAGGATGTTCGAGTTCAGCAATGAACATCGTTGGAACCCCATGCACCGCCGTACATCGCTCTTGGTCGATTGCTGTCAAGGTAGGAGTCGCTTCAAAATACTCGGAGGGAATGACGATAGTCGCTCCCACGGCAATACACACGAGATTTGCCACCACCATTCCAAAACAGTGGTAAAAGGGGACGGCGACACATAGTCGGTCCTCCGGGGTCAGTCTCATAATTTCTGCAGAGAAGTACGCGTTGTTCAGGATGTTGTGATGCGTGAGCAGAACGGCTTTAGGAAAGCCAGTCGTACCAGAGGTGAACTGAATATTGATTGGGTCGTCGGAATCAAGAGTGGCTGCACGCGAATCAAGTTCATCGTCTGATCTTCCCTTGCCCAACTCCAAGAATTCAGGCCAGGTTAAAAATCCAGGTTGAGGACGTTGGGTGTTCATCGCATCATCAGGATCATAGACAATCAGATGTCTTAACTCGGGGAGTGTGGCTGAAGTAAAATTTTCTGCCGGGTTTGTGCGAGCCTCGGGACATAGCTCGCACACCATTTCCACATAATTTGAAGTTTTAAAGGATGGGATCAATAACAGAACCTGAACACCTGCCTGCTCAAGACTGTGTTTCAAACCTCTAGGACGATAGCCCGGATTGATGTTGACGAGAATTGCACCAACATACGCCGTGGCCAATTGCAAAAGTAGCCATTCGAGATTGTTCGTAGACCAAATCCCAATTCGATCGCCACGAGACACGCCCAAGCCAAGCAGAGCTTTCCCTAATCGCCTCACTTGATCATGAAGAGCAAAATAAGTAAGGCGCACATGTTGAGGAATGCAGACAACGGCCTCATGCTCAGGGTACTGTGTCACGATTTTTTGGAAATGTTGAACAATGGTTGAACCAAGGAGCGGATGTTCTCCCCCACGATGCACGTAAGAAAATTGTTGGTTCGCTTCCTTCACCACTGACCCTTGTCTATAGTCCAAATCAAAAAGACCAACCCCTCTCCAGTTGGAAATCCTCTTTTAAGAAGTACGGAGACTCACGAATTAATTCCTCTCCAAAGGACAAATCCCTTTCCCTCCATCTGATCAAGAGTGAGCAATCTGCATGCCATGGGGAAATTATGAGAAAAGGAAGGCAAGGGACTCCCTATTGACGTCTTTCTGTTTACACAACCAATAAGGTGAGGAAAGTTTCTTTTTGATGGGAAAAAAGAATTCTCTATCTTGGGGAGTATTGCCTCAACCGTAACACCCTTCAACGGTACCAAATGGGGGCAACTTCTTTAAGCTTTTTGAAAGATCTATGAAGAAGGAGGTCTGAATCCTTTTCGTATTTTCCTTCGTTTGGTTGGAAAGCCGATATTGGGGCTTTGCCGTCTCAATTTATCCCATCTGAATTTGGCATGTCTTTTAGCCTGAATTTTTGGGAGATTTTTGAAGAGCCTTTTTTTACGCATGACAGTATGTTTTATTCCACAAGGCTAACACAGAAACTTCGGCAATCTTGGGGAGGTGTTTCATTTTTTTGATTCGACGATTAAATCAGAGCAAATATGAGTGCCTCTTTTTCCTTCCAACCCCTCTCGGGCATTATTGTCTCTCACAATGATAAATTCCTTGCCTCCATGTTCGATAAAGTCAATCGCCGCCTCGACCTTAGGTCCCATACTCCCAGGAGCAAAATGGCCTTCGGCCAAGTGCAGTTTCGCTTGGGCAACCGATATGTGTTCCAGGTCTTGTTCAATGGGTGTTCCATAATTCAATTTCACATAATCAACGGAAGTGAGGTTCAGAATTCGATCAATCTTCAACGAGTCGGCTAGAATACTTGAAGCCAGGTCTTTATCCACCACGGCTTCGATGCCCCGAGTAACACCCTTTTCATCTCGATAGACAGGAATGCCTCCGCCGCCAACCGTGATGACAATCACTCCAGCGTTGACTAATTGTTCAATCGTGTTGGTTTCGATTATTTCAATGGGATAAGGAGAGGGGACCACACGACGATATCCGCCTCGAGAATCTTCAACTAAGCGAGCTCCTTGATCTTTCAAAGCCCAAGCTACCTTCTCTGAATAATACGGACCAATAGGTTTGGTGGGAACCTGAAACTGGGGATCATTGGGATCTACAAGGGTTTGTGAGAGGACTGTCACTACTTGCCGATGTATGCCGTTGCGTTGGAGTAAGTCCTGCAGAGATTGTTGAATACCGTAACCGATTTCTCCTTGGGATTGGGCGACACAGGCATCAAGGGGAAGATCGTAGGCCTGATCTTTTGCAGCATTCGCCCGAATTAAAATATATCCTATCTGGGGACCGTTGCCATGTGTGATGATCAATCGAGTCCCATTTCGGATTGGCTCAAGCAGTCCTGATAAACATTCATCGATGTTTTGCCTTTGCTCTTCGATTGTGCCTCTTTGCCCGTGCTTGATCAGCGCATTTCCACCCAGAGCGACCAGGAGGGATTCAGGCATGAGCTTTCGCCTTTTTGATCAACGGGTCTAACACCTCTCGCATGGTAGGAGCACCAATTTCCTGAAACTCATAGGTCACTCGACAGGTAGGCTGACGAATAGAAATAATCCGTCTGAGATCAACCGGTGTGGCAATGAGGACGAGATCACAATCAGCGCTTTGAATCGTTTCTTCGAGTTCCTGCATTTGTTGGGGACTATATCCCATGGCGGGAAGTACCTTTCCCAAATGCGGGTTCTTGTTGAAGGTCTCTTTGAGACTGCCCACAGCATATGGCCGCGGGTCGATAACTTCAGCCGCATCGTATTGTTCAGCCGCAATTATTCCTGCCCCAAATCGCATCCCGCCGTGAGTGAGCGTAGGACCATCTTCTACCACTAACACTCGAGAACCCGAAATCTGCTCGGGATTTTCCACCTTCACTGGCATGTTTGAGGGAACCAGAATTGCCTTCGGATTGGCTGCCTGAACATTGGCTTGAGCCAAGGCCACTTGATCCGCAGGTGCAGTATCGAGTTTCGTCAGGACTACAACATCAGCCCGAAGGAGATTCACTTCTCCAGGGAAAAAAGTTCTTTCCTGTCCAGCTCGGTGGGGGTCCACCAGGACAATTTCTAAATCCGAGGAATAAAAGGGGTAATCGTTGTTGCCCCCATCCCACACAATCACATCAGCTTCCGCCTCCGCTTTTCTGAGGATTTGTTCATAATCAACCCCGGCAAAGACCACATTTCCTTGCCCAATATGTGGTTCATATTCTTCCATTTCCTCAATCGTACATGTGGCCGTTTGAAGATCTTCTAAAGACGCAAACCGTTGGACGGCTTGCTTGGCCAAGTCTCCGTAGGGCATGGGGTGACGAATGACTGCCGTTCGCAACCCTTCGCTCTTTAACAGGCTTGCGATTCTACGAGACGCTGGACTTTTCCCTGCACCAGTCCTGACTGCACAAATGGAGACCACGGGCTTTTGTGAAGTCAGCATGGTTGAGTGGGGCCCTAACAGACGAAAGTCTGCACCAGCGGCCATGACGCGTGAAGCTTGGTGCATGACTTCTTCATGCGAAATGTCACTGTAGGAAAATACCACCTGGTCTACGTTCTTCTCTTTGATGATGGACTCAAGTTCATCTTCAGAGCGAATTGGAATTCCTTGAGGATAGAGCCTCCCAGCTAAAGCAGGCGGGTACTGTCGTCCTTCAATATTGGGTATTTGCGTGGCGGTAAAAGCGACGACTTCGTAATGTGAGTTATCCCGAAACACCACGTTGAAATTGTGAAAGTCCCGACCAGCCGCCCCCATGATTAAAATTTTAGTTTTGTTTGTCATAAGTCAGGACCTTACGGTTGGCTCTTTCTTCCTCGCGAATTTATTCTCAACTGTGGCGTCCATGGGCTCTATCATTGCGATTTATGGAGTCTCCATCTGCTTTCTCTAGACCTGAAGATATAGACAAAGGCTTAATTTCGTGGGTTTCCAATCCCTCAATCCGAGTCTCTCACAAACTGTCTCGTATAATTTCCCATTCTCTCAAATACACTTACTTTGCCCAATTCAATCTCCAGGATAAGTTCCGTTCTCCAGATTATGAGAAATTTTCTTTCTTCTAAGCAAACCCAAGACTTTCCGAGAATGACCATCATCTGGACATTTTTTAATGACAGAAGTTTCATGCAGGATTAGGATAACCATGATGTTTGTACTGAACGACAAGGTAGGGTAGGGACATGGGGCAACCTGTCGAAGCGAACGACAACCAAGAACGAAAAATTGAACTGCTTCAAGCCAGAATTGCTGAGCTGGAAGAAAAGCTTCAAGAAAAAGAAGCCACTCCTTTCACAGGGGAAATGGCGCAATTTGCCCAATTTGCCATGGATCGGGCTAGTGACTGTATTTATTGGATGGGACCCGATGCCAAATTTATTTATGTCAACGATGCCGCCTGTCGTTCACTCGGTTATACCCGTGAAGAGCTACTATCTTTAACCGTCCATGACATTGCTCCTGCTTACCCTTCTTATCTTTGGCCTGAAATGTGGGGGAAAATTAAAAAAGACAAGACGTATTCTTTTGAGGCAAACCACCGTACCAAAAAAGGTTGCGTTTTCCCGATCGAAATTCGGGCGAATTATCTTGAAGTCGAAGGCAGGGAATTCAATTGCTCCATTGTTCGCGATATTAGCGAACGAAAACGAATGGAACAGGAATTCAAGAAATTAGAAGGCCAGGCCCAAGAAATCTTCAACTCCTCCCCTGGTCTCATATTTCTCAAGGATTTGAATGGTCGCTATCTTCATATCAACCACCAATTCGAAAAAAGATTTCATCTCCGGAAACAGGACGTTCTTGGCAAAACGGACAGGGAAATCTTTCCCTTGCAGCAAGCTGCCAGTTTTTGGGCCAATGACCAGCAAGTTATTCAAACCCAAGGTCCACTAGAATTTGAAGAGACTACACACTATGGGGGAAAACCCCACACCGCCATCGTTCATAAATTTCCTCTTAAAGAACCTGACGGTAAATTATATGGGATTGGAGGCATCACCACTGATATTACCCAACGCAAGAGGACAGAGGAGGAATTGCAGAAAAGCGAAGAGAGAGCACGAGGTCAATTAGCCGAATTGGAGCTTCTCTATAATTCATCCCCAGTCGGGTTTTGCCTTATAGATACTGACTTGCGGTTTCTTCGTGTTAATGAGCTCATGGCTTCCATTAACGGATGCCCAGCCAAAGACCACATTGGACGAACACTGGCTGAAATTATTCCAATCCTTGCTCCAAAAGTAGAGCCCATCTATCGAAAGGTGATTGACACCAGACTGCCTATTCTAGATGTGGAGATCCATGGCATCACTCAAGCAGTTCCCCAAGATGAACGAGATTGGCTAGTGAGCTATTTCCCAATTGTTGAAGATGAAACAGTGCTGGGAATCACGACCGTTGTTCAAGATATCACGGAGCGAAAGAAGGGAGAAGACTCATTGCATGCGAGCCACATGCGACTGAAGGAAGCCCAGGGCCTTGCCCATATTGGGAATTGGGAACTGGACTTGGTTAATAATATTTTGACGTGGTCAGATGAAATTTTCAAAATATTTGAAATTGACCAAAAACATTTTGGCGCTTCTTTCGAAGCTTTTCTCGATTCCATTCACCCAGAAGATCGTGAGTTCGTTAATCAGAAATATACAGAGTCTGTCAAACAAAAAGTTCCCTATGAAGTAGATCATCGTCTTCTCATGGCCGATGGGCGGATAAAATTCGTCCAAGAGCGATGTAGAACTTTTTATAATGACATGGGGAATCCCCTCCGTTCTCTTGGGACAGTCCAAGACCTCACCGACCGAAAAAAATCTGAGGAGATTCAGACAAGCCTTGGACGGCTTCTAGAGGAATCACTGAATGAAATTTACATCTTTGATGCAAAAACATTCCGATTTCTCCTTGTGAATAAAGGGGCTCGGGAAAACCTTGGATATTCCATTGAGGAACTACAACAACTAACACCCGTAGATTTGAAACCAGAATTTAACACTGAATCCTTTGCTAACCTCCTCAGCTCCCTTCACAAAAAAGAAAAAAAATCTTTACAGTTCGAAACGGTTCATCGTCGAAAAGATGGAACCGGTTATCCTGTTGAGGTCCACCTTCAAATTGCCAATTGGGAGTCAAAGCCTGCCTTTGTCGCAATGATCCTTGATTCCACCAAACGGAAACAAGCCGAAAAGGCCCTTCAAGCCAGTGAGAAACGCTATCGGTTACTCTTCGAACAAGCTCCTCTATCCATCCACGAAATTGATCTCTTTGGACGATTAATTAATATGAACCCAATGGGACATCGGATGATGGGGGTCCAAAATCCCTGTGACATTGAAGGTATGTTGTATCTCGACGCTGTCGCCCCGCAGGATAAGGATCGCATCAAACGACTCATGAATGCTGCGTTTCAGGGAGAAATGGCTCATTTTGAATTTACGACAGCCGGAAGGAATAAGCCAAAAACCTTGGCATCAAGTTTTATCCCTATCAAAGGCTCCAATGCTGAGGTCACGAGCTTAATGGGTATTACTCAGGATGTAACGGAGCGAAAAGCGGCTGAAACGTCTCTTAAAATTAGTGAAAAATCTATTCGAAAACTTTATGAGATTACCTCTTCCCAGGATCTTTCCTTCGATCAAAAAATTCGCGCCTTGTTGGAATTAGGGTGCCAGCGATTGGGCTTACCCTATGGAACCTTGACCAAACGAGCCGGAGAGCACCTTGAACTTGAATTTATTCATGCCCCCGATCATAGCTGGATGGAGCATTCCTTCGTTCCTATTTGTGAATCATTTTGCGGTTTAACACTGGACCGCGAGGTTCCGTTGGTGTTTGAACATGCCGGGGAATCAAATTGGAAAACCCATCCGGCATATGAAGCGTTAGGATTGGAAGCCTATATAGGCACTCAAGTGAGAGTCGGGCAATCCGTCTATGGAACGTTATGTTTTTTGGACCGTGTCCCCTTTTCTGGAACATTCACCGAAGCCGACCAAGATTTTTTGCAACTCATGGCACGATGGGTTGGCTCAGAACTCGAACGAAAACAAGGGGAACACGCTATATATGAAAGTGAAGAACGATTTCGAATGGTATGTGAAGCGATTCCACAGCAAGTGTGGACCGCACGGCCTGATGGGTCTCTGGATTATGTGAATCGTCGTATCATTGATTATTTTCAACTTCCCTTTGAGCTATTGATCGAACAGGGGTGGAATACACAGGTCCATCCCGATGATCTGCCAAACTGTCTGGAACAATGGGCTCATTCCATTCAGACTCATCAGCCTTATGAAATAGAATTTCGTCTTCATAGTGGGGAAGATCAGGATTACCGGCCACATATTTGTCGAGCTCTTCCCCTGCTCAATTCTGAAGAGCAAGTGATTAAATGGTTGGGCACAAATACTGACATCACAGAGTTCAAGGCCATAGAAGCCCAATTACGGCAGACCCACAAAATGGAGGCCATTGGCACGTTAGCCGGCGGCATTGCCCATGACTTCAATAATGTCTTGGGAGTTATATTGGGATATTCAGAATTGGTCCTTCAAAAAGCCAAGGGAAATGAGAGTCTTGAGAAAAACCTTCAAGAAATCGTCATTGCTGGAAAGCGGGCGAGAGATTTAGTGCAACATATCCTGGTGTTTAGTCGTCAAGAAGAGCTTAGTAAAAAACCAATAAATTTGAATTTCCTTATCCCAGATGTCCTAAAAATGGTTCGATCGACGCTGCCTTCTACCATTGAGATTCAT
>JAJDBO010000382.1 GCA_029261305.1 Nitrospirales bacterium
ATCATATCCGGCAAAGACTGGGACGACCGCCCCAGTTCCCGCTAACGCCGCAGGCGCGTTTTCTTTCATGAGTTTGGATAGGGCCCGGAGTTTCCCTTCAAAACTGAGATCTTGAAGCTGACTTCGTCGAAAATATTTGAAAGAATGTTCAAGGACTCTGGCCATTTCAAATGCGGTGGCTGGAACTCCAGCAATCGCCATTACGCAATAGCGATCAATCTCCAGTACTTTATCCGTGCGATCATACATGATCATGTTGCCTGCAGTCGCCCGACGATCACCAGCGACAAGTACACCATCACGATATTTCACGGCTAATACTGTGGTGCCCTGGGTTATGGGGGGTAGCGCGCCTTGTCCATGATCACTGAACTTCGGTATTGGAATGTCGAATTGATAGCCTTGGTCTTTTAAGAGTTGAAAGAAATCGCCTTGAAAACCCATCGTGTTTATTCCCCTGTGCGTTGTCGATAGCGTTCAGCTTGTTTGGGATCAACTTTTCTCATGCGTTTGAGTAAGTTGTCTCGACTTGGAGATCCCGGTTCTGGTTTGCGAGGCCCCGCCTCATCATCTTTCGGTCCAGGCGGTTTTGGAATGGGATCAAGCGGTCGTTCTCGTCGTTCATATTGAAGGGGCAAGTGAGCCCCCGGTGTTTCGATCATATAATAAGAAGTCAATGATTTCATGATTTAGCCTCCTTTACTTCAATGGCCAACACGTAAGACATTTAGAGCACATCCGCGAGATGTTTGGCTTGATCAATCTTTTGCCATAGCCGCGCAACGTGAGCAGGATCAAAGAGGTCAGACATATCTAATTGTTGGGGTTGAGTCAAACTTTTCAGATGAATGCGTTCCCATTGAATGGCCTGAATTTCCTTACGGAACTTTTTGACACACAATCCCCGAATGCCTGCTCTCGTGGTCGATGGTCCCTGAGATATGGCCTTTTGAATATCCTCATTGGTACAGAACCTCTGAGCTTTTCCCTCTTGTTCCAGGCCCAAGTATAACCCACGATCCATTTGAATATTATGATATTCCAAATCAAGACTCGCCAGCCAGGGGTCATTCCATTCTAAACGTTCATCCTGAGCGAACGATTCCAACAGCCAATGTTTCGTGATCCAATCGATGCGTCCAATTAAATCGATGCGATTATTTTTTAGACGATCGAGGGTTGTTTCCCAATTTGTGAGAATCCAGTCAGTATCGGCATTCTGCTTTACTATGGTTTGTTTGGCGGCTGCCAGATAGGCTGTCTGGATTTCTAGGGCCGTGAGGGTTATTCCAGACGTCAGGGGAATCAAGGCCTTGAGGTCTTGATCTTGGGAAATGGTTTTGATGGCGGCAATAGAATCTGCAAATTCAAACTGTGGGGCGGTGCCTTGAGCAATAAGTTCTAGGACAAGTTGTGTGGTACCCACTTTGAGCGCGGTGGCGAATTCACACATATTTGCATCACCGACGATGAGGTGAAGCCGACGATATTTTGTTCGATCGGCATGCGGCTCATCGCGGGTATTGAGTATCGGGCGGTCGTGCATGGTATCAACACTGAGTTCGGTTTCCATGAAGTCAGCTCGTTGTGAGAGTTGATACACCCCAGGCTCATATGAATGTTCCTGTGCTTCAATGCCGAGTTTTCCTGCACCCGCAAAAATCTGTCGCGTGACGAGGAAAGGGATCAGGCCCGCGCTCAATTGATCAAAAGGAATCGTCCTCGAAATCAGATAATTATCGTGGCACCCATAACTATGACCGTGTAAATCTGTGTTGTTTTTGTAGAGTTGGACTGACTGCGATCCAAACTTGGCATTTCGGGCATTGGCCGCCTGTTGAAGTATGCGTTCCCCTGCACGATCATGGGCAATGAGTTCATGAAGGGTGGAACATTCTGGCGTGGAATATTCCGGGTGCGTGTGATCATTATAGAATCGTGCGCCGTTGGTGAGGACCAGGTCGCTTTTCATTTCGTAAAACGAAAAAGGACGGTGGGCATCCAGGGTGGCAAATTGTTCTTCTTCTACATCTTGCTGCAACCCGTGTACGCTGAATCCGCGTTGATCTTTGTGAGGATCTTCACCTTTGTAATCCCACGTTTGTTCAAACTTGTCAGACATATAAGCACGGACGAGTTCCATGGACTCGACCACCGGGTCAGACTCCGTTTGATCCTCTCGAATAATGCCGTATTCGGTTTCTATGCCAAATAGTCTCATGGTAGATGAATGGGAGGTTGTCCTGCTAAATTATTGCGTGGTTGACCCGTTCTTCGGCCTTCCGTCCTTTACGGAAAGAGGAGACCCCAATCACCTGGTCCGGATGATGGTCCAGCAGCTTCAGCCATTCTTCCGCCGAATCATCAGGTGGAAGAATCTCTCCTTCGCGGAATTCATCATCGATCGATTCTAGGACATCTTCGAGCGTGAGGCCATGGCCTCCCTTTTTAATCGTTCGTTCAATAGCCCGTTCTTTGGCCCGTCGAGCTAACGATGCCAAGATGGCTCCACTCAGAAGATCGCAGCGATAGAGGGTTTCATGCTTGCCATTTCGTAACCGAATACTCAGGACTCGTGTATCCTCAGATTTCTTAAACACCTGATCGATGGTTTCTTCTATGATTGAGCTGCAGGCCTTGTTGGCATCCTTCCCATGTGTGGCCAAAAGTTCCTCAGAAAGTGGGAGATCAGGAGTCAGGTAGATTCGAAGAATATCTTGCGCTTCCTGTCGGTTTGGTCGTTGGACTTTAATTTTTCGATCGATTCGTCCTGGGCGAAGTACCGCCGGATCTATAAGGTCCGGCCGATTGGAGGCCACAATAACCACCACATCCTGAAGGGAATCCACGCCATCCAGTTCGGCACAAAACATTGGGACGAGGGTGTTTGAAATATTGTAGGAACGCATGGCGCGCCTTGTGCCTAAGATGGATTCAGCTTCATCAATGAACAGGAAGGGGAGTAGGCCTTCTTTTCTCTTTTCGCGTGCTTGGATGAATAAGTCACGAACAATACGCTCGGATTCACCAACCCACATGTTTAAGACTTCCGGCCCTTTAACATGAAGAAAGGCACCACCGGTAATAGGGGGCAGTTGATTCTTGGTGGAATCCTGCGAAGAGGTCGCGGCTTGATGCTGTGCCACTAGGTTCGCAAGACTCGATGCCGTGGCTTTGCCAATCAGGGTTTTTCCACACCCTGGAGGTCCATACAGAAGGAAGCCTTTGGGTTGAGTGAATTGAAAGGCCTCAAATGTATTGGCATGAAGCAATGGATATTCAATAGCTTTTCGAATCGCATCAATGGCTTGTTGTTGTCCACCGATTTGTTCCCAGGTGACATCAGGAATTTCATCAAGGGTATGTTTTGTATTTTGGGTATTCTCAATTCGTTCAATGCCCAATCGGTGAGTTGGGTCGAGTCGTATCTCATCGCCAGGTTTGAGGGTCATGTCTTTAAGGCCTAGGGCCAGGTCAATGAGTTGCCCTGGTCGTCCAGCTTCAGAATCGAGTCGGACTCTGCCGTCCGAGAGCAATTCTTTGATTTTGACAATGGAACCATTTCGATCAAACCCCAATGTGCCAATAAGGGCATAGGCTTCATTCACCATCACCTGGGTCCCGATTTCAAGTTCGTCAGGATTAAGTTGGGGATCAATGTTGGCATAGAACTCACTCCCGCCGACCGATATACGAGCGATGCCTTCAGCAGGTTTATCCAACAAGGTTCCGATACGATTGGCCGGAGCTGTGAGTTTTTCCACGACACTGTGGAGCTTTGTAATCTCCGCCTCACGTTCTTGTTGGGTCACCCCCTCCTGCAAGAGTTGGTGACGAATTTTATAGAGCAACTTTTGCTGGGGCGCATCTTCGGAAATGGTGGCCAGGCATTCATCGATCAGAACCAGTGGATCTGACTTTTCCGCTGGTTCTCGGAATGGTGGAGAATCCTCTGGAATGTGCGATGGTTTTCGATCACTCATAATGTCTTTTTTCCAATGTATATTGAAAGGGTTGTCTTCTTTCCTGGCACTTACTCTTTGTTATTGTACCCATACTCTCCCTTAAATCTACAAGAATCTGCTCAAATGGGTAGGAACGGCTAAATTTTTAAAGAAACGCGTGAAAAGACCGATAATTTGGCAAGAGACCATAACAGACAATTTTGTGAAAACGTTTTCATACGTAGATTAGGGACCGTTTTGAACGAAAACCCCTATTCCCACTTAGCGAATGCATTGCTTCACACCATCGTCGAAGCACAATCATGCTTTATCAAGGCTGAGAATATTAGTCAAAGTTTTGAAGGGGTATTAGATAGCCTCTTGCCCCTTACTCAAAGTGGGTATGGTTTTATCGGGGAGGTGCTACATGACGAAGAGGGTAAACCCTATCTACAAACGCATGCGATCACCGATATTGCCTGGAATAAAGAAACACGGGCTCTCTATACCCAGTATGCTCCCAACATGAAGTTCACAAATTTAGATAATTTATTTGGTAACGTTATTACTTCAGGGAAACACGTCATTTCCAATAATCCAGCTACTGATTCTCGTCGAGGTGGGTTGCCTAAGGGGCATCCAGTCCTTAACGCATTTCTTGGAGTTCCCTTTTATGATGGAAATACACTTGTTGGAATGGCCGGGATTGCCAATCGGGCAGGTGGTTACGATGAAGATATCGTCACGTTTTTACAACCGTTACTCGCATTTTGTGGAACAGTGCTTGCGGTCAATCAACACAAACAATCCAGTCGCCATGCAGTGATGGAACATCGGGAAAGCGAGGCCAAACTCCAAGCCATTTTGGATGGATCCTCCTCAATGATTTACACCAAAACAATTAATGGTGAATACATTAATATTAATCGTCGGTATGAAGAGTTATTCGAAGTGACAAGGGAAGAGATTCAAGGAAAGACTGATTATGAAGTGTTTCCACCTCAGATTGCTAAAGAACTTCAGTTCAATGATCGAATGGTCCACGCCAGTCAGAGAAATCTCATTATGGAAGAGACCATGCCACAACATGATGGATTACATACCTATATTTCCAATAAGTTTCCCCTCTTTACTCAGGATGGGGTCCCGTATGGAATCTGCGGAATTTCTACAGATATTACCGATAGAAAACGAGCAGAGCTAGCTCTTCAAGAAAGTGAAAGCCGATTTCGAACGATGGCCGATACCGCTCCTGTTCTCATTTGGATGTCGGATATAGAAAAAAAGTTCACTTTTGTGAACCAAAGGTGGATAGATTTTACCGGACGAACCTTTGACGAGGAATTAGGGGATGGTTGGACAGAACACATTCATCCTGATGATTGGCAAAGATGTTTGTCCATTTGTCTGGACGCCTTTCAAAGCCATCAGCCTTTTGAGTTGGAATTTCGGCTAAGGCATCAGGGCGGGGAATATCGTTGGATGGTTGATCGTGGTGTTCCACGGTTTGAATCTGATGGAAAGTTTCTTGGGTTTATTGGAACATGTATCGATATTTCTCAACAAAAACATCTTGAACACGCCATTCGCAGATACAATCAGTCGCTGCTCGAAGATGTTGAGGAGCGTACGATTCGAATTCAGGAATTGGAACAACGACGAATGCAAGTGGAGAAACTTGCCGCATTGTCACAATTTTCCGCCGGCATTGCCCATGAAATTAATAATCCTTTAGCGAGTATTCAACAATCACTTCAACTCGTGAAGCGCATTATCCCGATGGATCACCCTCGATCAAAATATGTCCAAAGGATCGACCAAGAAATTGATCGAATTGCTCATATCATAAGACAGATGTACCAACTCTATCAGCCAAGGCATGAGAGTCCCCGGTTGATCAATTTAAACCAGGTGACGAAAGAGGCGAGCAATTTCATTGCAGGTCTCCATAAAAATAAAGGCGTGGAAATACGACAGGAATTCATGAAAGATCTATACGATTTACCCCTTCCAGCGACTGAGTTGCATCAAATAGTCTGTAATATATTGCAAAATGCTTTTGATGCGGTTGGAGAAACAGGAATTGTTACTATTCAAACAGGACTTAATTTAGGGAAGGCCTGGATACGAGTTCAAGATAACGGGCCAGGAATTGATCCAGAGACACTTACGCACATTTTTGAACCATTTTTCTCTACAAAGGTTAGTAGTCAGCGAAGCGGGATGGGTTTAGGTTTATCTGTATCTCAAAGTTTGGCTGAAGCCATGGGAGGAAAAATCCAGGTTGAGTCTTTACCTGATAAAGGCACGATCTTCACAATCGTGTTTTTCCTGCCAATTATTCCCAATTTTTACAATCAAGAGGAAGTGGCGATTTCTTCACAAACGACCTTCATCTCCTAATCCTGTGATGAAGGGCAGGCATTCCTGTCCGTTACTATAATTCCCTTTTTCCAACACACTCATACCTAGATTACCTCCAAGATTGTCTTCATTGTTTAGGTTCACCTCTAATAAGTCCATTCCATACCCAACATGACTTGAAATTCGATCAGACTTCGAAGTTCCGTCTCTTCGCCCCCGATATTAACGGTAGGAATGAGAAAAAAAACTGCAGAATCCGTGGCTTCATATTCAAGATTAGTAATCAACCTATGAGAATTATCATCGGGGGTCCCAAAATATCGAAACAACACATTAAAGTCATCGTAGATTTGCGTGTCGGTATATTGGAGCAGGAAATAATTACGGCGGAATAATACATCCTTGGAATCAATTTCTTCGAGTCCAGGAAAGAAGCACAAAGCAAAAGGCTCCCTAGTACATCCATTTTCATTTCTAAAATATTCTATGACCACGGTTGGTCCGGCTTCAAACGTATAACTCGCCCCTCCAAGTAGTTGGGTTTTGTTTAACCCATCTTTGATTCGTCCTTCTCCATAGATAAAAAATGCATCTGATAGCGTCCATCCCCCTAAAAATCCAATTTCACCAAAACCATTTTCATCAATCGATGGGATAAGGCTGGCGTATTTTCCGGTACCTGTAAAATCAAACTTCAGCGCATAAACTTTTTCAAATCCTCCAGATGGCCCTTGGACCGTTTGATTTAAATTGGGTATCAAAGTCGTGGTTCGGCCTTCCGCAATATTCGCGATGAATGAAAAGGTCCATTCATCGCTTGGGATCCATACCAATTGGGCATAATCGAGTCCGCCAACCTGAAATTTTGGATTATTGCGACCATTGTTGACATTAAATGGATTTGACGATGAAATTAGATATGACGGGCCCCATTGCAAATTATTACGACCATAGGAAATGAAAAGCTCATCCATGAGTCGAACACGAGCAATCCATTCATTGACAAACACTTCCTGGTCAAGTTCATTTCGGCCATCGCGATTACCCTCGAGCCATTGATCCCAAAGAAAACTCCAGCGTGGGTTGACGCCAAGCTCAAGCCTTCGAAAATACAATTTAAAGTCAGGACGGAACCGAAACCCTAGCTCATGTCGTGGAATATCAAGAGCGTTATTGGGATTGATTAGCGAATTGGTTGGCCCTTGATGAATGCCAAACACGATGAGGTTGAGTCTCCAGACCATGCCACCTTGCAATTCATCCCAAAGTTCAGATGAAAATTGGAAAGGTTCGCCCTCTCCTTCAATGGCCTGTGATTCGGATAGGGAAGGTTGCTCGAGATGGTCATTGTTGGATGCTAGGAGTAGATGGGGATTCTTCTGATACTCAGGCAACGAAAATTGAGTGAGGGTAATAAGTCTATCACTGATAGGAGTGACATACGTCTCAGCCAAAACCCCTGAAAAAGAAAATATGAGGAAATACGAAATAATTAGGACAGCGAGGCGAAAGATGACCATTCTATGAAACTGATTCCATGAAAAATGACTGAGGAAAATGCCGTAATTAAAAGAAATTGATCTAAGAATTTCCACGGAGCCCGAACAATATCAAATTATTTTGGTCTCGTCATCATTCTCTGGAAAGAATCTCAATGAGAATTGAAAGTAAAGGAAGGCCTCTTGCTTCCTCACTGTGGGTTGGTACGTGCAAGGCGAAGACTCAATTGAGAAGAATAGGGGTCATTCAATCTACACCGATTGCACATCGTATTTATGGAAAATTCGATTTTGCCTAATTTTGTGGTCGGGCAAGATTCCTCCGAAAACGGCTTTTGCATAATTTTTTAATGCCATTGCTTATCAGCCGTATGGGATTTATGGTTCCCACTCCCCAGTTATTTAAAAATGAGTCCATTGAAAGATAGGTGGCCTTGGGGGAAGCTGCTAAAAATAGGGGCCGAAAAACTGGTCGAAAACGACTTTTGTAATGGAAGACCCCATGCATATCGAAAAGGAAATTTAAATAATTGAACCAAAGCACGTTACCTCGTCTCACCAGCCAACTATCGCCTGGGTATTTTTTTTCACATCGTAAGCAGGGAGCCAATGATAATGATACATGTTGAATACCTTCCTCCTTCATTTGTCGCATGGCTTGGAGCATAATAAATGGAATCACCCCACGGGGTGCATCAATGCGCTTTCGATAGAGATCAATTCCCCACATTTTCCCATTGCAGAAGGGATTACAAATGATAAACCCTTCAATGCGGGATTCATTGCGTGCAATAAAAACGCGCCTTTTTCTCATGTCATGAGGGTTGAAGCGACCTTCAAAAAACTTCAACTCATAGCCATGTGCCGTATGTTCGATGTGTCGTAGGGAAATTTCCAGAAGCTCGGGACCAATAACGTCCCGAAAAGTCTTATTCTTTTGTGGACACACGATTTCTTCAACAAATAACCCCTGCCGCTTGCAGTAATTTTCCTGCCTTCGTACCCAATCATAATCCTTACCCTGCCAAGTGGTATTGGTCAGGTTGACGATAGGTTCTTCACCAAGCTTTGAAATTTGAAAGCCACGTTCCCGAAAAATTCCTAAATCTTCTTCAGGAAGATTGAAGAAACCAACCACCTTTGCACCTTGTTGTTTGGTGAATTCCATGAAATGATCCAGCAACTCACCCTTATCCTCTTCTTTGGCAATTAACCCACCTACGACATGAATGTACCGGCGATCCTGAATGAATCCTAAAATGCCTTTTCGGTCTGGCGACCAAAAGCATTCGCGATTATCTTCCGTGACCAAATAGGAATCGTAGGTTTTTCCGTATTTGAATGCTAAGCGATCAAGGGCCGAATGAAGTTCCAGGGGCATTTGGTCATAGGACGCGAAATGCTCTGCAGGAATGGGGGATTGGAAAATGTGTTTTTTTACAAAAGACATGGTTCTTTTTGTCTGAGGATCGAAGGGAGAATGCGTCTGTGAATAAGTTCACTACACCAAAAAATTGAAATGACACCATCTAGTGAGAACGATTGCTGATTTACGAAAAATTTTCCCCTCGCAATTATCTGGCAAATATCCCCTCCTTCACCATGAGCTTCAAACTTTCCTCAAATGCCCAAGCGACTTTCCTAAGATCTTCTTGGGTGTGAGCATTGCTAATATAGTACGTATGAAGTTCCGCCAAATAGACATGATATTGGCGCATGTAATAGGCCAACGCGATATTGGCTCGGATGTCTGATCCTGCAAATTTATCTCGAAAGTATTTGGCTTTATTGTGTCGAAAACTTAGTGTAAACATTGATCGATACCCATTCACATTGCAGGCGACCCCTAATTTTGTGGTAATGGTTTTTAACTCATTAGCGAGCCATTGGGTTTTGATATCTAGATTGGTATAAATTTCAGGATGTTCCTTCAAATATTGTATTTGAGCTCCACCAGCTGCACAACTCATCGTATTTCCTGAAAATGTTCCCCCTGTAAAAGAGATTTCTTCCCAGTCACGAAATGGGTCTTTCGTGCTTTTGGCTTTATCAACAATTGCTTTACGACCAACGACTGCGCCGCATGGAAGGCCCCCTCCAATAATCTTCGCAAGAACAGTGAGATCTGGCATGATGTTCAGAATTGATTGCATGCCACCATAGGCCACTCGAAAACCAGAGACCACCTCATCAAAAATAAGAGGAACCCCCGTTTCTGTGCATACATCTCGAACGGCTTGAAGCCATTCTGCGTTATACGCAACAGTCGTCGTGGGGATGGGTTCAAGAATCACACAGGCGAGTTGATCCGCATGCTCGCGTATTCGCTCAATACTCCTGGGGTGCCCGTATTGAAGAATGAGGGTATTATTTGTTACCTGCTCGCTACAACCTGCCGACCCATGGATCGGTAGTGGTGCGTCTACTGGACCGTGGGTTCGAAACATGCTGACATTGCCCTGATCCATAAAACCATGAAAATGCCCTTCGCATTTCGCCACCATGTCTCGTTTTCGATAGGCTCGACATAGACTCATGGCGATATTGCAGGCTTCGGTCCCACTATTACAAAAGACACCTTTTTCAGCCGAGGGGATCGCATCAACAAGTAATTCCATATGATGCATTTCAGGGTAGTTGCCTAATGTGCAAAACGGTCCCTGAGCCAAAGCTTCCTGTATGGCTTTTTCAATTGCTGGGTGCGCATAGCCCAAGATGAAAGGTCCATATCCGCCATGGAGTTCAATATATTTATTTCCATCGACGTCTTCTAACGTGCTACCCCGAGCAGATTTGATAAATAGCGGATAACTTGAGGGTAGGCAAAAACGGTCGATATGGGTTGGGGCTACAAGAAACTTTTCGGCCTTTTTCTCAAGATTGAGGGAGCCGGGAATCGTTTCGCTGTAATGAACGTCAAAAAGATCTTTTACCTTTTTGCTGAGATAGAGGGAGTAGCGTTCGTTAAATTTTCTGCTGGACTCCCAAATATCTAAATTGGGGTCAATCTGAACCATAAATCCTTCAAGTGAAACTAAGGCAAGCTCAATTTTTGTCCATTTCGTGGATTCTCGAGCTTGATACTTATCAAGGATTTTAATGGTGTCACGAGTGTATTGCGAGGTGTCCCATTTTTTTTGCGAGTCAAAATGGACTTGAAGGCATTGAATCATGTCCTTTTCATATGCATACCATTCTTGATCAATGGTCTTACGGTCTACCACAAATGAACGAGTATACCGCTCAACGGCAATCGTCCATTCTTTTCGAGTGACGGCATAGTAGAAGGAGGCAAGGTCCCATTTTTCATCTTCCGACAATTTTTCGGTCATTCCATAGTCAAGAAGGATAATTTTTCCATCTTTGGTAAATAGTACATTGCCGGGGTGAGCATCCGCATGAAACGATCCATGGAGATACATCATGGTCATCATCACTTCGACGAAACGTTGGGCTAACTGAGGCGCGGGCAAGTTAACTTCTTTTGATAATTTTCCGGGTATCCCGGTAACAAACTCCATGATTAAGGTCTTATCCGTGCAATGTTCACGAAAAACTTTTGGGATCGTCAGGAAGGGGTGGTTCTCAAAATTTGAACGAATGTGCTCCATTTCGTCCGCTTCCCTTAACATATCGGTTTGCCTCAAAAGAAGTGTACGGAAATCCTTCAGACGAGCGGGTATCTGTAATTGTTGTGTAGACGGTATGATCAAATCGATAAGTCTTGTTAACAGTGCTAAGAGGTTCAAATTAACGGTCAGACTTTCCTTAACTCCATTTTTTACGATTTTCACGGCAACTTGTTCACCAGTATGCAAGACCGCTTTGTGTACTTGGGCGATTGAGGCACTGGCGACTGGAGTGACACTAAATTCTTTAAAAGCCGTTTGGTCGGGATAGGCTTGCCCTAATAAACGTTGTGTTTCCACTTCGCTCATGGGGGGAACATCGTCTTGAAGTTTTTGGAGGCAGCTGATCATTTCCGGTGGGAAAAGGTCCGAACGAGTCGACATTATTTGACCCATTTTGATGTACACAGGACCCATGGTAAGGAAGAATGAGTGAAGGACCTCACCACGAATAGTCCTAAGAGAATTATCGAATTTTCCAATAGAGCGAATAAAATACCTAATTCCGTGAGAGACGGAATGAAAGAGGAGAATAAAGAGCCAGGCGGTTGTTTTCATTTGAAGAACTTTTTTATACCTTAAAAAAACTTGATGAGGTTTTTCTCAACGCAATGGGTTTGGTACTTTTGCCATTCACAGTAATTGCAAGGTGGAACTGCTGCCAATCCTGATGTTTATGCCAAAGAGTTTTACCCTTAGAACTCTTTACACCATTAACCAATTTGCAAAGGTTTGTCATAGAGGCGATACGTTTTTCGAATTTTTAATCCCACCTTCCCCAAGATAAAATGCATAGTCTTGTTGTCCTCAACGACCCAAGAAAATTCAGTCTTTGTATATCCTTTTTCCAGGGCAACCTGAGTTAACTCAAAAAGCAGTTTGGCTGAGGTGCCAGCATTTCGATGTTCCTCCTTCACCCCACCAACCAGCAATCTCATTCCATTAATTTTTCGTTGGCCCCAAAGAACCTTCATTAAGGCGATTGGATGTAAACGGCCATTGATTTTGCGAAGTACTTGGTTCATATCTGGAACGGCGATGATGAATCCCACCAATTGATTATCAACCTCTGCCATCAATACCAGATCAGGATCGATGATTTTTTTCAGTTGGTTTGCTAAATGAAGAAATTCAGCGTCTGTGATTGGAACAAAACCCCAAATCGACCCAAAGATTGAATGATAATTCTCTCTGATAAAGCCAACTTCATTATCAAAGTTCTTCATGTCGATTTTTCGAATTGTCATCGTAGTTTTTTGTTTATTAAGGGCTCCTACCCAATTGAGAAGGTTTTGTATTTTTCCAGCAAAATTGGATTCTTGGACTTCATAGGTATAGTTATCTTTTGTTTTTTTGAATCCAACACCTTCGAGTAAATCAATATAATACTCAGGGTTGTACGGCATCATAAATGTGGGAGATTCATCAAAACCTTTATACAAAAGTCCGACATCTTCAATGAATGGTGCTAATCCTACTGGCCCCCTCATCGATGTTAACCCTCGTTGACGTAACCAGTGATTCGCCTCAACAAATAATCTTTTTGCCACCTCATGATCACGAATGGATTCAAAATGT
>JAJDBO010000383.1 GCA_029261305.1 Nitrospirales bacterium
GTCAACGGATCAACGCCAAACCGCCGCTCCCGATAGGCTTCCCATTCCTGCGCATTCAGCAAAGACAATCGCCCGAACCGACGCGCGTTCCAATAATGCAATGTACTCTGCTTGGTATTCAAAAGCTGAATCTTCACATGCAGATGCTTTTCACTAGGCACGGATTGACGATCAAAAAGCAGCAGGCCAGTCATTCCCAACTCAGCGACCAAGTAACGACGTTCACCTTCTTGCTTGCACACCAGAGCTACACTTTTCCCATACCGTTGGACATCCACCAACCGAGCATTGAGATACCACCGCAAACTTTGTAACCCCTGGCGAACGATATCGTCGCGACCAATCCAAATATGTTGGATCATCCCACCCACGATATGAGATTTGAGCTGTCGGCGGACGACTTCGACTTCGGGCAGTTCAGGCATAACGGATCAACCACTCTTTGGAAATTCAAAAACACCTTCGAACATGTCTCACCTCATCCAAGTTGCGACACCCCAGTTAAGCTTCTATACTTCTAACCGATTGAATAGGTAGGAGTTCTTACAGGAGTTAATGTATGTCTATGATGACTGTCAAAGATATAGAAGCGCGACTTACGCAGGTAAAATGCGCGATTTGCAAGAAAAGTCGATTTGGCATTGATAGTCGGGACGTCAAAGAAGACGGGAACTGGAAGGGCCTCTGCATCGATTGCCACTACACGTTCCCTGTGTACGCCGATATGGAATTTTATTTACAAACGCAACCAGACGTGAAATATCGCCTTCGGGACATCTCCTGCCCTAGTTGCATGAAACGGGACCACAGTTTGAATTTTCGCATTATCATGTCTGTGCGGGAATCGATATATTTCCTCACCTGCAATTCATGTCAGCATCAATTTCCAGAACAATCGTCCCTCGAATCCTTCGAGTAGGCGCACCAACCAGATTGGAACCTTCCCATGGACAATCCTACCAACCAACCAGAGACCGAACCTTCCGACAAGCCTGAGGTCACCGAGAAGCCCAAGGTCAGAAAAGAAATTTCGGTGGTGTCGGTGCCTCACGACAACGACGTGATGGAAGCGGAAATGGCGGAAATGTTTGATGAAGATCGAGTAACCCACCAACATGGCAGCTCAGAGCCTGAAGCAGATTAGGCGGACGTACAGCGTAATGCCTCATCCGTCACAGCACAATGGGCAGGATGAGAGACTCCAGCGACAACACAAGAATTATTCCAACAGATGCCGTTTATCTTTCATTGCTTCAAGACGAAAGACGAGATCTTTGACAGGGCATTCTGAGCAGGGTTGAGTGGGATTCTCGGACCAGGGAATAGTGGAAAATACTTTCACCGCTTTGAGACGGCCATCTTTAAGGAGCTCAATAAAAGTTATCGCATCATCCAGCGACTTTGCTTTCCAGGTCACCGACCGTATGGCCTGATGCGGTTGTTTGAGCGGAACATTGATCATAAACACATTCGGAGCCACTTCATTCGGAGGAGGTTCCAGTTTTTTGACCAGCCCTTCCATCATCCCGCATAATTTCCTAATGGCTCCTTGAATATCTTCACCCTCGATTTGAAGTTTCCCCACAAACTCTGATTCACATACCCCAAGTAGAGAATCAACCGACGATTGTGGATCTTCTAGCACCGACACGGTTGCCACGGCTTCTGGGACATCTAATGAATCCAAGGGAATCGACACCAATTGGGCCCTGTCCTTTTTCCCTCCCGCTTTCTTTTCCGCTGCCCAGGACATGACAGGCAGTCCTAAACCTAGGCATAGGCTCAGGCACCAAAGAATTCCCTTATTTGAAAACCTTGCCCTTTGGAGGTTTCGTGATTGTTCCATCAATACGCCCCTTCCCTCTACTTCTTCGCCCCAAATACATCTTTCAAGAGTTCTGTCACCCGAGCGCCAGGATCCGTACGAATCTTTCGCTCCTCTTCGGCGACCACATGAAACAAGCCCTTGAGGCTATTATCGACCACGTATTGGTCAGGATCAAAGGTCAAGGAATCCATAAACGGGAGAGAATCATATTTCCCCACCAATTCACGGTACTGCCTCGTCACGCCGACCTGATTCAACGCGGCTTCGACTTGTGGGCGAAACATGGCGCTCAGTTTGTCGGTGGTTTTCCCTTGAAAGTACTCAGTGGCGGCAGTATCGCTTCCTTTAAGAATGCCTTGGGCATCCTCAAACGACATGTTTTTGATCACATCGACAAAAATCGGTTTTGCCAGGGCAGTCGCTTGTTCGGCACCGCGGTTCATGCTCACGACGAATTCATCTAATTGGGGACCATACCCGACAAACCTTAACGCCTGATCGAGTTTCTGAAGCTGCGAAGGCATGGCAATTTTGATGTCCTCATTTTTCAGGAAACCATTGGTCGCCCCAGTGAGTTTCACAGCATTGCCTGCGCCGACCTCCAACGCCTCTTTTAACCCCGCAATGACCTTGTCTTCGCTGAGTTCAACCGGCACATCTAGGCCAAAGGATTTCGCTTTCTCCATGAAATCATCAAAAAATCCAAAACCCTGCGCTGGGATGAGCAACACAATTCCTGCCAGAGCGATGATCGCGATATTCATAATTCTATGACTCCTATATATGAAGCTTGGGGGCCCTTACCTCCATTGAACCGCACCCACGGACCTTTTGCAAATTGTCACCGTGACCCAGATCACAGTAATTCCTGGCTTGTTTTCATAAGTTTGCACCTATTCACCCCCCCTTGTTAGGTTCCACAAAATTGATAATAATCCCCCCGCCGGTTTTGACCTTAAGGAGACCCAGGATTCATGAGATCCACAATCTTTGCGTACCTCGCCCTCCTTATGTTCGCCACGAGCGGAGTTGCTCATGCGGCCTCCACCTTAGGTCAAATTCACCTAAAAGATGGCAGCCAACTTCATGGAGAGATTATTTCCATGGTCGGTGGAACCCTCAAAGCCAAGGCAAGCTTCAGCCCGGGGGATCCTATACCCATCGCTTGGAGTGAGGTGACTGGCCTCACCACCCAAAGTTCTATTATTCTGGTCCTCAATAACGGCGTGACCCTCCATGGCATCGCTCAGCCTGGGGACCCTGGCACCATTCAACTCGCGACAGACCTGATTAAAGTCACCATCCCGGTTCGGGTTGAAACGGTAATTGCCATTAATCCACCAGCAAGGAAACCGGTCCATTATAAGGGGAACATCAACTTTGGCGGATCCCTCACTGCCGGGAATACTGACCTCAAGCAAGCGAACTTTCTTGGTGAGCTCGTAATACGTGGGGACATCCTTCGGTTATCGTTACTCGGACGGTGGAATTATTCTGAAGACTCCGGGTCCATCATTACCCGCAACGCCTTTGGCACAATCAAGCTCGACTTTTTTGTGACGAAGCGTTTTTACCTGTTCGCCAGTACTTTATTTGAACAAGACACGTTTCAAGATATTCAGCTTCGGACGTCTATTAGTGGCGGGCCAGGCTATCAATTTATCATCAAAGATGACTTTTCCAGTCCCTACCTCCGCAATATGGAACTGGATGGTGAGATCGGTCTTGGGTTTTTTAACGAAGACTTTAAAGTAGCCAAGGATCAACAATTTGTGACTGGACGGTGGGCGGCAAATCTTGATTGGCCAGTGACTCCGGATATCACCATCTTTCATCAACATCAGGGCTTTCCCTCGCTTGAAGATTTCACCGATTTCTACGTCACCTCGCAACAAGGAATCCGAATTAAAGTCATGGGCAATTTCACGACCGGGTTCCAAATGAACTGGCGATATGACAACACGCCATCAACTGGGAAAAAAGCCTCGGATTTCCAATATCTTTTGACTTTGGGTTATAGCTTTGACACGTAAACGCAAGGAGGCGTAATGGCACATCAACCGCGATGTTCTTTCAACAAGACGATGACTGCTCTCGTAATATCCGTGGCTCTTCTTTCAGGATGCACCACCGTCATGATGGAAACCGGGAAAAAAGCGTTTGAAGATCGGACGACGGAAAATCAAGTGACCGATACCAAAATTGGCGCAGGGGTATTAACCCGATTAGCCGATCGCGACAAAGGTCTTCTCATCGACGTGAATGTTGATATCTGGGAACAACGGGCACTCTTAACCGGAACCCTTGACGATCCACAGGAAAAACAAGCGGTGGCCGATTTGGTGAAAAGCGATTCTCGCGTTTCGACCTTGTATAACGACATCCAAATCGTGACCAAGGCGGAAAAAGAGGCTCGCCGCAAAAAAGCTGAGGATGGGAACAAGGATTCCAAGGAAGGTATTGGCCAGACCGTAGATGACATTTGGATTAACACCAAAATCGAAGGTCAACTTATTGCCACCAAAGGAGTCACCTCGGTGAATTACCGATGGCGATCGGTACGTAACCAGGTGTCAATCATTGGTCGAGCCAATAGCTCAGCGGAACAGACCAAAGTGCTAGACGTCATTAAGGCGACTAAAGGTGTTGAATCTGTTCAGGATTATATCCAGGTCAAATAGGGGTACTCTTCGCTAGCTGAGATATCCAATAGATTTTGATATCTTTGCCAAGATTGTAAAAAGCCGACGCAATATTTGTTTTGTATTTTTTTCCTCAAAGCCTGTTATAGTCATGCGCTTATCGCTCATTGTTGAACATGTGTTTCTCAGGAGGACATTATGAATCGGGATCGTCAGGTAGGAATTCGAATGTTTCGGCATTGGCTTGTTGCCATCGTATTGATCGGCTTAGCACAAGGCTGTACAGGCCTTCAATACGGAGAACACGTGACCAAATTTGGCCGACCATTATCCGATCCCGTGTCTCCTCCGGTGAGCGTGAC
>JAJDBO010000384.1 GCA_029261305.1 Nitrospirales bacterium
GGGCAACAATATTATTTTTGTGGTGACGAATGTGCTGATAAGTTTAAAAGTTACATGTCGGGGTAGGTGTGAAAGCAGGGGATATGGCTCAATGGCCCTTACTTTTTCTAGGCACCTAGGCGAGGGCTCCACTGCAGGAAGAACCGGCACCGGCGGTACAGCCGAAGCAATGTTGGGCCATGACAATGGGTCTCTGTCTTAGTGATTCAGACTCAAATTCATGAATGGTCTGCGGCAATTCATCGTCTAACGGTATGTCGAGCATCTGGTGAAAATCGCAATCGTACAGACGCCCATCCCAGCCCACACTCACTAATGTTCGGCACATCACGGTTTCAGCCGAAGCAGGATTAAAGCTATTGATAAGTAAGGTCATGTATTCATCGTGTTGGCCTGTGGTTCTTAAATCCTCCAAATACCGGCTGATCGGCATATTCGTGATCGTGAACAGTTGATTAAACTCGATGTTAAATCTCGTTCGTAATTCGTGCTTGTATTCGCATTCTAATTCATACTGATCCGGTGGAAGTCTGGGCCCTATAGGATTATACACCAGGTTGAGAATGAGGCCGGTTCCGTCTTTCCCGTATCCTAATTCATTGAGTTGCTGTAACCCTGCCAGGCTGCGATTAAACACCCCTTTTCCGCGTTGTTCATCAACGTTGTCCTCGGAGTAACAGGGCAGAGATGCCACAATTTCCACTTGGTGGTCAGCCAGGAACAGAGGAATGTGTGCTTTTCCTTTCACAAAAAATACGGTGAGATTGCAACGATCAATCACCTTTCTTCCTAATTTCCGACATTCAGTCACAAGATATTCAAAGTGAGGATTCATCTCTGGGGCGCCGCCCGTAACATCAATTGTGGTAATGCTTGGATTTTGTCGGAGGACTGAGAGAATGTGTTCGATTGTATCGAGAGTCATATTTTCTGTTCGAGTGGGACCTGCGTCTACATGGCAGTGCGAACAGGTCTGGTTACAGAGCTTCCCAATATTAACCTGTAGGGTTTGAACCTCTTTTGCCATTAAGGGAGCAAGGCCATGATCTGCCAAAGCTTGAAGAAAGGAGATCTCTTTTGAGTTCACCGTTGAGGCAAAAGTATCTGAGGAAAGCGAAATAGGTTTCATAAAGAAGATGCCGATCTGATTATTTGCATGACCATGGTCATGATGGCTAACAACAACCACCCGTAGGTTCGCAAATAATGGCATCATGCGAGCCGGGTTGCGACGCTCGGTTGATGACGCCGAAGTAGGGGCGGTACTTGTCGTGCTGGAGGACACGGTGAGTCTTTGAACAAATTTCCAAGGGGACCCCACATTGGAATGTATGATCATCATCGTCCCGAGCTTCGAGAAATGGACCCGTGAGCATCGCAAAGTGTCCGTCCCATACGCAGGTCGTGTCTTCGGGAAGGACTTCCGACCATCGAGAATCTGAACCCGTGAATCCTTCGGGTGTCGTTGTGAACACAAACAGTCCATCATAAAGCGGCGATTGAAGGAGGGCTGCAGTTTTCTCGTCTATCGATTCAGGTACCCCGCGTGTGAACGTATGACCCAGTTCATCCTTCACTTGGCTAAAGGGCCCTTTTAAGGTTGCAAAGGCCAAGGATGTTGTCGGAGGATTCGTGAGCTTATAGCCAGTCAATGTGATTGAGAGAAAATGAATGCCGTCAATCACGCGCCAAGGAATGAGGTTCACCTGATGAATGCCTAAAAATCCCGCGTCTCGGAGTCCATTCCAATATTCATGGAGGGGGAGGGCGCCTGAGAGACAATCTCCCCATTTTTCTTTGTCGTGGATCATGTAGTTGGGAATGGCTTGATCTGAAACAATGTCTGAAATAGAGAATCGGCCTCCGGATCGAAGGATGCGAAACATTTCTTGGAAAACCTTCGGCTTATCCGGGGACAGATTAATGACGCAGTTGGAGACGATGAGATCCACATCTTCATCGTCAACAGGCATGGCTTCGGCCTGCCCTTTTCGGAAATCCACATTGGTTTCAGGGTAGCCCAAGTTTGAGGCGACCGTCGGCGCATGGGTTCTAGCCAAGGACAGCATTTCATCGGTCATATCTATGCCGATCACTCGTCCGGTGGGTCCAACCCGACGTGAGGCTTCGAAGCAATCGATCCCGCCGCCGGATCCAATATCTAAAACGGTTTCCCCAAGCTGAACGGTGGTCAAGCCTACTGGCGTGCCGCAACCGTATGATACCTTCAACACTGGTTCCGGTATAAAGGTGCGCAGGTCCTCATGGTTATAGCCGGTTGGACAGCACATTTCTTCACCATTCGTGACGGCGCGGGCATAGCGTTCACTGACAGCTTGGGTAATGACATCGGATTCCATAAGGGCTCCTATCCAATCATTCGAGAAAAGTATAAAAATGAGTGTTTACAAATAAACACAGGGTCGTGAATTCGTCAATGGCGTTTTAAGAGATAGGCTTCAAGAGATGATACGCTAAAAAACAATGCTTGTCTGTTAGCCAATTCACGATTCTATCCCTCCGAACGGACTCGCCCTGTGCGAGTGTAGTCATTGATCTAGAAATTTTATTACATCATATTGGAAAGAAAATACAAACATACTTAGGGAAACGTATTCAGGATTGTGATGAAGTGGATAGGTCGTGCGCTGCCTCTTGGTCGAGGAGCCAAGACAAATGTCCTGAAGTTGGGTGGATGACTTGTGATGGCAGGAGATCTAGCTGAAGCGACCCCTCTATGACGTCTCGCAAAACCATGGACTTTTCCCTTCCAGAGATCAAGAAGGTGACCTGACGGGCCTGGTTGAGTAACACAGGGGTCATCGTGATTCGAAAAGTTTGAAACTTTTCCACCCAAGGGGCCGCGACCCATTTGGTTGATTCATGGACGGCATCAGTACCGGGAAAAAGGGAAGCCGTATGCCCGTCGGGTCCCATACCTAAGAGAATTAAATCAAATTGCGGAATTTGGGAGTCAGTGCACTCGAACGCTGTGCGAAGTACATCTTCGTATTGATCGGCGGCTTCCTCAGCCTTTGGCAGTTCCCCGTGAATCCGATGAACGTGGTGTTCGGGGATCGTGAGTGGCAGAAGCATGGTTTCATGCGCCATGCGATAATTGCTTTCGTCGTGGTCTGGAGGTACGTGGCGTTCGTCCCCCCAGAAGAATTCGATTTTTTCCCATTCAAGGCGAGTTCGGTACTCGGGGCTCGAGAGAAGACAATAGAGGCTTTTAGGGGTTGAACCGCCGGCAAGGGCAATCGTAAAACGTTTCCTGGCCTTGATGGCAAGGGATGCCTTCTTGACCACATGTTCTGCCGCAGCCTTCATGAGGCTTTGGGCGTCAGGACTTATATCAATGGTGGGAGCAGTCATAGGCTGGAGAGGAGGCTGGAGTTATGGCGTTGAATGTGTTCTAGCACCCAGAATAATCCGAGTCTTCCAGCTTGCCTTCTTTATCAAAATCCAAACTGATTTGGCATTCATTGGGTTCGAAATTGAAAAAAGGGAAAGTCTTTTTCCCTCCAGCTATGCGGAAGTAGGTCCAGGTTTCTCCACCAAAAAATCGTTGAGCCTTAGCACTGGGCTTTCCCCAATTTTCTTCGAACCATGCTTGGTGCTTGCCCTGAAGCTCAGCAGGGTTTAACGAGGCATCGAGGTAGGGATTCCCCCCGCATCCAGTCAAAAGAAGGATTGCGCTGATGAGAATAATTTGAGGGACAAACATGAGAACCCCCTTAATTATGATGGTAGGGTGTACATCTAGATTTGGAGTATGGTGAACCTGTGAAAAAATTCTAACCCTGGTTGCCAGTCTAGTCAAATCGGGATAGACCCGTTGCTATTTCAGCCATCGGACTGTTTATGAATCGATGAGCTTTCGAGCTTCCTTGAATATGCGGTGGAACATGGGTCGAGTGAGTCTCCCTGTAAAGGTATTTTGTTGGCTGGGATGGTAGGAGCCCAGGAGCGTGACGCCCCATGGGGCGTCATAGACTGAACCATGTCCAAATTTTGGGAGAGGCTTACTCAGCGAATGTCCTAATTCTTTGTATGCTTTGAGATATTCATCGAAAGCCAGTTTCCCCAATGCCACCACGACAGTGATCGTTTTCAATAATTGAATTTCTTCCAATAAAAATGAACGGCAGATATTAAATTCTTCTTTGGTGGGTTTGTTTTCTGGTGGTGCGCAACGCACGGCGTTTGCGATATAGCAATCTTGTAGAGTGAGCCCGTCTTTCCGGTGGTTGGCCTCTCGTTGATTGGCAAATCCAAATTGAAATAAGGCTTCATAGAGCCAATCTCCACTTCGATCCCCGGTAAACACGCGTCCTGTGCGATTGCCACCGTGGGCGGCCGGGGCCAAACCCAGGACATATAATTGAGCGTTCGGATCACCAAACCCTGGGATTGGGCGTCCCCAATATTCCCATTCCTGAAATCGTTTGACCTTCGTTTGGGCTATGCCTTGACGATAGATTGTCAGTCGTGGGCAAAGAGTGCAATCCGCAATCGTCTGGTGTAAAACCTTAAGTGCGCGCATGGATGGAATCGTAACACAATTGTATTCCGTGGACACATTGACCAAGATGCATGGCGGGAGATTTTTTTGAAAGACTTCATCAACCTTGACGAAATTGTTGTGGCGACAGACGTTGGCTAGAAGTATGAAAATTTCCATAAATTTTCCTGACCCAAAAATTCGAGCGCTTCTCAAGCGATTGTTGCATGCGGGTCTTCATGCGGCTGATCCCATGGAGGCTGTAAAAAAGGCTTTGTCCATTGACGGATCAAAGCTTCGAGTGGGGCATCGAGACTATGATCTCCATAAGTTTGATCGAATTGTATGCGTAGGAGCAGGAAAAGCCTCTGGAAAAATGGCCATGGCACTTGAACAACAATTGGGAGCTCGTCTCTCCGGAGGTCTAGCTGCGGTCAAAGATCGTTCCGGGTGCCGGACCAAAAATATTCAGTTACTTGAAACCAGTCATCCGCTCCCTACAAATCGAAGTGTTCAAGCTGGAAGGCGCATGGTCACACTTGCTCAATCGCTCACCCGGCGGGATTTACTTCTTGTCCTGATTTCCGGTGGAGCCTCAAGCCTCCTTGCGGGTCCAGCACTGGGCCTAACATTACGAGATAAGAAACATACCACGTCCCTCCTGCTTCGCTGTGGAGCGACCATTCAAGAGATGAATACGGTGCGCAAACATCTTTCCTTGATCAAAGGTGGGCAACTTGCGGCGAGCACCTCAGCGACGATTGTATCCCTTGTGCTGTCTGACGTGGTGGGTGACGATCTGGCCACCATAGGTTCCGGGTTGACAGCACCCGATCCTACGACGTTTCAAGATGCACGTGACGTCTTGGTACGTTACGGGATGTGGACAAAGGTATTACCTGCCGTTCGTGGTCATATTCAAAAAGGCCTAGATGGGCGGATTATTGATACCCCTAAACCCAAGTCCTCGGTGTTTACTAGGGGCCACCATGCGCTCATTGGAAATAATCGATTGATGGCAGAAGCCATCATTCAACAAGCCAGAGTTGCAGGACTGAATTCCTTGTTATTGACGACAACTCTTGAGGGCGAAGCCTCAGAAGTTGGTCACATGATCGGGGCGATTGCCAGAGAAATTCAATCCTCGGGGCATCCTGTTCCAAGACCTGCCTGTTTGGTGTGGGGCGGTGAGCCCACGGTGCTGGTTCGAGGAACGGGTCATGGTGGGCGAGCCCAGGAATTGGTCTTATCTGCCGCGATTCGGATAGCCGGACTCTCAAACATGTATGTGGCAGGGTTTGGAACCGATGGCCATGATGGTCCAACAGATATGGCAGGGGCGATCGTTAATGGCAGAACTATTGACCATGCCGTGAAAAATGGAATGGATCCCTTGTCAATGCTGGCCAATAACGATAGTTATGAATTTTTTAAAAAAGTTCACGGGCATATTTATACTGGTCCTACAGGGACCAATGTGAATGACGTGTATTTGCTTCTGGCATTGTAAGATCTTGCGATTATTTAACCCCTGCATTTAGCCCAACGACCTTTGAAGGGAAAGGTCCATCAAAAATTTTACAGGAGGCAATGGTGTACGAAGCGCAACAAATGGTTCTCGAATTTCACAAAGAGTTTGATATTCATATTGCCCATACCCCGACGGTACCGGAGGATAAAACCAAAACCTTGCGTGTACGACTCATCCAGGAAGAGTTTGATGAATTGAAAGAGGCGTTTGAGGAAAAGGACTTATCCAATATCGCCAAGGAACTCGCTGATTTGCTGTATGTGGTCTATGGCACTGCGGTGTCGTTTGGCATTGATATGGAACCGGTATTCCAAGAGGTGCAGCGGTCCAACATGAGTAAAGTCGGTGGCTACAAACGTGAAGATGGCAAATGGGTCAAACCTGCAACCTACTCACCGGCAGATATGCACCCAATTTTGGAAAGACAGGGCAAAGGCGGTCTTTATTAAAGAGACCCTGATGGCATCTTGTCATTACACCTGCGCAGTGAGGATGTTGAGATTTTGCTCAAGTCTATTTTGACGTAACGTCAGCAGTTCCTTGGCTCGTTCAAGAGTGGCATCGGGATCAAATCCATCCTGACAATTGATCTCAAACAATGGGGCGGACTCCTGTACGAGTTGTTTGATCTTCTTAAAGATCTCAACAAACGCGAGGGATGGCAATTGAAGTGTGTGCTCAATGTTCTCTGAGATCTCAAACAAGGTATCATCATCGTTTTGAGAAATAGACAGATCTGCGAAGGTTCCACTAAAGGCTACACATTGAATGAATTGCCGATCCTTTGTTTCCGGCGGAGCCTGTTCAAGTTCATCGCTATATCGAATTGCCCCGAGCAAGTCTTCAGGAAAATTCCATTTGTGTAACATCCAGCTTCCTACCATGGCATGATCGGCTCCAAAATGTTCTCGTTCGTGCAAGATCACTTTTTGATGCGACAATTGCTCGAAATCGGAATGGGCGTAGAGCGATGGTTGGACTTGATCTAAAACCAGCATGCCTATGTCCTGAATAAAGGAAGCCATAAACAGTTCTTCTTGATCTGGGCGACCACACATTTGAGCTAGGGCAAGACCTGCTGACCCCGCAATCATAGCTCGTCGCCAATATATCATATGATCGAGTCCGGCATCTTTCTCCTGACGGAGTGATTTCACCAAAGAAAAGGAGAGAGCCAAAGAGAGAATTCCATTCAATCCGATCACCATAATGGCTTTTTGCAAATTCGCCACTTTTTTCTTTTGTCCATATAAGGGGGAATTGGCCAGGCGCAGGATTTTTACGGATAGCGCGGGATCCAGTGCCAGAACATGAACGACATCATCAATTTCTATCTCAGGATTTTTGACCATTTGGATAATTTGCAGGGCCACTTGGGGTGGGCTGGGTAAGGAGGTGCATGCCTCCAATTTAGCGGTGCATTCTTCTGGCAAAGAAAAGTCTTGCATGTTGGCCTGCGAGCTCCTTAAGTATGTCAAGAGAAGGACTAATACTACTCTAATGGGTGGTATCGGAGACCTGGACCCAAAATGTTAATATTTTTGGTTGGAGGGAGGACTGGCTTTACAAAAACCCTGCCGGGTTTTACTGGAAAGTATGAGAGGGGTCATGGAGTTTTCTCAGGTAAGAAAAGGCTAATTCTCGGAATCTTGAAAAAACCGCTTATAAATTATTTTTCGACCAATAAAAATAAGGAGAAAAGATAGCCCTAATGTGATAGGGACAAATACCCCAGACGCGAGCGAGGCACTTGAAATCCAGCCAAGTTTTTCCATGGCTTTGAATACATAACTTCCAAGTCCGCTCAAATAATATGAAAGAACAATGACTGATAACCCTTCGACGGTATGTTGAAGAATGGCCTGACTGCGTGTGGTCTTATCGACACTTTGCAACAGTTTTAAGTTCTGATCCTGTAGGGCCAAATTTTGGTCTTGCAGTTGGAGCTCGACCTTCGTGCGGATGACTGCGATCGATCCTTGAAAATCGTGTACCAGTGCATTGATCCGTTTGACTAATTGCTGGTAACCATCGGCCACACCAATGGTTTTTCCATCGACGTATTCGGAGATCTGGCGGCAGCCATCGATCCCTTGTTCTTGCAGCAACGCCACATTGGATCGGATGATGCGGTCGTAGGGAACAGAGGCAGAAAGCTTAAACCTCATGGATTCAGCGAGACGGCTGACTTTCATGAAATCTTGGGTTAATACGGTGAGCCAATGTTGAAGCTTCTCTGGCGTCGATCCCTCAATTTCCATGGTGATGAGCCCACGTTGATACAGGTGGCGTTGTTCAAACTGGTGGACCTGGTCCACCGAGTGGGCAAAGACTTGAAGGGGAAGAAGAATCAAGTGGGTATAGTTTTCGATGGCGACAAGGGTATCGACGGTCCGAGCTAATTGATTGAGCAACACATCCAACGAGGGGGACATGATGAGATACCGTTCCCGCTGATAGTCATCTGGGGTATAGGTCGTCATCACCGAAATGTCATGCCCAAAGATTCGGCTGCCGTAAAGCTGCGCCCCAGGCATGGAATTTTTCACCTCCTCAACGGTGAGACTGGTGTGCGGCAAGACCAAGATGTCCAAGGCATTAACTTCAATGCCTAAGGGCGACAAAGGCATGGCATAACCGGGATACGTCAGTGGCCCAAATTCGAGTGGTTTTAATTTGTCGTCGGGCATGTGCCAGACTTGATAGCTATAGTATTCCGTGTGAGCTTCCCAGGTGACTAACAGACGATCACCGTTGGGGGCGACTTTGGCCCCGTGCCCAAATTTTTCATGAAGGACGGTATGTTCCTCGGGGATATCCAAGCATTGCAGCAGTTGCTGAAATTCAAGCCGGCTTTGGGGACGATCCATCGGGGGGTTCGCCATGCGATGAGCCACATGATGAATATGCGCTGGCACATCAAACCATTCTTCCACATATTTTTTAGAGGGTTCGTGAAGGTGTCGTAGAAATCTGTGAGTGGATGCGAGTTGTTTTTTGCTCATGGTTTTTCGCTCGGATACTTATCCTGTAGAACGTTCTACCCAATCCCCGGCAAGGGATCAAGGAGAAAACATCAGGAGGGTAGGGAAAAGCCCTGGGCTGTCTCGAGTCTTAATCAGATATGCTGCGACTCTTGACTCATGCATCGGGCCTGATTAGAGTCTCGTCTTTTCCTTCTCGAAAGATATCTTTTAATACTGTTCTTCTAACAAAGGTGCCCCAATCATGAGTGACCCTTGGAACTCTCCAGCCGTGTTTGAAACAAACTTCCCTGACCTTGGTGCCAAGCGGCAAGGCAAAGTGCGAGATATGTATGACTTGGGTGATTGTTTGTTGTTGATTGCCAGTGATCGTATCTCGGCATTTGACGTCGTATTGCCCGAAGGTATTCCTGGCAAAGGCTATGTCCTGAACCAACTGTCTATGTTTTGGTTTGATCGTCTTTGGCAAGAAAGTGGCTTGGTGCCACATCATTTGATAACGATGAATCCTGATGAATTTCCAGACTTGTGCAAACCGCATGTGGACGTGTTGGCAGGTCGCAGCATGATTGTCGAAAAGGCCGATCCCTTGCCAGTGGAATGTATTGTCCGAGGTTATCTCTCTGGGTCAGCGTGGAAAGAATATAAAAAGCAGGGCACCGTGTGTGAACAATCCTTGCCCGTAGGATTACAGGAGTCCGATAAATTTCCGGAGCCGTTGTTTACGCCTTCAACCAAAGCTACCGAAGGGCATGATGAAAATATTTCTTTTGCGAAAATGCAGGCGATCATTGGCGATGAGTTAGCTAAACAAGTGAAGCAGGTTAGCATTACGATTTATCAGCGGGCAGCAGCGTTGGCTGAGGAACGGGGTATTATCATCGCGGACACGAAATTCGAATTCGGTCTGCATCGGGAAACGAAACAGCTCTTGGTCATTGACGAGTTACTCACCCCAGATTCTTCGCGTTTTTGGCCAAAAGATTTGTACGAAGCGGGCAAGTCCCAACCGAGCTTTGATAAACAATTTGTTCGAGATTATTTAGATTCAGTAGGCTGGGATCATAATCCTCCTCCGCCCCACCTTCCTGAGGAGGTTATTCAGCAAACGAGTGCGAAGTATCGCGAAGCGCTAGAACGGTTTGTGTAGCTTTTGAATTATCGTAAAGTGTAACCCGTGATGCGTTATGTGGAAATAATACCAAACACATTTCGCTTTACGGATCACGCATCACGTCCTCTGAATAAACTCTACAATACGATTTTCTGCCCAATGCCCGTCTTCATTGTTTCCCGACTTTTGAATAAACCCACAGTGGCCTCCATGATCTGGGGTTATCAATTGGAGAAATGGATTTGAGGAAATGGGTGGAATGTGAAACGAGTCGATCGGAATAAAAGGATCGTCTTGTGAGGTAATGAGCAATGTCGGGACTCGAATGTCCCTCAAGACATGACGAGCTCCGGTCTGTTCATAGTAGTCTGCGGCGTCGCGGTAGCCGCCATCAGGGGCGGTATAGGCATCGTCGAATTGGGACATCGTGCGAATGTGTTTATACAAAGAGAGGTCCCATCGCCCTGGAAACAGTTTGGCTTTGCGTTGTAGCCGGGCTTTCAGCTTCACCATAAAGTGTTCGTGATAGATCCAGTTTCGTCGTTGTTCGAGTGCCGCGACGCAGGCCGCCGGATGAATATTTGGACAGACTGCCGCCACCCCTTGTAGCGCAGGGAAGTCATCCCTGGCCTCGCCAGCCATTTTCAACACTAAGTTGCCGCCCATGGAATACCCGGTCAACCAAATGGCCTGGATGCCATCATTTTCAACCAATTCATTGGCCACAGATCGAATGTCTTGGCTCAATCCTCCATGATAAAGAGTTGGTGTGAGATGTTCGGTGTCAGCACAGTTTCGTTGATTAAAGCGAATAACATTGAAGCCTGCATGCCAGGCTTTATGAGCAAGCCCTCGCATGTAGTGCGATTCATGACAGCCTTCAAGCCCGTGAACCAAAATCAGTGCAGGGGCTTGGCTCCGATGTGGTTGCCAACTACAGAGACTTTTTATTTGAGATTGGGAATCGACTTGGAAAAGGCGTTCCTCAATGGGCACTTTCACGAGGAGATGGTTGCGTCGGCGATACCGAGGCAGCAGGGTTTGTACATGAGGATTGGCTAGCCATGGATTCGGGAGAAATGGAATGGAAGACTGCGGTGTGTTCATGAATACCCACGTGATTGGTGATAATTCTTTACCCTATCAAAAATTGAGAGGAAAAGGCTTCCATGGTTGGTGAGGCCTTCGAGTTTATGATAGAGATATTTTTCAGTTAAGTATTTTTGAATGTGGGGAAATAAGGTAAACGATTGTGGCCGGAGAAAAAAGACCATTCCAATTGGATAAAGAGACCTTGGTGATCATCGGAGTGGTATGTCTAGTTTTTCTTTGGACCGTTGACCGCATCTTGTCCTCAAAAGATCCCGCAGAAGTTGTGGTCGAAACGTCCAAGACTGAACAAACTGAAAAGGCCGAAACCAAGAAAGAAGTGAAGAAGGCGAACGTTCCCTTAGCCACGGGTGCCGAGCCCATCGATAAGATCTTTATTCAATCGGGATGTGCTGCTTGCCATACTATTCCTGGAATAAAAGTTGCTAGGGGACGCGAAGGTCCAAAATTGGAATTAGGGACCAATGCTCGCAAGCGGTTAGCCGACACAAACTATCATGGAAGTGCTGAAACCGAGTGGGAATATGTGCAGGAGTCTATTTTGAATCCAGGAGCCTATATTGTGGAAGGATATCGCGATCGGGTGATGCCCCGCTGGTATGGTCAAAAACTTAGCGCTGGAGCCTTGGATAAAATTATCAAATATCTGTTGAAAATTGAAGCAGTGAAGTAGGGATGAGCTCTTTCGGCTAAAGGCCTGGGTTCGGCCTATTCTGAAAAAGAAACGGCAGCCCCTTGTCGAAGGTGATAGCGGTCTAGCGCACGAACCATCTCGCCCAAAATATGGGCCGAACTTTTGCCATCTTTAGTTTTAAGCTCCTCAAAGAGAACCCCTACCTTGCTGGTTTTGGGAGTGACAATCGATCCCTCTTGAATGTGTTGAATCGTTCCCCTTCCCCAAATGATTTTTTCTTCCAGCATAAGTTTCACGTGAATTTCCAGGCCCTGAGCCAATTGGTGGGCTCTCCATTCCGGCATTTCAATGAGGGCACCTTCTAAGCTCAAATTATCGAAGGTGACCGACCAATGAGTTCCTTCCTTTAACTCCAGCATTCCCTCCACCAGAGGGAACATTTTGGCATCCTGAAATCGTGGTGAATTTCTTCGCTCAGACATGATTTTTCAAAAAGTTCGCAATGGACTCATTGCCCAGCGGTAAGCGTAACATAGAAAATATCTAGCACTCCGGAGTGCTGATGTACCCCGCCTATTTTTTAATATCGGCAAAACCTGTGAAATACAAAAGGGTAGGAAGAATCACAGCATTTTTTAAATTTCGATGGACCCAAAAGCTCAAAGGTTTAATATAAGGTGGGATTAACTTTTCCCAATTAAACCTGTTTCACCCTCAATGACCTTGTGGAAAATGACATAATGAATTGAGGCGGGGAGTCCAGGTCTAAGTGTCTTCCTGTAATGTGAGCATTGAATGGTTATTGATTTGAACGTATTCCCTTTGTATGGGAGCGTGGTTTTAACTTGCTCTTCGTTAAATGATTCGTATTTCTTTTCCCTCTTTCCGAATTGTCTCAACGACTCGTTGCAATTGATCCAGGGTATGTTCCGAGCTGACAGTTAATCGTAGTCGACTGCTCTCCTTAGGAACTGTTGGCGGTCGGATTGCAGGAGCGTAGACGCCAGCCTCGTACAAGGCTTGCGACATTTTCATGACAGTCTCTGGTGACTTCACGATAATCGGCAGGATTGGACTTTGAGTCTTGGTTAATTGGAACCCTATGTTTTTTAGTTCTGAATAGAGATAGTTTCGATTCTCCCGCAAGCGTTGTCGGCGATCGGGTTCGTTTTGAATGATCTTAAGGGCTGCTACAGCCGCTGCAGCGATGGCTGGTGGCTGTGCTGTCGTGTAGATAAAACCCTTTGACGTATTGATCAGGAATTTTTTTAAAGAAGCTGTTCCTGCAACATATCCTCCACTCGTGCCTATCGCTTTGCTCAATGTGCCCACCTGAATAACGTCTTTTGGATTCAAACCAAAATGTTCAATGGAGCCTCGACCGTTGGCTCCCATCACTCCTGTTCCATGCGCGTCATCAATCAGCAGTGTGGCGTCGTAACGTTGGCAAAGCTTTAATAGATCGGGTAGCGGAGCCAGATCGCCGTCCATACTGAACACCCCTTCGGTGACAACCAAAGTAGGGCAGGCCTTCTCCCGTTTATTAAGAAGTGTTTCTAGATGGCCGGCTTCGTTATGATGAAACACACGAAGCTTGGCTTTAGACAGTCGGCAGGCCTCGATGAGGCTGGCGTGGCAGAACCGATCTGCAAGGATGAGCCCGTTTTTGTCGATGAGAGAGGGGATAAGTCCGAGGTTTGTGGTGTATCCTGTTCCGAATGCCAGTGCAGCTTCGACCTGTTTGAATTGGGCAAGATCTTCCTCGAGTTTTTGGTGGGGTACCATGGTTCCGGAAATCAGTCGTGCCGCCCCTGCTCCGACTCCCCATTCCCTAATCGCCTCGATGGCGGCTTGTTTGACAGCTGGATGGTTGGCCAACCCTAAGTAATTATTGGACGCCATGGATATAAGAGTCCGGCCTTCTATTGTGATTGTGGGATTGGCAGCGGACTCCACAATACGCAGTTGCCGGTGGAGGTGTTGGGCCTCTAGGTTTTTTAACTCTTGTTCAAAATTTGGCAACATTGGTGCAGGTGTTCTCGGCTAGTGATTGTGGTGTTGATGCCTGATTTCCTGAATCAGCCCATTTGAAATGGCAGTGGGTGAGAGGACCGGGTGGTAAGGTATTTGAGTGTTTTTACAGGCATTCTTCAATTTTTGCCTCCTGGCTTGTAAGTTGACTTGGGGATAAGGCAGGTTTATCATGGCTGGTTTCAGGGTACAACCCCTGGAAACAATTAGGTTTCTTGGCCATCCATCTATGTAGGCTACGTAGATCGGCAGTATATTTTTTTAACCGAACCACAAGTGGTTCAAACGGGTGAGGGACATCATGGCACAGATTACAGGAGCCGAAATTTTTCTGGAATCCTTAAAACGTGAAGGAGTGAAAACTATTTTTGCTCTTCCCGGTGGGGTCGTCCTTAAAATCTTTGATGTCCTCCATCAACAAAACGACGTAGAAGTTATTTTAACACGGCATGAACAAGCCGCAGGACATATGGCGGAAGGGTATGCCAAAGCTACCGGCAAGCCTGGTGTATGTTTGATTACCTCCGGCCCTGGCATGACGAATGTGATTACGGCCTTGGCCGATGCGTATATGGATTCGGTTCCGATGGTCTGTTTCTCAGGTCAGGTGCCAACGGCGTTGATCGGCAATGATGCGTTTCAAGAGGCTGATAATATTGGGTTGAGTCGGCCCTGCACGAAATACAATTTTCTCGTCAGAGATGTGAATGATTTGGCGCAAACCATTAAGGAAGCGTTTTACATTGCGTCAACGGGAAGACCGGGGCCTGTGTTGGTCGATATCCCCAAAGATATTTCCATGGATAAGGCGGATTTCAAATATCCTGATTCCGTGTCAATTCGCGGATATAGTCCTACCTACGAAGGCAGTAAGTGGAAGATTAAGCAAGCGGCTGATGCCATTATGAAATCGCGTAGGCCTATCTTGTATATCGGTGGTGGGGTGCAGTTGTCTGGTGCTTCGCAAGAAGTTCGGGAATTAGCTGAGATGACACAGATTCCCGTGGATTCGACCTTAATGGCATTAGGCGCCTTCCCTGGAAACCACCCGTTGTCCTTAGGGATGCTCGGTATGCATGGCACCTATGTCGCCAATATGGCCATGCATTATTCGGATCTCGTCATTGCTGTGGGTGCTCGGTTTGATGATCGTGTCACAGGCAAAGTTTCTGAATTCTGTCCCACGGCCAAGATTATTCATATAGATATTGATCCGACCTCGATTCGGAAGAATATTCAGGTGGATATTCCCATCGTCGGCGATTGCAAATGTGTGCTGCAAGAATTGAACAACATGTTGCGGGCCACAGTGAATGGGGATCAAAAGGAATTGCGCAAACCATGGTGGGATCAATTAAATGAATGGAAGACTGCGCATCCATTAGCCTATGAACAAGATCCAGGGCAATTAATCAAGCCCCAGTATTTAATTGATCGTTTGTACAACCTTACAAAGGATCGTGATCCAGTTGTTTCTACCGACGTCGGGCAGCATCAAATGTGGGCGGCACAATACTACCAACTTGCCAATCCAAATACCTGGCTGACATCGGGTGGTTTGGGAACGATGGGTTTTGGTTTTCCTGCGGCCCTTGGGGCGCAGGCGGCATATCGTGATCGACTGGTCCTCTGTATTGCCGGTGATGGCAGCATCCAAATGAACACCCAGGAGCTCGCGACCGCCGTGGTGTCAAAATTGCCGGTCAAGGTGTTTGTTATTAATAACCGGTTCCACGGAATGGTCCGACAATGGCAGGATCTGTTCTATGACGGTCGATATGCCTCTAGCTATTTGGACCAGACTCCTGATTTTGTGAAGTTGGCGGAAGCCTATGGTGCTGCAGGATTGCGGATTTCTACTCCAGGCGAAGTGGATGATGGTATTCGAGAAGCGCTTGCCATCGATAAGCCGGTTTTTGTGGATGTACCAACGTATCAATTTGAAAATTGCTATCCCATGATTCCTGCTGGTGGATGTAACCATGAAATGATTTTGGAAGATCCCCCGGAATTGCAAAAACGAATGAAGACCGGAGCCAAAAGCCAACAGGAAAGTACAGACACCATATTAACTGCATAGAAAAAGTTGCTGAAAAATTCCGCCAGCGGAGTTCTCGGCCCTTTGTCGTGCTCACGAACTGGCTGTACGCTCCGTGCGCCAAAGGCCCTGAGGCATTGCTGGACAGCCTTTTTCAACAACTTTAATAAATAAAAGGATATTATTTGTTGTGGAACATATCATTTCAGTGACATTGGAAAATAAATCCGGATCCCTGTCACGGGTGGCAGGATTATTCAGTGGAAGAGGGTTTAATATCGAAAGCTTGTCTGTGGCACCCACATTAGATCCCTCGGTGTCCATGATGACTATTGTGACCAATGGCGATGAGCGGATCATTGAGCAAATCCTCAAACAGCTGAATAAAATTATTGATGTGATCAAAGTCGTGGATCTAAACGAAAGTGATGCGGTCAGTCGTGAAACGGCGATCATCAAAGTACATACCCGACCGGAAGATCGGGCTGAGGCTCTTCGGATCGCGGATATCTTTCGGGCGAATGTGATTGATTCATCTCCAACGTCCTATACGATTGAGGTGACGGGAGATGTGCAAAAAATTCAGGCGATCATTCAGTTGCTCCAACCTCTTGGAATTAAAGAAATCGTACGGACTGGCCGGATTGCCATTGCACGCGATCCCATGCGCGCCGTGGCGAGTCAGCCTCGTCCACTTGCCAAAGCCAATTAAACATGTGATGCCTGAAGCGTCATGAGTGGAAGGTTCAAGGGACGTCGTTTCTCCTAATTCCCTCACCCTTCACGCGTTATGCGTTACGAAATTCGGCAGACTCAAGACAGGTTGTGAATATTCTGCTGAGAACTCAATACGTTGCCAGCGTCTCTGTAGATGTTGGCCGTCTTAATTCCTTAAGGAGTCGGTTATGAAAATTTCTTATGACAAAGATGCAGATTTACCAAAAATCTTAAAAAAACAAGTGGCCATCATTGGGTTTGGTAGTCAAGGCCATGCGCATGCGCTCAATCTTCGTGATAGTGGGGGCAATGTGGTGGTTGGTCTTCGTGAGGGGGCTTCTTGGAATAAGGCCGAAGCGACTGGGCTCAAAGTGATGCCTGTGGCGGATGCGGTGAAACAATCGGATGTGATTATGATCTTAGCGCCAGATGAAGTGCAGGCGGCTATTTATAACAAAGATATTGCACCAAATTTAAAAGATGGAAAATATATTGCGTTTGGTCATGGATTTAATATCCATTTTGGCCAGATTCAGCCTCCAGCTGGAGTCAATGTGTTTATGGTCGCGCCAAAAGGCCCTGGCCACTTGGTGCGGTCGGAATACACCAAGGGAAGTGGTGTGCCGTGTTTATTAGCCGTGCATCAAGATCCCAGCGGTGATACCACTCAAGTCGGGATGGCGTATGCCTCAGGTATTGGCGGTGGACGCGCAGGAGTCATTGAAACAAATTTTCGGGAAGAAACGGAAACCGATCTTTTCGGTGAGCAAGCAGTATTATGTGGTGGGCTGACTTCATTAATTCAGGCTGGGTATGAAACCCTTGTTGAAGCAGGCTATTCACCAGAAATGGCGTATTTTGAATGCTTGCACGAGGTCAAACTTATTGTAGACTTAATCTATCAAGGTGGTATCGCCAATATGCGTTACTCTATTAGTACCACCGCTAAATATGGTGACATTACTCGAGGCCCACGAGTGGTGACAGCCGAAACCAAACGCACCATGAAGAAAATTCTTGGAGAAATCCAAAGTGGCCGGTTTGCTCGGGAATGGGTGTTGGAGAATCAGGCGAATCGTCCTGTGTATAATGCCTTGCTTAAACGTGGGGAAGAGCATCCCATCGAAGAAGTCGGGAAAAAACTACGTGGGATGATGCCATGGCTGCAGAAGGATAAGCTTGTTGATCAAGACAAAAATTAAGAGAATCCTGAATAAAGAAATGAGGCAGAATGGCTGACCGGGCAAAAGGTATCCCCATTGCGAAAGAAGGCGTGCCTTTTGTTATGGGATCCGCAGTTCCAGCCGTCCTTGCGGGATTGGTAGGTTTCAAGAAAACCTTCATTGCCTTGGGTGCTCTGGCATGTTTTACCGGGTGGTTTTTTAGAAATCCACCTCGAAGCATTCCTTTGGGCGATGATCTGATTTTGGCTTCAGGTGATGGCCAAGTGATTGCCATTCAAGAGGAATTCGAACCGAGATATATCAAGGATCAATGCATTCGAATTAGCATTTTCTTAAATATTTTTGATGTGCATATTAATCGCATGCCATGTGCCGGAACGGTAGTGGGTTTGGCTTATCAGCCGGGCCAATTTATAAACGCGAGCGATCCTGATGCCACGGTCCATAATGAACAAAATGCGCTGATGATCGAAACCGTGTCGAAGAAAAAGGTGCTTTGCGTTCAAGTCGCTGGACTCATTGCACGGCGAATAGTTTGTTGGGTGCATCCAGGCGAACCTGCTGTTGCAGGAGAACGATTTGGGCTGATCCGTTTTGGCTCTCGAATGGATACATTTTTTCCCGTGGATAGCCGAGTAAGAGTGAAGATGGGAGATCGTGTCAAAGGCGGGGAATCCATATTAGCGGAGTTGGTATGAAGGGTCGCATCTTTAAAAATAAAGAAGGTAAGCGTCGTCGGGGGGTGCATCTCATTCCCAACATTCTGACGACAGGTAATCTATTTAGTGGATTGGCTTCGGTGGTATTGGTGTTTCATGGCAAATTCGAAGCTGCATCGATTGCGATTTTAATCGCGATGATTTTTGACGTCTTGGATGGAACCTCCGCCAGATTGACGGATAGTACCAGTGAATTTGGGGTGGAATATGATTCTTTGTCGGATCTCATCTCCTTCGGGCTGGCTCCTGGGTTTTTGATTTATGTGTGGGCACTGCAATCTCCTGGTATGTTAGGTGCGGCGGTCATGTTTGCCTATGTTGCATGCGGTGCTCTTCGATTGGCCCGATTCAATGTCATTGGGAGTAGCGGAGATAGCCGATTTTTT
>JAJDBO010000385.1 GCA_029261305.1 Nitrospirales bacterium
ACGTCGCAGTCAATTAAGCTGCGAGAGCCAATGGTTCGTTGGCAATTATTGTTTTCCCGAAGGTTTAACGAGACTCCGAGAGCTCGACACGCACCGTTGACCTCTTGTTCCCCGTCGAAGCCAGGTCACCCCCTTTTTTGATTATCTTCTTCAACTCTCTTCTCTCCTTACTATATCGTACCCTTTACTTAGGCGCTAGAGCCTTGATCTGGTCATTTGTGATCGGGCACCTTCTGTCGTTCCTTAATCCTTCACTGCGTGATACAAAGAGGCACGGGATCTGAATTTATGAAAAGGAGGCTGATATGGCGTGGGTATATTTATTGGTGGCTGGTGGTTTTGAGATAGTCTGGGCCACAGGTTTGAAATATTCGGATGGGTTTACGCGGCTGTGGCCGAGTGTGGGAACGGTCGCGGCTATGAGTGTCAGTATGGTGTGTCTGGCCTTAGCATTACGTACTATTCCTATTGGAACGGCGTATGCCATTTGGACAGGTATTGGTGCGGTAGGCACAGTCATCATGGGCATTATTTTCTTTAATGAGCCACGAGATTTTGCTCGATTATTTTTTATCTTTGTGATTATTGGAGGGATTGCGGGATTAAAACTCTCATCGCCCAGTTAAGAAGTTGTCACTAAATCGAGAATTGAAAGGCAGGTTGATTGCCGATGGCTTCGGCAAGAATGCCTTTTTGTTTGAGAGATTCAAGAATATCATGAGCAGTGGCCGTAAAATCCTCTGGTCCAGCAAAAGATAGGTCGGGTTCGATGGATGGGACTTTGTCATCTTTATTCATGTACACCGTCAGGACAGAAGCAGGATGAACTAAGGTTCGAATGGCTTCAGTGACTTGATCTGCTGGAAGGTTAAACGGGTTTGTCGTCGAAATTACCAATAACCCTGTATCCACCAATAGCCTGGCTACTTCGCCATATCGGCGAACAAATTCCAACGCTTCTTCCTTGGGGAGATCGGCGTCCAGCCCATGGCGCAAGTTTTCCGGGTCGAGCATATACGCATGTCGTCCTTCGGCAACCAAGACGGATTCCAATTTTTTGGCCAAGAAGGTTTTGGCTGTGGTGTCTGGTCCAACTAATAAGACCAGTGCCGCACGATGACCATAATGTTTTGCTCGATCGGCCAACGTCACATCGCCTTGGACCCAAGCAAAGTCCCGTTGCCGTGCTTCTACTCGAAGATTTTCTTCGCGGTCTTGGACCATTTCGGTAATGATGCCACCACCGGCGACGTCGTAATTGTCCACGAGGACGAAACGCCCCGTCGCTTCAAATTTGTTATAGAGGTCAAAGGCCAAGGGCGCTTTTGCACGAATGGTAATATCGGCCACTTCGTTTCGTTGGACGAATATTTTGCTGTCTTGATTGTCTAGAGAGAGATTTTCTGCATCCACGATTCGATGAACGTTGGCCACCTGGCATTCGACTTCACGCGTGCCTAATCGAATCAAATAGGATTTTTTCATTTCTAAGGGGCGTTGCCCGAGCCAGAATAGATTAGCTCGAAATGAGGTTGAGACTAGAGGAATTGACGCTTCGTGGGTAAGGACTTCACCACGTTCCACAAAAATCTGCTCATCCAGCGTGATGCCCACGGACTGTCCTGCACCTACTTGTGTTGGCGGCGGTTCAATATTGAAGGCTTCTATAGATTGCACGATGGCCGTCTTGTTTGATGGCGAACAGATCAAACGATCTCCAACTTTGAGATTTCCAGAGGTAATACGACCAACTAAGATCCGGCGAGCGTCAAATTTGTAGACATCTTGAAGCGGAAATCGCAGCGCTTGTCCTGTCTCTTCAGATTCGGAGGAAAACTCCGCCAGAGAATCTAACACGGTTGGCCCGGTATACCAGGACATTTGGGGACTGGGCTTCGCGATGTTATCCCCGAGTTTCGCACTCGCCGGAATCACAAATTGAGGAGTGACATTCAGTTGTGACAAAAATTCACGATACTCTTTTTCAATCGCATCAAATGTATCCTGCCGGTAACCCACCAGATCCATTTTATTCACCACCACGGTGACTTGCTTGACCCCCAACATGGATAGCAACAAGCCATGCCGCTTAGATTGCTCTTTCACACCCTCCAGTGCATCAATAAGCAACAGCGCAGCTTCGGCCCGCGCAGCACCAGATACCATGTTTTTCAGAAATTCTTTATGTCCCGGAGCATCAATGATGATGTATTGACGTCCCGCCCATTGAAAGAACGTTCGGGCGGTATCAATGGTGATGCCTTGTTCCTGTTCCTCTAAAAAGGCATCGAACAAAAACGCGTATTCAAATTCTTTGCCTTGTTGTTTGCAAATGGCTTGAATTTTTTCAACCTTACCTTCTGGTAAGGTCCCCGTATCAGCGTACAATCGACCGAGCAACGTGGACTTTCCATGATCAACATGGCCGACGATCACGATATTCATACGGTCACGGATATCGATATGTTCTTGTGATTCAATATTACATGTAGCCATCTTTTCGCAGTAACTCCATTCCTCGGCCTTCATCTTGTGCGCGACCGGCTCGTTCCGCCACTGTCGTGGCGCGTAATTCCTCAATGATCTCGTCAACTGTGGTGGCGTTTGATTCAATTGGCAGTGTGCATGGGGCGCAACCTAAACTGCGATACCGCTTGCCGTTACCTTTATTTAAATATAGATCCATAAACGGGATGTTTTCGAGTTTGATGTATTCCCAAATATTGATTTCCGTCCAGTCCAACAACGGGTGTATTCGAATATGCGTTCCGGGAGGGAACGAGGTTTTAAATTGATCCCATAGTTCTGTGGGTTGATCCCGAAAGTCCCAATCATTGTTTTTGTCGCGGGGAGAAAAATATCGTTCTTTGGCACGGGTCCCTTCCTCATCCGCACGGACTCCGAGAATAATCCCGGTGTAGCCTTTTTCTTCCAGCAACATTTTCAGTCCATTTGATTTGAGGGCGGTACAGCATTCCACACGGCCTCGCTCAAAATTCATGCCGTCGGCTAAAGCTTGCTTGTTTTGTCCCACAACCAGGTCGAGTCGCCATTCCCGGGCAATTCGATCGCGGTATTCAATCATCTCTGGAATCTTATAACTGGTGTCGACGTGCAAAAGAGGAAAGGGTACTTGGCCAAAGAACGCTTTCCGCGCGAGCCAGAGTAAGACCGTCGAGTCTTTTCCCATGGACCACAGCATGCCCAAGTTGTCAAAGTGTTTATAGGCTTCTCGAAGGATGTACACACTTTGATCTTCGAGTTGGCGAATATGTTTCATATGTGGACGACCTTTGTCTCTGCCGAAATGGCGTGTAGAGAAGGGGCTGCCGTGGACAGCGCCTTCAGTTTTTTTGCGGCGGCACCTGACTCAAGAATTTGTTGCGCAAGGGGCACGCCAGCGGCGATTGATGGAGCTTGTCCTGCGGCATACAGGAGCAATGCCGCGTTGTAGATGGTCCAATCCTTGAGGCGGTCGGTGATATCGTTATGTAAAATTTTGGCGATTATCAAGGCTTCCTGCGTTGGAAGCGGTATCGTGGAAGACGGTTGTGGAATCGCCATATGTTGAAACGATCCCAAGGGCAATCGAACATCTTGAGGCTTTAAATGTACAGGCACCACTCGATCTTCCCGAAGTTCTCGCATCAGTGCTGGTGTGGAAATGGATAGTTCCGGGAAA
>JAJDBO010000386.1 GCA_029261305.1 Nitrospirales bacterium
ACGATTCGTATATTTCTTGGCAATACTCACCACCAACCGCAGATTCGCTTCGATCAACTCCGCTTTCCCTCGCTTCATCTTTTCTTCGGCTCGCTCTAACGTCAGGAGCGCCCGCTTGTATTCTTCCGAGGGCAACAACACATCTTCCTGTTCTATCCGCCGTACGGACACTTGGGCGACTTGAAAGGCTTTTATTAATTTTTCTAAGGCTTCATCACTATACCCCGTCTTGCGACGAATCGCCGTATACACCGTCCGTTCTTTCGCCATCTGGCGAATCACTTTGGATGCTTCGGCTCGGGGTTTTCCAATGCGCCGACAACAATCCTCAACCACCCGCTCCGCCCCGCGTAACGCCAGACCTTTCTCTTTGATCCGGCGCAAGAGCTCATCTCGCACTTCGGGTTGCATATTCATCGAATCCAGCCGCTCTACAATCTGCTGCTGCACCGCCTGGATTTGTTTTTCAATCCGTGCCCGCTGAGCTTCCGAAGACTTCCGCCGCTTAACATAGAAGGTAAGTAAACTTTTACCAAACCGCCGCATTTTCTCGAGTTCCGCCAATGTGCGAAGCTTAAGCTCTTCTTCGTCTGGCTCCTCTTCAGTCTCTTCCTCTTCAAGTTCCTCTTCTTCAGTGGGCTCTTGAATAAGAACCAAATCTCGAACACGTAGCTCGCCTTTTTTAATGGCCAACCGTAAGGCATCAAGATACATGAGGGTCATCGGCATTCCAGCAATCGCCAGCGCTAACTCATGCTTGCCATCTTCGATGCGTTTGGCTAATTCAATCTCCCCTTCTCTAGTCAACAGGGAGACACTGGCCATCTCATTGAGATACAGCCGAACTGGATCATCAATTCGACTGAGAGCACCAGGGGTAAGATCGATCTCTTTTTCATTGTCTTCTGAAGACTCATCGACCTCTTCCACCGTACCGATGTCAGCTGACTCGTCACTATTTTTCTCGTCGACAGGGTCAGTTTCATTGCTCATATCAGCCGACCCTTCAATGGTCTCTTCGTCAAAACCGGAAAATAAGGTAGACAACTGATCCGGCGAATCCGAATCAACCACTAATGGGCCGTTCGAATCATCATAATTCAGTTGGTCAGGGTCTTTCTCAATTCCCGAGAGCGGTTTGACACTCCCTAAAACACTGTGCTTAGGCATTGTCTCTCCCCAAAAGTTAACTCAATAAATAGAATGTAAGGTTTTTGCACAATTTTTAAAGACAAATACCAAATTGAAACATGATTTCATGACCAAAGGCCGAATAGGCTTCTCTTTTAAAATGCACAATTGTATGATTTTGCCAGTTTGAACCCAACTCGACAATACGTATTACGCCGTAGCTAAAATGTTGAATGAGAAATCAATTGACGAGAAATACTAGGCAAAGGATTTAGAGACGGTGATTTACATTCATGGCCTCTAATTATTATAAAATTTCATTCATTTCCGTATTCTGAAAATAGAAACGCCTCCCAAACCCGAAAGGGGTACTGTAGAAAATGTAAATGGAAAATTTTAGGAATCCAAAATTTCTATCAAGAAACATCACTCGATCACCATAGTCATAGTGACAAAACGTTATTTTATAACAGATTATTAGTTCCAATATCAAGATTAATCGGTTACTTTAGGGTATAGCATTACTGCCGTTACTACATAATAACAACCAAGTGGAAATACAATGGGTCATCATGAAAATGGATATTCAAAGAAATTCATGATAATGAGACCCTCCCCTATGACCCTACCCCTAATACATTTGGTTCCATCCTAATCAACAACCACGGATATTCTTCTTAAAAAAAATCCCGAACCACAATTACGGGTTTATCTTGGAAAACTGTTTGGCCGTTAAAAATATTTCTGACATTATTTGCTAGATCCATGAAGGAAAGATCATAAGACTAATGCATATAGGCCGCCTCAAAAAAAATCCACTCGGGTTTTCCATGCCTGTGGCTTATTCGTTATTGAAATTTGATGCAACATCAGCAACGTGCCCCCATGAACACCCAGGCTAAACTCATTTTAAAAACTTGGTTGCCCCTGGCAGCTAGCTGGCTCTTTATGGGGTTGGAACGCCCACTTGTGAGCGCCTTTATGACAAGGCTTCAAGACCCAGAAATTAGCCTTGCCGCCTATGCCAGTGCCGTGTTTCCGCTTTCGTTGATTATTGAATCCCCTATTATCATGCTCTTGGCTGCCTCTACTGCTTTGTCAAAAGACTGGTCCTGGTATTGTTTTCTGCGAAATTTCATGGCTGGGCTAGCAACTGTACTGACTCTTATTCACATGTTGGTCGCCTTTACCCCACTTTTTGATTTCCTCGTGTCAGACCTCCTCAATATTCCGGATCCCATCATCGAGCCCGCACGAATCGGCATGATGCTCATGACCCCATGGACAGCCTCAATCGCGGTTCGTCGTTTCCAACAAGGAGTCTTAATCCGTTATGGCCAATCACGTTGGGTAGGTATCGGAACTGCCATTCGACTTGTGGCATTAACAATCGGACTCATTCTTGGCCTAGGAATAGACTCGCCCTCCGGTATAGTAGTAGGGACCTTTGCTATTTCCCTTGGGGTATTGAGTGAAGCCGTATTCGTCCGCATGCGTGCGCAACCCATCCTGAACAAATTACGACTTATGCCTCCACATGAAGGCGACCCTCCCAATTTCCGAAAATTCCTTCGATTCTATATTCCCCTCGCAACCACACCACTTCTGACCCTCTTGACACTTCCGATTGCCAGTGCCGCATTGAGCCGTATGCCTTCACCCATCGATAGTTTTGCTATTTGGCCCATTCTTGGTGGGCTCGTATTCTTATTTCAGGGCATTGGACTTGCGTACCAAGAAGTGGTGGTCGCATTAATCGAAAAACCAAATTTCTTTTTGCCGCTACGCCGATTCGCGTTTCAATTAGCCATGGGGAATAGTACTATTCTAGCCCTCATTGCCATCACTCCCCTCTCAGAGTTTTGGTTCGTGACATTATCTGGACTCCCCCTGAATTTGGCCCTGATAGGGAAAACCACTTTGTGGTTCGCCTTACTGTTACCCGCCTTAACAGTCATTGAAAGTTGGCTTCAAGGAATTCTCCTTCATGCTCACGAGACAAGAGGAATCATCGAAGCTGTGGCGCTCTATTTACTCACCACCGCAACCATTTTAGGGTGCGGGATATACTTAGGAACCATTATGGGCATTTACATGGGATACTTGGCTTCGGTCTGTGGCCTCACCATGCAAACCCTCTGGCTTGGTTTTCGCTGTCGACAATTCGTGAAGCGGAAAGGGTAAAGAATGAAACGAAGATAGTTGAGGAAGGAAAAACCAACGACGACCGAAGAAATACTGAGTTAATCGTTGGGCGGTTCAAAATGTCCGGAGGGTCGAGTCTGCCAAGGAACCGTAGCGGTTCGGGCTTGCTTGAGAAGGCTTTTGAGATTAACTTCGGCAGCTCGGATGAGCTTGGGTTCCCCATGACGAAGCAATGATGTCAATAGCACATACATGTCCTGCTCCATTTGGTTTCCACGAAGGATGCGTTCGGTGACAGGATCCGGGGAATCGAGATCGGGATAAAGGGATTCCTCGCCATCTGGATCGCCAAGTAATAATTCTATGGCCTTCGGAGTGCTATAGAGCCAAGCCGGTGGAACTGCAAGGCCCTTGGCTAGAGCCTCAACCATGGATACTGGTGGATCAAGAGCACCGGTCTCAACAGCTTCAATGGTGGAAGAATCCACTCCAGATTCAGTGGCCAATTTGGAGGTTGAATATTGACGAGCCTTGCGCCAAGCCTGAAGTGATTGATTAAGTGGCATAATTGGAGATCATAACGAAGGCGAGTCGCCTTCGTCTACCCATTCCTTATTGAAGATTATGGGTTTGTACAAAACACTGTGTAACTGGTTATTTTCTATGATTACATTTCAGGAGGAAAGGCCCAATTTAAAAAGGAAGAAACAAAGTAGAAAATTAGAAAATAGGGACGGTTTCAACCCGGGAACAGTAGTTGGCTATCTTGAAGGATAGAAATACAGGTGGGCGATGGAATGGGCGGGTGATCAAAGTTGTGGCCGATTAGATTCCGTTGGATACAAACGGACAATCATCCTGTACCAAGGCAACGAATAGCCCTTCCAATTTCTCCAAAAATCCCCTCATTCAAGGTTTGAAATTTCGCGTTCCTCAGCTTTACGTCCAAGAAGCCTTTGAATCCTGAGCATTTCCTAGGAAGCAGCTTTCGTCTTGATATTATCAGGGGTTTGGAAAGTGGGAACTATATCCTGCAACCATTTAGTAACATAAAAAGGATTCTTCGAGGCAGCGGCCACTTCAAATTCCATAATTTTCTTCAAAAGGTTTTGTGATTCTGGATATTGCCCATTGAGAACACGGTAAATTTTTTCGGCCGAAGAGGGTTTCACTCTTTCACCCTCCCCAACAAGCTCTTCATAGAGTTTTTCTCCTGGGCGAAGACCGACAAAGGAAATTGGAATTTCAATTTCTGGGATAAATCCTGAGAGGCGAATAAGATTACGCGCTAGGTCAAATACCTTCACCTGCTCGCCCATCTCAAGGACATATAAAGCACCTTGCTCGCCCAAAGTGGCAGCTTGGAGAACTAAATGAACCGCTTCTGGGATCAACATAAAGTAGCGACGCATCTCCGGATGGGTTACCGTTACAGGACCTCCAGCTTCGATTTGAGCCTTAAATGCCGGAACAACACTTCCATTGCTTCCCAACACATTCCCAAATCGAACAACCGTAAAACAGGTTTTGGACCGCTTAGCAATATTTTGGACAACCATTTCAGCAACTCGTTTCGTCGCTCCCATGACGCTGGTCGGGTTGACAGCTTTATCCGTCGAAATTAGCACGAATCGCTCGACACCAAATCGGTCGGATGTCATTGCCACGGTTTGCGTCCCAAAAACATTGTTTTTAATGGCCTCGCAGGGATTCATTTCCATTAATGGAACATGTTTATGTGCGGCCGCATGAAAAACGAGTTGAGGACGATGCTTAGCCATAATGTCTTCTAATCGTTCACGGTCCGTCACGTCCCCAATAACAGGATAAATTGGGGGCCGACCCACTAAGTTTTGCAATTCCATTTGAATACTATGCAAGCTGTTTTCATACCGCTCATACAACACTAGTTCTTGTGGGTTGAAGCTAATAATTTGCCGGCATAACTCAGAACCAATCGACCCGCCAGCACCAGTCACGAGCACCCGCTTGCCTTGCACGAGGTCACGGACCTGTTCCGTTTCCATATAGACTGGAGGACGCCCTAACAAATCTTCAATGGCTAGTGGTCGGATTTGTTTCACACCCACATGACATTCCAAAAGCTCATGCACACTGGGCAGGGTTTTGATTGGTATATTCCAGGATTGTAACGCGAGTACAATCCGACGCCGAATGGACGAATCGGCATTGGGAATGGCTAATAAGATTTCGTCTGGGCAGTAGGTTTCCAAAATATTGGAAAGGTCATCACAGGTTCCCAAGACTCTAATGCCATGAATCCTTTGCCCAACTTTATTCACATCATCATCCAAAAACCCAATCGGCAAATAGGAAGATTCCGCATGCCGATGCATATCCCGGACAATCATTTCTCCTGCATCACCCGCTCCCACAATGAGCACGCGTTTTTCGCTTTGTGGCACCACCACTCCCCGGACGAATCGTCTGGTTAAACGAACCCCTCCCAACATAACTATGAGGAGGAGCGCATCGATAAGGATGACCGAAATCGGGTACTGCCCGCCCCAAGGTCCGTAATGCATCAATAGGAAAAAGGCGCTTGAACTGACAGTCACCGCACCCAAAATATTTTTAAGATCCCACAGACCAGTATATTTCCATAATCCTTGGTACAGCCGAAAAGGAATAAAGGCCAAACATCGCAAAGCGATCAGCCAGGGCAGTGTTGTCAGAAAAAGAGCCATGGCTGTTTCTGGAATCCCCCCATCAAACCTCAACCAAAAAGCAAAATAGTTCGCCAAACCCACGAGAGCAAGATGAATCAAAATAACAATGGGCCGACGATAGGTAGACAGCACATGACGGACACCAGAATCTTTCCGGGCACGACTACGGGGCTTACCATTTTCTTCTGGAAGTCGAAAGAGGATTCCTTCAAATCCACATAGCCGAAGAATAGTTTCTCCTATCAACAAAAGGTCATGGAAAAATGAAAACTGAAACGCATAGAACTTTCCCAATCGCAATTTATCGGGAAGAATATGTTCAATATATTCTTGTTCTGGATTGGAACTGGCTCCAAGTAGATTTTGCTCATCTAAATATTTCAGACTCGCCAAATCCGTTAATCCTGGCCGAACCCGCAACACATCCTGATATTCCCGCTGAAAAAGTTCGACAAAGTGAGGAACTTCGGGTCTGGGGCCAACAAAACTCATATCTCCTTTGAGAATATTGACGAGTTGTGGAAGCTCATCTAATTTCAATTTTCGAAGAACACGTCCGATTCTCGTCATTCGAGCATCAGCACCGATCGTAAGGTGCCCACCATTTTCTTGAGCATTGAGGCTCATCGTACGGAATTTCAACAAGACAAATCGCTGAAATCTTCGTCCGACACGGGTTTGTTGAAAAATAACCGGACCAGGTGAGTCACATCGAATCAGAATTGCCACAATAGCCAATACTGGGGAAAGAAGAGCGAGACCTAACGTAGCGAAGAGTGCATCAAAAGTTCGTTTTATCATCGTCGATTATCTCGAATGATTTCATGGACCACTTCGATGACATACTCCACATCTGCTTCTGTCATCTTTGGGTAAATGGGTAAAGAAATTATCCGTTCAAAACATCCTCGGGCAGTGGGAAAGTCTTCCACTTGATACCCATAGGCGTTTTGATAAAACGGATGAAAGTGCAAAGGAATAAAATGGACACTCGTGCCAATGTTGTAACTTTTCATTCGTTCAATGAATTCATTCCGACCTATTCGCAAATGTTCAAGATCCAATTGAATCACATACAGATGCCACGAATGCTGAATATTGTGCGCTACGGGTGGGCACATGATTTCAGGTAAATCTCTAAACCCTTGAGTGTACAGCGAGGCATAATATTCACGTGTTTTCTGAAATTGTTCGCACTTTTTTAACTGTTCAATGCCCAGACTAGCCGCAAGGTCCGTCAGGTTATACTTATGCCCGGCATGGTGAATATCATAACTCCATGATCCGTTCGCGCTGTACCGGTTCCACGCATTTCGACTGATTCCATGTAAACTCATCATTCTCATGCGGTTTGCCCATTCTTCGTTTTGGGTGGTGGCCATCCCGCCTTCGCCGGTCGTAATAGTCTTGGTCGCATAAAATGAGAAACAGGTAATATCTCCAATCGATCCAATCGGGGCCCCTTGATACCACGCTGGAAGACAATGCGCCGCATCTTCAATCACCTTTAAATTGTAGGCCTTGGCTATCTCCATGAGTGGGATCATTTCGCATGGATGTCCGGCAAAATGAACTGGAATAATCGCCTTAGTTTTTGGCGTAATGAGTTTTTCAATTTGATTGACATCCAGGGTCAAATCATCGTAGCAACAATCAATCAAAACGGGCTTCGCCCCCAAATACGTCACGACCTCCCCGGTTGCAGCGAAAGTCATCGTAGGTACGATGACTTCATCACCGGGTTCCACGCCAATTGCCTCTAAGGCCAAATGCAGCGCAGCGGTGCAAGAATTTAATGCCACGGCATGTCGCGCTCCGACCTTGGCCTTAAAATCTGCCTCAAACTGATTAACCTTTCCTCCAGTAGTGAGCCAACCTGAACGAAGGGTTTCGACGACAGCTTCAATTTCTTCCTCGCCTATCGACGGAAGATGATAGGGAAGAAAATCGTCCTTTATTTGTAAGAGAGAGGGAACTACAGAACTTGGCTTAATCATAAATCCTCATCGTGAGGGCACAGCTCAGATTAGCAATCCCTACGGCTTTCAACGTTGCCAATAAAGTAAAAAAAGGTTCAGCAATCAAAAACAACTTCATGTAAATGTAATGACCTTGGAGCGAATACGAAATACGACAACTAACGTATAGATTGGCTTCCTCTCGCATGGGAGCGAGGGGAAATAAGCGGTGCGATGAAAGTTTAGGAAAGAGAAGAAAGAAAAAAAGAAGTTCTATCGAGAAGCGGTTGCAGAATTCATTGCGAGCCTTAAAGACTCTGCCTAGCTGATTACTCCAACGTGTAGAAAAGCGTCTCTGGGGCTATGTAACCGAACAGGGCGAAAGCGACCTGGCACGATCTCTTTATTTAGAGAAAAGTACCCTGCCTCGTCAAAATTTCTAAGGATTACCACCGCAACTCGTATCAGGAGAGATGTATTGTCTTCCCAATTTTTTTGGCGGAAATGACGGTTCGTAGGGATCAGAAATCCCTCAAAAAAAATAAAAGGCTTAGGAGAGGAGAAAGCATTATTCTCTATTCTTTTGAATTTCTTTAGTTCCATTACCTGTATCAAAAATCACAGGTGCATGTTGAGTGATCATCTCATAATCAAAGGAAGAATGCCCAGTTAGAATTATTACGCCATCACAGATCCTTAAGAATGTTGAAATAATGTGATGATTTTCATATTGGGTTCCATTCACCATGAGACTTGGTGTGAACGGATCGAAGTAATGGAGAGCAGCCCCCTCTCTTTGCAGCAACTTCATGACTTTAGTTGAGGGAGACTCTCAAGGATCCTAAAGCAAAGCGGACGTTGTACCTTAAACCAGTTATAGGGGTTTTGGGTTAAATTCTCCTGAATGATAAACCAATGTCATTTTAGCCTAAGCTACCCGGTTCCCCATCCCACTTAACAACCTTATTGCCAAGTACGGTTAAGGTAAAGCATGAGCGTTGGATTCCTCTCGTCATAGAGGACTGATCAACAATCTTAACAGAAAAATCCTTGCGTCCAGCCAATTGATGGATTCTCCTTCGGCCATCAGCTTTTATTACATCAAATCCTTTCATGTGAAAAATAGAATATCTGGCTCCATTTGTTGGCGGATTCACAAAGCACATTCTTCCTCCAGGGGGAACCAATTTCGCAAAGGAATCAATTTGCAAAAGAAGTTCTTGAGCTCGTTCTCCATTACCTTTCATCAGCAACGCTTTCGAATTAACCGCCACAATATGACTAATTATAAAAATCGGCAATACAATTCCAATCGCCCCTCTCGCAAATTTTGTCGACCAATATTTTTCTATTAGACTGCCCACAGCAACCCCAAACAGTATGGAAAAAAATGGCAAGGCATTATAGACATGCAGTTCGCTCACATGATTGAGAAAGACCATAGGGAACAAAGCAATTATCCCACAACCTAACACTCCGACAAGAATTTCCCACTTGGCATTCTTCCATAACAAAACGGGTAAAAGGAGTAAAAAAACCATTGTTGCAAGGATTGCGGCAATGACCAAAAGAACATTTCCTTCATTCCAAGCTGAAAAGATGGTTGCCGTAGAAATAGGAGTTGCTGAGGCGAAAATAAAACGTCCAAAATTTTCAATGACATTCAACCCAACATGAAAGTTATATGCGCCACTTCCCAATGAAGGTGGAGTAGTCACAACTTGAGAGCGAAGAATAAGGTACCCAAGAGTCACAGAAAGATAAGGCAAAGAAACCACACAAACCGTTCGGAATGAGGCAAATGATCTCTGCTCTTTCAACTGAAAATAGGTTACCATTCCCAGTATAAGCACAATAAATGCCATACTACTTTCTTTTGAAAACAGCGCTATGGTCAATGCCAACACACTTAGCCAATAAGTACCACCCTGCGTGAATAACTTGAAAGGGGCCAAAGATTGTATGGTGCCTTCCCTTAATGTGTAATACACCAAAAAAACACTCGTACAGCCAAACAGAGTACCCATAACTTGGGAGACGGTATCATTGCTTAACACGGCAATCACATTGGCTTGAGACACGACCAGAAAGAAAGATCCAATAATCGCTTTCTTTCTTGAAAACCCCAAATAAAGCATGGCCCAATATACCAAGCCGCATAAGAGGGAATGCATGAAAATTTGAAAGAAATGGATAGGATAAGTGTTTAGACCCCAAAAAGTCTGCACAAACGCGAGAAGCGAAGCTTCAATGGGTCGATAGAAGTTGCCATGAGGAGCCTTATGGTTGAAAAAATACCATAACTTGTCCCAAGGTTTATCAAATACTAATCCAAAATCATCCCCAAAATATTGAATAGGAAGATGCGATCCATAAAGCAGAAAGCAAAATATTGGAAGGGCAATAAATGCATACATCATATCCTGGACATTCACCATTTTCCCAAATATCATTCGCTCTATAGGCCCATTCTCAAATTCTTTCATTTTTCTCCTCACTAGCCTAATACGCCCATGGCTGACAACCAAAGAATAAAAGCAATACTGGCACCAACGAGGTAACTCGTTCGATCCTTAAAGGCAAAAACAATTGGATCGAAATTCATTTTCCCCCGAAAGGTAATCATCCAAACACGAGTTAGCCAATACAACCCCAACAAACTTACCCCCCATAGTCCTTGTGGAGAATTGTATAAGTCCATGATCGATTGGCTAGTCATATATAAAGCTAATACTAAGATTGATAGATATCCACTTACGCAACCAACCACGCCAATAAATGGAAGATCGCCTACCAAATAACCTCGCCCATTAGCACTTACTTTCCCCTCTCTTTGCACTTTGTCTAATTCTGAGAATCGTTTCATTAATGCAAGGCTTAGAAAAAAGAAAATGCAAAAGGCTAGTAACCAAGGGGAAAGTGCAACGCCTATTATCAACCCACCAGCAAACACTCGGAAGGTATAGAGCCCCGCCAGCATAAAAACATCGACTACTGCAATATTTTTAAAATAAAATGAATAGCTCGTGGTCAAACCTAGGTAGATGAGGAGAGCGACCCCAAAGACCGGAGGCAATAGCCACGAGGCCATTGCAAAACTTCCCCCAAAACATAAGAGAATCAATCCAGGACCCCACTGAAGAGGCAGTGCACCTGATGCAAAAGGTCTATGTTTTTTTTGGGTATGCTGCCGGTCAGATTCTAAATCCAACAAATCATTGAGAACATAAACCCCAGAGGCACAAAAACTAAACGAAAGAAATGCCAATATAGTGATCCAGGTGTGTTCCCATTGAATAATCAAATGAGAAGTGACTAAAGGAACAAACAATAGAAGATTTTTTGCCCATTGATGAAGGCGCAAGGATTTTAAAATAGGACGGAGAATCGTTAGCTTCCGGATTAGAACTTGATAGTCTACCAGATTTTGATGCGCTAATTTTTCAACTCGCCTCGATGGGCATACCAAATACGCCTTTCGCGCAGCACGACAGAGGGCAAGGTCTTTCTTCTCATTTCCGATAAAATCAAATGCATCCTCTTGTGCATATTTTTTTATTGCCTCAGCTTTACTTTCTCCAGATAAATTTATGTTTCCATCACTAGCTAATACCCCTGAAAATAGGCCAAGATGTTCCGATACAACTGTTGCCAAGAATTGATCAGAGGCTGTTGCGAGAAAAATTTCCCTTCCCTCACATTTTTCCCTTTCCAGAAACTTAACCAATTCTTCGCGGAAAGGTAGCAATGAGGGGTTGATACGGACCATCCGAGCAAGGCGATATTTAAAACATGCCTTTCCTTTAAAAATAAGAGTTGGCAAAAGACAAAAAAACCTCAGTGGGTTCTTCTTAAGCAAAAGGAAAATAGACTCCCATAAAATGTCGGTTGCCAAAAGAGTGCCATCCATATCCACGAATAATGGTCTTTTCTTGGCGGTAGTTGATAAACCCAAACTGGGTTGGACTGTTTTTTGACTAAAAATGGCCATCTCGTTAAACACCAAATTTGATTAAACTAGTACAGGAAAAAAGAAAATATTTTGGACAGATGAGCGGGCAATGAAGGACGAACCCATAATGCCCAAAGAGAAACATGGAGGGAAAAAAACTAAAGGATCACGAAAGTAAAAAGACCTTACCTTTTGCGCCGTTAATACCCCGCGTCCCATTGCGTGTATCAAACACAAGGGGAGCGTTCTCAATAATCATTTCATAATCGAACGCAGAGTGGGCGGTCAGAATAAGCGCGCAGTCGCACTTAACAAGTTGTTCGGAAGTGACCTCTATCGCTTTATACTGTTTTCCACTAATGACCAAGCTGGGGGCAAACGGGTCGGCATATGTAAGGACAGCACCTTCCTTTTGTAACAACTCCATGACTTTAGTTGCGGGGGACTCCCGAGGATCTTCGATATCAGCTTTATAAGTAACCCCTAACACCAACACATTGGCACCATTCAGACACTTCTTCTGCTCATTCAAAATTCTTTGGAGTTTCCCCACCACATAATAGGGCATGCTTTCGTTGATTTCGCCGGCCAGTTCGATAAAACGCGTATGCAAATCATACTCCTTAGATTTCCACGCTAAATAATAGGGATCAAGCGGAATACAATGCCCACCCACTCCAGGGCCTGGATAGAATGCCATGAACCCGAAATTTTTTGTTGCAGCCGCATCAATCACTTCGTACACATTAATGTCCATCCGGTCACAGAGAGTCGCCAACTCGTTCACAAGGGCGATATTCACAGAGCGAAACACGTTTTCAAAAACCTTCGCCATCTCTGCGGTTCGAGGTGAAGAAACCGGGAAGACCTTTTCAATCGACTGTTCATAAAATGTTTGAGCCACCTTCAAACAAGCGGGCGTAGCGCCTCCGACTAGTTTGTAAGTGTTGTGGGTTTTAAATGCACGATTACCGGGATCCACGCGCTCTGGTGAAAACGCGACATAGAGATTTTCGCCTAATTGCAAGTCTCCTTTGGTAAGCATTGGGATGATGACTTCTTCCGTTGTCCCTGGATAAGTGGTACTTTCTAACACAACCAGCATGTCAGGATGGGAGTACTGTGCTATCTGTTGTGTGACTTTCACAATCGCAGTGATATCGGGTTCTTTATTTGGTGTTAGTGGAGTTGGAACACAGAGTAGGACGACATCACAGTCTCTCAATCGTTGAAAATCAACAGTTGCGACCAACTGACCAGATTCGACAACCTGTTGTAATTCCTCATTCACGACATCCAAAATGTAATTGTGACCTTGGTTCACCCTATCAACTTTTTCAAGGGATTCATCAATGCCAATGACCTTGAATCCTTTTTTGGCTTGAAGGACGGCTAAGGGAAGACCCACATAACCTAAACCAATGATTCCAATAACCGCTTTTCGCTCTATGATTTTTTTTTCTAAGCTCATTTCCATATCCTCTTTCCCTAACATGGTCCAATCAAAACGCCCACTAGCACTGTTCACTGACTTCTCACTCCTTTTAACGTGTATAACGATTCGCCTTTCCAATAATAATAATGTCAAAACGCCGATGGCTTAACGCCATTTCTAATAAAAGCAACACGATGTTCTTGGAATTTTCATACTATTTGACCTCGCAATTTGTTTTTCCTGCTGCCTTATCGCCTGGACCAACAATTCACAGGTCTCGGCATCAAGGGTCGTTCCAGGAAAGTAGGAGCACGCAACTCTGTTTTCAAATAAATTGGTTGCGCAAGAATTTCATTTCCCCTTTTTTTGACCATGGGCACCTTTTTGAATGCCACATGAAATTTCATCATTCTGATCCACTTTACGTTACCTATCTGAAATATTTTTCGCGCTGTAGATACTCAAATTTTCTAGAAAAGGTCTTTGGGAAAATCTTTAAATGATCATTCACGATCTATCATTAGACAGACGACCAACTAGTAGAATTACCTTCTTACCTTGATCGCAATTATGGTCTCACTTTGAGACTAGACATGGAGGAACATTTTTTATTCAATTTGCATAAGCACAGCCATGGCAAACAATGGTTTTTTGTGCATTACGATCATGACTGTTTGCCCTTTGAACAATCAGTGCCTAATCATTTCATTTTGGAATTAGTTGCCAAGTAGTGTTTTCGTCTTTCTGTAACATGATTCACATCTTCTATAACTTTCGCTGGATTCCCCACAGCAAGACTTTCCGAAGGGACATCTTTTGTCACTACTGATCCTGCTCCGATGACGGAATACTCTCCGATTGTTATCCCTGGCAGAAGCACAGCCCCGCAGCCGATATACACACCATCACCGATCGTTACCCCATGCGTATCAAATCCATGTGCTGCAATTGTCACCCGAAAAGAAAGCGTAACGTTATCCCCAATCGTGATCCATTCAGGTCGCGAATCGTCAATGTAACAATCTAACCCCATAAACACATTTCTACCGATCCGGACTCCAGCCCAACGATAGAACAAAACTCTAAGAGATGACCAAAAGGTGAATCTAGCGATGATTAATAGAATTTTTGAAAACAGCTTTACTATATGCGATCGCTGTTTTTTATCATCAATTCTCAAGGAGTCATATTCCCCATTATTAAAATTCAATTGGCAGGCCTTGACTTTTTCAGACACTTCGCACCTTGCTTAGATCAAATTCACCTTGTGAAACTTATTTTCTCTGTGATTCCAAAGAATGTGTTTCCTCCAAACGATTTCCCCCCTCATACCTCAAGAGCAATTACTATCACTACTGGCAGAGTTCAATGAATGGGCACATTTCCGTGAGAAGGTGAGTTCAATCTACAGACACCCAGCCATTTATTTTTTTTAATTTGATTCAACTTTACGGTAAGTCCCACCAGGAAAGCGGAACCTTAGGAACAGCTTCAAGCCCGAAAGGCTTGGGAAACACTGAACACCGCATTGAAAAATATGGAAATATTATGAACTTAAGGGTTTAGGAAGAATGGCGACTTTAAAGAAAAACTGTAGTAAGTACGTTGCTTCTTCAACCGAAAGACGGTGATGTAGGGGAAGATTCACAACTTCATTGGCAGTTTTCTCCGCAATAGGACATTGGCCTTCTTGATATCCAAATTGCATGAGGGAATGTTGATTGGGATGAAGCACTGATTCAAACCAACTCCCAATTTCAATCTGAGCTTCCTTCGCGGCCTCCAGCAGCTCCCATTTATTGCCAACTCGAACTGGATACCGCAATAATTCTGGCGAAGCCACACCAGGACAATGGGGGGCTTCCCACCCTTTTTCCTCTAAAGCCTTTCTGTAAAATTCAGCCAATTGCCGACTATTGGATTGGTTTTTGGAAAGCGTGCTGAGTTGTTTCATGCCGATTTTCGCCTGAAACTTGGACATGGTCCAATTGAAATCGTTGGGAACCTCTCCCCTCAACTCTTCATCACTCGATGACCCCAAAAATAATTTCCAATCACTTAATCGATCAAGAAGGCTCCTCGCCTTCCAATACAGACGTGAGGAAAAGAAATACCGATAAACCTTGTATTGAATCCTCAGCTTCAAAAGTTGCGCTGTTGGAGGATCAGAAAACTCACCTTGAATTTTGGCAAGTTCTTTTGCCAACTGTGGGTCTGAGGTCACAGCCAATCCTCCGAATCCCGTTGTATACGGTTTAGACCATTGAGAACTGAAAAATGCTGCGACACCAAACGTGCCAACTTTTTGACCATAGAATGTCGAGCCCAATGCATGAGCACAATCTTCGATTATCACTATATTGTGTCGACGGGCTATAGCGACAAGACAATCCATATCGGCTGGGATTCCAAAAGTATGCTGAACAATCAGTGCACGAGTGCGATCGGTAATCAAACGTTCGACACTATCCGGATCAAGGTTATACGTGCCAGAACAGATATCTGCATATACTGGAACGGCTCCACTCATACGAATCGAATTGGGGACAACCACACATGTGAATCCTGGAAGAATAACCTCATCCCCATGACCTATTCCTAAAGCGCGAAGGATGGCAAAAAAGGCTACCCGCCCTTTCCAAAACGAATACGCATAGGGAATGTCCACAACTTGGCCAAAGGCCTTTTCATATTGAGATATTGTATCGGGATTCATAAACGTCCTGTGGAGGAAGACTCTAATCCAGGCTTAGTTCCTGCCGTAACCTTGGCACCTTGAAAGACGAGTCGGAAGAGTCCGACAAGAGATCCAGCACCATAGCTGAAATGAAGAGTGGCAAACACAAATGGAAGAGAAAACAGAAAACGCCAACCATATCGCGCAGCCGCACGAGTAGCAGCTCCAAGGGAAGCCACACCATAGACTCCCATAATCCCGAAAAATACCATCCAAATTTCTGGCACCACGACACTTCCAAAAAGAGAGATGAGGAATGCGGACACAAAGACAAGAGGGATAAAATGCCGTGAGCTCAGAGTATGCGAATTTTTTTTCACGGTTGGGATTAGCCATAACCCATTTGCATAATTTTGTTTCCAAAGACCGGCTAACGAATTGCGACAAAAATATTTTGAACGAATGAGAGGAGAGAGAACGACTTTTCCGCCTCCCCGTCGAATCCGACTATTCATTTCAATATCCTGATTTCTAACCAAATCCTCATCAAAATACCCAGACTTTTCAAAAACATCTCTCCGAAAAACCCCCATATATACAGTATCAGCCTCTACCTCTTCCTCAGAATGGTGGAATGCGCCTCCACCCAATCCAAACCAAAGATTGTGGGCAACAGCAATACTCTTTCCTTTCCACCCCGTGCCTATTGGCCGCATTAACCCACCAACGACTTCGGCATCTGAACGCTTCATAACATCAACTGCCGTTGATATATAATTCGGTTCGATAATTGCGTGACCATCGATCCGGACAATGATGTCTCCTTTGGATTCCCGTAATCCAATATTGAGTGCACTGGGGACAACCCTTTTAGCATTATCCAACATTCGTATGTTTCTAATCGTAGGGATATTTTCAATTTCAGAAGGGTTATCACCAATAGCTGCATCCGAACGTGCAATAATTCCCTCGATCATCTCCCTCGTTCCATCATCAGACATCCCGTCTACAATCAGTAGTTCCAATTTTTCCGAGGGATAATCCTGAACAAGAATGGAACTCAGGCAGGCCTGAATACAGGATGCCTCATTACGACAGGGAATAACGATGGAGACAAAGGGCAATGAAGAGGATAAATCCTGCTGTTGATTATGCTGAATATTCACTGTAGAGCGTTTCCCCTTAAACAGAGTTTGATGGCCAATTATTCCATTCCTGTTATTGTTATCCGTGAGAATTTACTTGTACCTGGCATGTATAAATGACCTAAAAAAAGTGCCTGAATTTAGCACGTCATATTGCCCCGGAGGGAGGCTTCAGTTAAAAGATGGGGCCAATCTGGCACCATGAACAATCCAGGTCCTGAATGAGAGGAATCAGACGGATTGACTCAAATAATATTCAATTGTCTAATTGATTGAGAAGAATTGAACCAAAATAAAATTTCTTGGCGAGAAAAATAACCCGAGAGCAATCGGATCATCTTTTCAAAGAGTACATGGGAAGCAGTCGATGCCCTTTTTCTTTGTCCTCCCCACCCGACATTGTTTAAAGTACAGGCATAAGTATGAGCCTGTATTTGCAGAGTAAAATCAGCAAGAACTAATTCAATCTAAAGCCAGATGGTGGGGTCGGGGGTTCATTAACTTCTCCACCTGGGCTTTGTTTACATTCTGAAGGAATAGTCCCAAACATGCTTTCTATAATATCGGTCACGTAGAATGGAGTTTTTCCGGCCTGTTGAAGCGCGTCATGAATTCGTTGATCCATTGGCCATGGCCATAAAGAGTCTTGAGTCAGCACGCCATCCACATAACGTTTGCAAATGGTCGCCCCAACATTTCCAGAGTTAACAAAAAGGTTTTCACCTGGAGAATAGAGGGAGCTCACACTGGGACTAGAAATGAGGTTGGTGGTTTCCCAGTGAGAAGTAATATATGGCCCTGCCCCTCCAATACTTGTTAAATTAGTGATACTGAGTTGAGGATTTGTACAGAGAATGCTTCCAGAATCTGCTTTCCAACAATCATCCAAAAAAACGGACCTTTTGGAAGCATATTGACCTTGGGGGAAATATGCCACGAGATCCTTGATTTGAATATCATCTAGCTTTCTGATGAATAACTGTTGGGGTGGATGAAAAGTTCCCTCTCCCGTAACGTGCATAATATTCCCAAAGAGCTTAAGCCGCGATTTGCGATCCTCAAAATCGATTCTGTCGGTAGAAATGATACCAAAAGGCTGATTCGGAGTCTTGGTCATTTCCTCACCAGTCCAAGTTGCAATGGCATTTTCAATCATAGTGCCGTACCCATTATAAACTGGAGCAAAACTTTGTTTCGGACCAGTAATGGTTGATCCCTCCCAACGGCCCCATGCGCGACGAATGATAGCATCTGTTGTCTTGAAAGTTTCGAAAATTTTTCGCCCCGTGCCAAAGCCAGCAACATCTTCAAACAGAGGATATTTGCTATATGGCGCCCCAAACACATGGGTATTCCCATCTATACTGGCATTCCACCCCACAACCCTACGCACAATATTATGGTCAGATCGAGAAAGTTTAAGAACATACCCACTACTGTCATGCGCATTAAACCCCTCAAGAACAAACCAGTTGTTATATTTTAGCTTAACTGGCTCTCGAGCACCTTCTCCATTAAGCGTAGCTTTGCCATCATTAAACGCCCGCACGGTAATGGGGTTGCCCTGCACACCACTTAAATTTTCTGGAGGAGCAATCATGGAGCTTCCGCCAGTATAGATACCATCCAAAAGACAAAGTGTCTTCCCAGGCCCAGCCACTGACCAGAAATCAGCAATTTTGAAGGGAGTGGTTTCAGTCAAACCATTACCTAATCTCGATGGGGAAGCATAATAATCGCAAGGAGCAAGAGCAAAAGTTATATTAGGGGTTCCAAAGGCTATTAAAATCAAAGCGCAAAAATATATTCCTTTCATGCCAATTTGACATTGCTTAAATTCGTGCGAATAGTGCAAACACCTGGGGCAAAATTCATGACAATATTTTTTGGCCCAAGTCCGACCTTTTTTACATCCCAACATTGCTCTTATCCTCCACGAAAGCGTTTAGCCGTCTCACAATTTACGTTTACAATAATGAGAGTTAACCTCTAAATAGTCCCAAAGATGCGCAACACATTATTCTATCGGCTCTCTGCCCCCAACCTTGAAATTATAAGTATTGAGGAAAAGCTACCCCTTTGTCGGCGACGAAAACTATAGACTAAGGAACATTTAAAAGGTCGGCCTAATTCTTCCGAATATATTCATAGAACGTTATCAATTCAGTGACTTGGCAATCGTTGTTCCATTTTTCTTGAACCTGTTGTTGTCCCTGTCGTCCCATTCCAGCACCCTGATCAGGGCGGTCAAGCAACTGTTGAATGGCCTGAGCAAGATCAGATGCACTCGTAGCCTGAAACAATATTCCATTCTCACCATGGCCCACAAATCCCTTTATGGGAGGTAAATCACTGGAAATGACCGGCAAACCACAGGCCCAATATTCAAACAGTTTTGAAGGAATGTTTTTGAGAAATTTGGCAATAGGTTGAAGAGTGACTAAACCAATCCTGCCACTTCTTATCCATTCTGGCACCTGAGACGAAGGAATACGACCAACGTACTCAATTTGTTTTTCGAGACCACGCTGACAAATACCTTCATGGACGGTTGCCCAACCTGCTTGGCCATCAGTATATCCGGCCAATCGAACTGTCGGATGAACACCTTGCTGACCTAATAACGATAGGGCATCCAGTAATACAAAAGTTCCTGCGCGCTCACTGATTCCACCTACATACACAAGGTCAGCCTGAACCTCTGAAGGCGCATTACTAGAAGACGTAAACATTGACAATTCAGGGAAATTATAAAAGACGAGTGTTTTCTTTCTAGCCACTCGCAAAAAATCTTTTTGCACAGAAGGGTCAGCGGTCACAATGCCATCGAGAAACATTCCTGCGACTGCATTTACGACAGACGCTGTCCCCGCGACTATCGGCCTGATAAAAGAAGGAATCCAATGCTTGACCTTCATCATGGCCGGATAATCTTCATGTACATCATAAACGACGGCAGCTGAAGGCTTTAACAGTTTGAGTACAAGCCCTACCGGAATGAGTTCAGGATCGTGAAAGTGGTAAATATCCGCTCGCTCATGAAGGGCTGCTCGGAGTGCCCGAAACATACGGAGTAACCGCCAAGACGTAGCACCCACATATCCATTCCACGAAGAGGCTTTTACAAGAGCATCATCAAAACTCTCTGGTGCTATCAGCACTACAGAATGGCCTCTTTCTGCTAAACTCCGCACCATACGGTAAAAAATCCTCGTATCTTTTGCAGGATGCACGGTCGTCAAATGACAAATTCGCATTAGAAAACTCACAATCGGAAGGAATAAATTACAAAAATTAAATAGGTAAGACTAACGAGCGATTCGCACTATTCAGTCTTGCCAATTGAGCGTTGCTAAGGATGCTCCCAACTTGCATCCAAGTGGTTAAAACTTTTAAGCCACCCCCCCTAGAACATTTAAGGAAATGTGGAAAACAAGGGCTGGTAGACATCACGGAGAATAGGTTGTTCATCAAGGCGAACGACGAGCCGGGTTTTCCCACGAAGAGTTTTGGGAATCTCGGGAACTTCCATCAGTTCAAGGTCAAAGGACCCAATACGCGAGAGAATATCTTCCACTACTGTAGCTCCATGCGAGGCCTGATACCCATCAGATGGTCGGACTAAGAGAAATCCGTGACCAGGACGGTCTTGTACGATTTGTAAGGAATGAATGGTTGGGCTCCGCTTCATCGCCGTCGATAGGCGACCAATCTTGCGACCATCTGCAGTCAAAAGGAAATCATCTACACGGCCTTCAAGTTTCGTCAGTGTGCGATTTTGATTCCCACATGGACAGGACTGGACATCACTCCATGCGGCATAATCCCCAGTCTTATACCGGATAAATGGCATGGCATCATTAAGAAGACTCGTCGAAATAATCTCACCAACTTCTCCTGGGACACATGGCGATCCATCTTCGCGTAAAATCTCAACGATACCCACCGTTGGAATGAGATGCTTTTCCCCATAGGAACATTCCATGGCCATACACACAAACTCGCATTGCCCATAGTGGTCATAACAGGGACATTGAAAAAACTCTTCGATGACCATCCTCATACCAGGAAGTAAGGTATCTCCACTGACGATAACGGCACGAAGAGGGAGTGGTGGCAAGTTATTTTTTAAGGCACTTTCCGCAAGTGCTGCAATCGCTGAACCATATCCGGTGAGCCATTGAGAACCATGGGAACGAATGGCTTCAATATAGTGAGGAACAGTATTTTCTGACACATGGTAACTCGAAAGATACAGTTGCTGCCAATGACTATTAAATCGCCAATATGGCGGCTTATTTGTACTTCCGGGAATAATAGGCCGGCCTCCCATCATAGCCCTCGGCATCTCACGAGTCACTCCCGCAACATTACGAGCCATAACCTCATAGGCTGCCCAATACTGTGGCAACATGGCCGGAGACTTAAAAATGCGCAACGCCGTTCCGGAGGTACCACTCGTACTATCGACGAGCAGCGCCTTTCGATTGGAATTTTCCGCAATAAAATTTTCCGAGTGTTGTCGAATGACATGTTTGTCTAATAGCGGAAAGAGCGAGAGCTGCTCCGAAGATTGGACTGACTTCCACGGGATCGTTTTCCAACTAGATCGATAGTACGGCACTTGTGTTGCCGCGATTTCCATTATTCGCCTGAGCTCCTGGTATTGCCAGGCTTCGATGTCCGCTCTGGACCAATTTTGCATCTGCCTATATTGATCAATCGATTCGTCATAGCCAGGACCGTAATACGCCCGGTCGAGTTTCCTGGCGTAAAAAGCCAACCCCACCTCTTGGAGAAAAATTGGCAACCGCCAGTAGAGTTCCATTTTCCAATCATCATTCATAAGTGTGTTTTTTCAAAAGTAGGTGTACAGCCCAGCTTACTTTAGATATTGGGCTGTGAAAGTGAAGTTATTCGGACGAGTATTAGGTAGTGCTTCAATTCCCGTTGGCGAGGGCAGGAGCATATTGAGATCCATGTAGAGCCTCAAATCCCACAAGCTGGACTCCTAATTGCCTCAATCGTTTCCGGACGTCTGGGTTGGCATACAACTGATACTGTTGGACACGTCGCTCCGCATGTCGACGAAACACCCGTGCATCAACTTCCGTAGCTGGATGAATGACCAACTCCAAGGCCTTAGGATACTTCAACCAAGGTACCCGTTGTACCGTGGCTTCTAATGAGGTCAACTTAGAATCAGTATCTGGTACATACAATATCCCATCAGGCATCATCGCTCCGCGCGACTCTGCCTTACCTACCCACCAACCAATACCAAACCCCTTGAGCCAATGAAGAGGATTTCGAAGATGGTATTGAGCTGGAGATTCATGTAACGGCAATGTGATACGGCGATGGGAACGCGTGGCAGCAATCCCCAAGTTTAGGCCTATTTCAACACAAGTATCATATAATGTAGGAAATACGTGAAAGTTCTGATGGGTATTCCAGAAATCAGGGTGACCAATGGCCTCACAACACCGTTCATACTGCGCGGTAAGTTCTGCCTCTAACTCAGTTTTTGAAATTCGACCCAACAGCCACAATCGCTTAAACAGTGCAGGAACATGAAACTCTCCATTTCGCCCAATTAAGGTAGGCACCATCTGCGGGGGCAACACCGGGCATCCTTGAGTCACAGTCCAATGAATTCCTAGCGAAGAATCAGGAAATTTTTGTCGTAAACGTACAGCCGTGCCAAAAGCCGGCATATTGGTCATGACACATGTGGCGGTAACCACTCCATGTGACATACAGGCTTCAATAGCATCATTAACAACCTTACACATACCATAGTCATCAGCGGTAATAATTAGCCGGTGTTTCATTTTATGCATTTCCTTCGAAGATGTTTGCGAATTATCTAGGTGGAACAAAAACCACATTCAAAGTTACTGTAAATATGGACACAAGGCTATTGAAGATTAAGCCTTTCCCCATTTCCGAATGGCTAGTTATCCATTCGAAGAGAACAAGGGAACAAAAAGTGGTTCTTCTCGATCCTTATCACGGTGGGGCGTAAGTTGTGAAAGATGATAGAGGGCTCGATTCATATTGTTCTTAGCAAGGTACTTTTTCGTTACCTGTTCCCGCCCCAAAATACCAATCTTTTGGCGCTCGGATTTATTCCCTGCTAAGCGGATAAGAGTGTCCGTAAACATTTTTGTATTGAACGGCTCCACACATGCGACCGAGTTTGAACCAGCATCAATCTCACGGACCGAAGAAATTCCGAATGCCACAGCAGGGACTTCCATCATCATGGCTTCCAGTAAGCTGTTTGGCATTCCCTCCGTATGGTGACTTGGAAAAGCGAAAATATCAGCCGCACATAGATATTGCCACACTTCATCAGGATGGCATCCTGGCAAAAAATGGAACTTTTCCCGGAGGGCCCCATTCTGTTTCAAGTGATTCCGGACTTCTTGTCCATCATCAAATCCCTCCTGCCCACCTATCCATACAAAATGCAGAGGAGTTTTGAGAGAACCTGTTGTTTCAGCAATGTGAAGTAATTCAAATATTCCTTTTGCTCGAGCCGCACGACTAATATTCATGACCACAATGTCTTCATCCCCAAAGCCCCACGAAGTTCGCAGCTGCTCTCGCATGCGAGGCCTATCCAGAAGAGGTGGATCACCAATTCCTCTGGCTAATTGAAAGTGCTTTTTGGGATCAAGGGCTTCAGGTTTTTCACCCAAAATGGTTGCAGCGGCACAAAGAAGTTCTTGGCTTTGATAAAAGACCAAATCCAGATTTCTTAAAGCTTTCTGGATTATACGTTCCCTCATCGTTCCGGGAGGTTGAGCCAAATCTGCACCTGTTCCCCACCCGCAGGCTGGTATTCCTAAGTCTCTTCCTATTCGCCAGGCAAGACTTCCGGCACCATATAAGTCAAATGATAAAATCGCATCAAACCCGACTTTTTCATGTCTTTTTCGAATAGTCTTTCGAGTTCCCAAATAACAAGACATTTCACGAGTTAAAGCCCCTCCGATTTTAGGGAAGGTAAAATACACCGGTCGAAAAATAGGGACCCCATTCCTCAACTCAAAAGGAGGGATATTCGCATAGGTTCGCCAGCGATGGGAAAATTTTGAAAAAAGTTTTGGAGTGTATGGTCGTGGAACTACTACTTCTACACATTCGCAGAAGCTCTTCAGTATTTGTACAGTCCGTTCATTGAACGCCCCCGAATAAGGATGACTCTCATGTGGATAGTAAGGAACAATGACTAACAGTTTCATTTATATTACTCTTCTTTTTCCTCTTTATTTAACAATGGAGCCAGGGATGTTCGTTTTACTCTTTTGCCAACCAAGCATCAATTTTCAAAACATAGGAATTTGATCACAGTTTTGAAATAGAGAAGATTGGCCAAGTTTTTGGAAGAATTTTTGGCTAAACAAATTGGACTGCCGTCCTACAGGTGATTCACCAGTGTGCTTTTTGAGTTCATTTTCCTGCCGAAAACCCATCACCCATTACAAATACAACAAAGGGGAAACGTAATTGAGCAAAAGTAAGCCATTGTTTCATTTCCAACAATACGCCAACAAACGTAACAAGGAAGTAAATCAAAGGAGGACGCCGGGAGACCTTGTTACTTTTTTCTCAGTTAATAATTACATATCAAAGTTTTATTACTCAGGTAAATTTCTTCAAATTTTTCCAGAAAGTTAAGAAAATACCAAAACCCAGCATTAATTAATTAAAAAAAATGACTGTTTTTTGCTATTAATACCTTCGCTAGCGTGTAATTAAAAAGCACAGAGCAAAACAATAGGACTATAAAAGTTTGGTTCCACCCCTCATAAAAGAAAATTGAACCCCATAGTCTCAGGAAAAAATGATTGGAACTCAACACTCAAATTAAGCTAAACAGAAACGCCAAAATTAAGAAGCATAAGAATGTAAAAGAAGCAAATCGAATCAAGCAGGATGAATGGACGGGGGTGATCCGAGGCGGGAATAGCAAACTGATTTTTCAGGTCCTTAATGCTGAACTAATCAAACGGTTTGCAACTTTTGACGATCTACCATGCACAAGAATGAGGACAAATGATCCCCAATGGCTACCTCTTCTGGGGGCAACCGAAAAAGGTTTGGGACCCGTAACCATAGAAGTTCCGGAGGGCCTGGAGTCATCACGCCCTTCATCGTACTGGCGTGGTTCTTTGTGCACAAAGGTGGATCCTGGATACCACCCTACCCTGATAATCATTGGAAAAGAGTTTTTACCGGTTAGATGAAGTCAAAGTTGAAATGATAAGAGGGAGCTGAAGCAAAAAACTTGGACACCTACACTACCACATACTCTCAAAGGTTTTTGAGGATTTGGACAGTTCGTTCATTGAACGCCCCTGAATAAGGATGGCTCTCATGTGGAGAGTAAGGAACAATGACTAACAGTTTCATTTTTATTACTCTAGGTTTGACTAACCAGTAACTAACAAGAGACCGTACCGATTTCGCTGCGCTCTTTTGCTAACCAAGAATCAAAGACCAAAATATGCCAAAGTTCATTTGACGCCCGACCTTGAACAAAACTCTGATCTAACCACGAACGTGCCACATCTCCAGAAATCCATCCTTGCTTTTCAGCCAATGAATGCTGAAATATCTCTCTGACAGATGTTCCCCATTTTCCAACCATCCATTGGTAGACGGGAATTCCAAATCCGGTCTTAGGACGATGCGCAAATCGGAACCCAAGTGATCGCTTCGCGACCTCGCGAAGAATGGCTTTGAGATGCCAATGACGTAATCGAACATCAACAGGAAGAGACAAAGCCAATTCCCATAGTTTATGATCCAGAAAGGGGCTTCGAGCCTCTAATCCGTAATACATCGTCGCGCCATCAATTTTGGTCAAATACTCGCCCGTAAATCTTGTCCGATGCTCAAATCCTAGAAATTTTTCTAAGAGCTGGCTATTTTGAACGAACCATTCTTCTTGTTTAAAAGCAACCTGCCTATCTCGGAGCATAGGTCCAAAAATATGATCGACGCTTGCTTCATCAGCATGGGCACCTTTTCCTACAAAGGCTCCTAAGTCACCCGACGCGTAATTTAACAATGAAATCACCCGTCGAAAACTTCCAACCCCTGAAACCCTTGACCGCAACTTTAGCCAAAGTTTTCTTCCCAATGGAGAGGAGAAAAAGGACATTTTACTAGCCAACCAAAGATGTCGATGTCGAGGATACCCCAAAAAACAGTCATCTCCCCCATCACCAGTGAGCATGACCTTGACACTACTTTTCATTAATTTCGATACTTGTAACATCGCCAATGCCGATGGCGAGGCAAATGGCTCTCCATACGCATCACTGAGTTCATGCAGGTCTGGAAATTCATCTGCTCCCATTGGTAATACACAATGTTCAATACCCAGCATCTTTGCTGTTTGTTGCGCAGCCTTCGTTTCATCCCATGGATGTCCAGGAACACCTACCGTATAGGCTTTCACGTTGCTGCCTGACTTAGCAATGGCCCAACAAACCAAGCTTGAATCAATTCCACCACTCAAGAGTGCACCCAGGGGTACATCCGAACGGAGCCGTAACGACACGGCTTCCAATAACAACTGTTCCGTTTGTTCTACGGCATCTTGAAAGGAAACCTGGTAAACGTGTTTACGATCTTGACTTGACCAATAAGTCCAGGTTTTGAGCCCTTCCGCGGACCATTCTACAATAGTGCCAGGTTTAACTTTAACAATCCCTTTATAGATAGAATGGTCATCTGAAACAAAACCCCACTGCAGAAATGCGGCCACTCCTTCTTGACTAAGTTCTTCACAGAAGCCACCCATTTTAAGGGCACGGACCGTCGAGCCAAACGCCAACACTCCTCGCTCCTTGAGAGCATAAACAAGTGGCTTGACCCCAAGACGATCCCGCACTAAATAGAGTTTTTTCTTCCGTCCATCCCATATTCCCAATGCAAACATGCCACGCAAGCGGGAAACTAGTTGATTAATACCCCATTCTTCATATCCCTTTAAAATAACTTCCGTATCGGTTGAAGTTCGAAATACTACCCCACGAGCTTCTAACTGATGTCGAAGTTCCCAAAAATTATAAATGGCTCCATTAAAAATAAGCCCAACATCACTTTCATCAGAAACCATTGGTTGGCGACCAGCCGGCGAGGTATCAAAAATTGCAAGACGACGATGCCCTAACACCGCTTCACTTAGCACCTCAATTCCTTCACCATCTGGCCCCCTTCTGGCAAGTGTCAAAAGCATATCCCGCACTTTAGCGACTTTTTCCTCACGGGACATATCTCCCACTATGCCTACAATTCCGCACATTTTCTTTGTTTTCCTTTTTGCGAGGTTATCGTTGAATTCCGAGGGTCAAAATTTCGTGCCGATACAATTTACTAGAGAATATCTCTTTACTCGATTAACCCCTTCGACGGCAATGACCGTTCAGATCAAGTCCGGCCGATAACTAGCTGCTGTAGCGGGGTCAATGAGTCGTAGGTGGACGGATTGAGGGCATTCCCGGAATGTCGGCGGTGGCCAATCTTTAGGCCGTTGATGTTAATACGAATCGCGGTCCGCTCCCGGTTCGGGACGGATCCGTCTAAGCACCAGTTCGGACCCTTATGAAGCCCGTTTCCGTGGATAATCACAATAGAGCCACGCCGTACAGGCACCTGGATCCATTCCGATCGAGGGTAAACACGCTCGACTTCAGAATCAGGGATGCGCCCATCGAAACCCTTAAGTCCAAGATCACGAGCGAGCCGTGGACGGCAGGACCTTGTATCGTTTCGATTGGAGCCAGGTACGTAGACAAGAGGGCCGCGGGTTTCATCGATATCCACAAGATAAACGAAAACCTGGACAGAGTCTCGCTCATCGTTGTCTTTGTGAAAGTTGCTTGATTCCCGCTGAGTGTTGTGAGGAAAATCACGAACGATCTCGGCACTGTAATTCGGGGCAACATAACCGAGGAAATTCATTACGACCCTTATGATCGAAGGGTTGAAGAAAATCTCGGTGGATTCAGGGGCTACGAGCAGAGGGGAATTGAGAGAGATCATTTTTTCGACCCGTGCAAGTTCCTCGTAGGTGAGCCCCTTCAGGGTCGAGAGATCGCCCTTCCGAATCGCGTAAGAGTGGGCTTCGTTTAGTTCTAACCTGTGAAAAGCCGCATCTGCCTTCTCAAAGATCGAGTCGATTAGGCTAATATCGAAAAAGTTGGGGATGCTCACGTAACCGTCGCGTCTCAACAGAGCACAATACTTCTCCTCAAATTCACTCATAGCAAAGAGGTCACCATTGCGAAGATATTTCCGCTTCATAGGAAAACCGAAGATATGGCGCGAAAGAAAGAGACGAAACCTCGTAACCGCGCTGTAGAGATGTGGTTCGCTCCGAACTAGGCCCATGCCGTTGCGCTTTGCAAAAATGTTCATAGCCGCTCCCCAACCTTTATTGACCGATGGAAACCTTCTGGTCCATTAATTTGCACCTATAAGGCTAAATAATCTTACTATACTGACAAATTACTTAGTTTAGAGGAAAATGTACGTCTCACCACTGCTAATCGAGAAGGTAGAAAATAGAAGGAAGCGTTTGATTCTTATCACACGATTAACGTCCTACCCACATGCCGAAACGGTTGCAGCCTGGACTTTACTGGGTACACCACAGTAGTAGATGCCAGCGCGAGCGCGAACCAAGTAGCTTTTCTTGGCAAGAATTCATGCGCTAGATTTACTATCAGCACGATAATCATGACAGCAACAGGTATAAAACCAAGCCAAGCTTTACGGCTAGACCATGCAGAATATAGGCAACCCCCTATTGCCATAAACAGAAAACAGCCACCGACCATTCCTGTTTGCAGTAATGCCTGAAGATACAGATTGTGTGGATTCATTGCATACATCCCCAAACGTCTTCCAAGTTTCACTTCATTTTCTTTTGGTCCCCATCCAAAAACCGGACGTTCCTGTATCATAAGAAAAGCCTCAGAGTAGATGTCATTTCGAGATTCTTGGTGGTTTTTCTCCATTGTCTTTCCTAACCGTTCCGAAGTCACCGGATCTAAGAATGCCACATACCCTATGGCACAAATAGCGATACCTCCCACCATGATCATCAGTAATTTCTTTTTGGTTAAACCCACGGGAGTGAGGTAGAGGAAAAGAGCAAGCATAAGGGCTATAAGACCTCCCCGCGAGCCGGAGGACACAATCATTGTCACCTGGGGAACTATAAGAATAATAAGGAGTATCTTGTGCCAATTTTTTTTTAGGCTGTTATTGAGATAAAGGCCCACCAAAATGGTGACACTCAGAGCCAACAAATAGGCAAGATAATTCGGGTTCATCCCTTCGATCGCAAATCGCTCCATGCCACGCTCTGTTGAAATTACTGTCATACCACCTATATTGAACAGCCCGCATAGCGCCAGCACAAAACATCCAAGGCCAAAGGCCATACAAGACTTTTTAATAAACTCTTCATTCCTACAAAAAAGGCTTGTCGCAATCCAAAATAGAAGAAATAGCTGCAAAAAAGTAAAGGAAAGAGAAATGGCTGGCTGCATAAACTTCTCTGACACCAAAAGGGAACTAGCAAAAAACACTGCAATATAACCTAAGAAAAAATACCCCGCACGCGGCAAAGCTTTAAAGGCATGCCGCCAAAAAACCAGACTCAATCCAACCATGGCGGCTCCCACTATGCGAGGGAGCGATAAGGTTCCACGTGTGGCTGGACCGAGTTCTAATGTTTCAAGTGGCATCAAAAACACAAACAACAGAAATGTCCATTGAAGCAATAGAGGAATTTGTCTTTTTGCAGGAAAATTGGTCTTTGTTTTAGGAACCACTCGGGTGCTGCTCGCATCAATGCTCGGACAAGACCATACGACAGATGGTTCTATTCCAGTTAAAATTTTTATGGATCAAATGAGCGCTTCCATTCAAAGGTACCAGCTCACCATCTAAGCGGGGACGGCAATAGGAGACCTATATTCGCTCCTCTTGGGTAGCAGACTTGAGAACTGCGTCTAACCTACAACTAATTTGGCTCCATGAAAATTCATCTGGCAGGGCAGGCTGTTGCGCTTCACCACACAACATTCCTTTCAAACATTCCGCTATAGCACGAGTTTCCTTTCCCATAAAAACTCCACCTGCTCCTACTTGCTTGAGCACAGCTCGCGCATCACTATTCGCACTAGCGATTAATAGGACAGGTGTCCGTAAACCAATAGCCTCATATAGTTTTCCTGGAATCATTCCCTGTTCATCCAATCCCACATGGTCAGCAACGGAAGAAATCACCACAGCAACTGAAGCCCCACGCACAGCGGACAAGACTTCTTTCCTGGCCACATTTCCATGACACACCACATACTCTTTCACACCAAACCGACATGCCTCAGCCCTGACGTATTGCTCTTCTGGTCCATAATAATGAAATAACCAAGGATGGTCATTAGCATTAACTGTTTTGGTAAGAACCTGAAGAGCAGCCATAACTGGAGAAAGCCCACGCTTAGGAAGATAAAACCTTCCCGTATAAACAATGGCCTTATGATCAAACTGGTACGGTTGCACTTGTACCAATTCTTCAGGATCATAACCATTTGTCAGCACACGGACCTTAGTGTCATCATTAAATTTCTTTCCCAAAGCACTCGCCCAGGATGGTGATACCACCGTTACCGCACGAGCCCCATTGAACAGCTGAAATTCCTCTTGAGCGGCATGTTTTAAAATTGACGAAGAAATATAGGGATTATCAGTCCAGGGGTCACGGTAGTCGAGCACATAAGGACACTGAACTTTTTCCGCCAACTGTTTTGCTAACCGAAAGGTAATAAAAGGATCCCCAGTAGCCAAAATGACATCAAAGTCCCCTTTTCCAAACTGACAACAAGCCCTTTCGGCAGGCTTCAACCACCCAAAAGCTCTATCAATACCCATACGACGCTGAATACGACGGCACAGCCCTCCAACTATCCAACTCATTCCAGTATTTCTATAACAAAGTTTTTCCGGTATTAAACATCGCCAATCATGGCCTGTAGTAATAGAACGGATATTCTCTTGCAATAAACGGTTCTCATGTTCTTGAGGATCATCCACACATTTCCAAAGTGTTGGATCGGGAGTTAGGACATTCACCTCCCACCCTCGTCGCGCAAGATTTTTTGCGACATTCCATGTTCTCACACAAGGAATAGCCCTTAAGGGTGGAAAGTGATGCGCGAGAAACAACACACGGCGACGAGCTTCTAAGTTCCCAGAGTTAACATAACCAGAATCTAAAGAAGTACTTCCATTCCTCCCAGGATTCGCCTTTTCACGCCCCATAAACTGTAATTCCTGATTCAATATCTCTCGCAAAGCTAAAGCACCATTTCTAAATTTTTCGGCTTATAGAATTTTAACAAGAACACCCTATGTGTTCCCTTTGAATAATCTCAGCTTAAGGGAGCCTCCCCATTCCTTTAGACCTTTCATAGTGGGGGGACCAAACAAGGAAAGGAGCAAGCGTGAATAATTTTCAAATTTAATAGGATTTGCCTTGATTGCTTTAAAAAAACTTTTCCTTCCTTCCCGATACTGCCCTCTCATACAATAGCGAACCCCAATATACAAATATCGCCCAGACATACGCTTTCGCACGCCCCAATAGCCACCATGTTTCTTTAGGATGCGATCAACACCTTGACTAAGGGCATTCAGATTTTTCCATATCTGAATCGGGTGCCAATAATATTTCACAAGAGGATCTTTAATGTAATCGAAGGTATAGTGTTGGGCTATTCTTACCCACATATCATAGTCTTGAAAACTTTTCAGTTGTTCATCAAACAGTCCGACTGTTTCAAACGTTTCCTTTTTTAACAACAAGGACGAGGTGGTGCTGAGACAATTTGTCTCTAGAATTTTCTTACTTAAATTGCCTCTATGCGAAGGGATCCACTCACCTGTGATTGCCCCACTCTTATCATCTACATTGAAATGTCCAGTACAAACGCCTCCTAACAATTTGTCCCCGGCGTCTAATACCGAAACTTGCCGAGCTAATTTTTCTGGCAACCATTCGTCGTCATCATCAAGAAACGCGATATAGTCAGATTGGCTCTTGGAAATTCCTGTATTTCTGGAGGCCGAGCCGCCCTTATTTTCGTCATGGCGAATATACTTTATAGGTTTATCTCTGAACTGAGCCACGACTCCAGGAGTATCATCTGTCGAAGCATCATCGACAACAATGATCTCGAAATCGGTATAGGTTTGCCCACACACACTTTCAATGGCCCTCTTAAGAAAGGCAGACCGATTATAGGTTGAAATGATCACCGCTACTTTTGGCATAAGATTCCGATTCGACTATAGATGATAAATTCTGGGCTAACGAAAACGATTCTTTAATTCCAATCATCTCTCCAGCACGTGTTCGTACAGGTCCACGAGTTGATCGTTCAATATTTGAATATCAAAAATTTTCCGAATATACGCTTGTCCCACTTGACCCATATTGTCTCTGACCTCAGGACGTTCTATGAGATACATCAGCTTGTCCGCCATAGATTCAACATCCTTTTCCTTGACCAGAAAACCCGATACGCCATCTTCCACAAGCTCAGGAATGCCTCCATGGAGTGTACTGACCACTGGCAAACCCAAAACCATTGCCTCTTTTAGGACATTAGGTATGCCTTCTTGATCACCTTCTTTAGTGGTAATACTTGGCGCTATAAGTATATGGGCCTTCCGTAACAACTGAATGACTTCTTGATGATTCTTTCTACCAAGCAACTGAACATGTCCTTGGAGCCCCAATTTCTGAATCAACTGTTCAAGTGTTTCCCATAGTCTCCCTTCTCCAATGATGACATACCGAATGCGCCGTCCAAATTCCAGAACACGTGCGAAGGCTTTAATGGCATAGGCAATACCCTTTTTCTCTACCATTCGGCCAACGGTAATAACTGTTAAAGAATCATCTTCATAGTTATTTATTACGGGAAGGTTGAATTTCTCACAATCAATACCTGACGGAAGCACAGTAATTTTATTTTCGGGGCAACCATGTGCAATAACCAGATCTTTCAGAGAGTGGCTGACAGGGAGAAAAAGATCTCCTACCTCAAATAACTCATCATAAATCCGAGGTTCCCGCTGAAGGACTTTTGTGGCGTCATATCCTCTAAACGAGGTAACCAATTTAATATTTCCACCAAGAATCTGTTTAATTTGGAGGCCTTCAAGACCCAACACGCCAAATTGGCAATGAATAACGTCATATGGCATGCCCTCAATAAATGGAAGAATTTTAAAAAGAAGAGTTAACGAGGAAGCTTTAGTTTTATACCGAAAGATATTTAAGGATTTTAAAATAGGCAAAGGATTTGTAAGTAGGAACTGACCGATAACCTTGATAGCCTTAATGCACCGAACAAGTTTATTTTTCGGTATTCTGGGATACCTAATACGATTTAAAAGTTTTTTTTTACCTCCTCAGAAATATTGAGATCATCTCTCCCGGTGTTGGCAAATATGGTAACCTCATGCCCACGGTCGATGATTCCCATGATTTGGCTTTGAATAAAGGTTTCCGAAACTGATGGGAATTCACTGACAAGAAATCCAATTTTCATTGCTTAGTCTTTCCATGGGCAAAGAATCTCATATATTGTTTATGGAAACATGATTAGGCATACTTAAAAACCAGCCCAATCATGTAGACCACGATTTGAAGTCCCAGGCGTGGTCAGGCCAACTGTTATCCAACCGAACCCCACGTCCATATTTTGAACCCTTGAATTCTTCTTGCGATAGGCCGCAGACGTGGCCCAATGTTTTTTTGGTAAAGAAACCGTGATAAAGAGTAGCTATGGTTAAACCTTTGCGCCACAGTCCAATAGGCCATTATCCTCTTGGCCAAATTTTGAATCCTTGAAGCCTTCCTAAAATTGGCCTTGCAAAAGTAGGCTATCCCTTTCCGTTTAAACGCGGCCGCCGCGTTTTCTTGCTGAATCCTGGAGCACAACACATTCAACAAGTAGAAGCTATCTTCAGTCCAGGAAGCAATATCAACGGAAGATCCCAAATTACTACCGTGGCGGCGAAAACTTGCCTTTACCGCTTCCACATTGACTCTTTGATATTTGGCCATTAACTTTGCTGTGGCCACCACATCTTGGTATAGATTAGTCTTTGAATGAAAGCCGCCAATTTCTCGCAATCCACGGGTATAGTACAACGTACTGCACAAATACAATGGCGTATTATTGGCAAACCATTCAAGAAAAAATGTCTCTACAGAAGACCCTTTGGCCTGATTTAGGCACTCCCGAATTTTTTCCCCCTTGCCATCAATTTCCCTTGCGCCCGTAAGTACAACCCCAACCTCTTTATTAGGTGGCAGGGCTTTAACACAAACTTCGATAAAATCTGGGTCAATGACATCATCATCAAAAAGAAGTAAAAAATATTCGCCAGCGGCTTGCTTTAAACAGAAATTACAATTGTTATTCGAACCGATATTCTCTATTTGCTTAAAATATCTGATCCGGGAGTCTTGAAAACTTTTAACCACCGCTTCCGTATGGTCAGCGGAACAATTATCAGACACTATTATTTCAATATTGTTATAGGTTTGCCCAACCGCACTTTGAAGGGCCTGGGACAGAAAAGAATCCGCCCGATTGTATGTTGGGATAGCAATGGTCACAAGTGGATAAGGATTCATTTTTCCTCCAATTACGGTATTACGAATATTTACTACTCAGGCCTTGCAAGCAAGATGTGCCCCCACGCAAAGTCACCTTCTTGTTTGTGAGGTGAGCCACACAATATCCCCAAGGCTTTCGCATTAAATTCCAGGCCATTTTTTTTCGTCTCATTTCCATAGAGGTTTTTCTCCTCATAAACGACCAGGGTGTTTCATTCCGAATCTCTCACAACCATCGTTTCCCCGGCCAAGCTCATCGCGTTTTCACATGCCTTGGCAACCAACAAGATTTTTTCTACTCAGAATCGTTAAGTTGCCGAGACGTTGCCAAACTTTCAAATTCGGTAAACGCCTCGATATATCCCAAAATATAATTCATAATATTTAAGTTTCGATCTGACAGTTCACGATCGATTAATCTGCAAAGCATCTCGACAAAAAATGTCCAGCGGTAAACTTTCTCAAACTGCCTGATGCTATCAGAAATATACGGAGCTTCCTTGGATATACCTGTCAGGAAAATTGGCAAAGCTTTGTCGATCTCAGAAACAATGAGAGAAACCGGAACTTTCCTGGAAACTGACCGGTAAAAAAAATAACTGTAAAAATCATACAACGCGCTGCGGGACCCACAACCTTCCCAATCAATCATGTTCATTCCCTGCCATGTATTCAACATATTTGCTGGAACGAAATCACCATGAGCAAAGACTAAACACAGGGAACAGTCTCCTTCTTTCTGTAGTTGGTCAACTATCACTTCAAAAAATTTCTTGATGATTTCCATATTTCCTGCTGTGGAATCCTGTCCAGTCAATCGACTGAAATTTGAATTCCGAATAATGCTGCTCGCATACTCGGTGGCATTCCGAATTGCTGGTTTTTGATAGAGAGTCAACCGACCTAAAATGTGAACGACTTCATCCTGAAACTTTTTGAGCACAGCCACAGAATCTATTGGTGTATATGAAGAGTCCAACGACCCCTCTAGAAAATTTTCTTCATACCATTTTCCAGCAATGTCCCATTTGCTTAAGGAAGGCGCAAATTCGATTTGAGAAACGCTCTGCAATACTTCAATTTCTCGCAACATCACCGAGGCAGGAACATCTTGGTCAAAAACTTTCACGACCACTTCTTTGCGAAAATCGAATATTTTATATCCTTGGTGTACTGGCATATACATTTGCCCATAAAAAGGCGATTGCACAATCGAATCAATTTTTCGCATTTGATATTTATAACAAACAAATTTTATGAGAAAGGGAATTTTATTTCTAATAAACCCGAGGATCATTCGAATGCGGCCAAAAATGTATTTCAGGGAGAGAATTTTTGTGCGAGAGTGCCCCCTTTGGGAAAAGGTGGATTTATTGCGGTAAAGGACCCACCCTAACTCAAGAAGTCTTTGTTGCAGGCAAAAGTAACGCCGCCCTTCATTTTCTAATTTTATATAATGATAGGTTTTGGGATTATTGACATTCAATGTAGATTCATCCAGAGATTATTTAACTCCGCACTAATTGAAGTGATTTGCCTTTAACATAAGCTCCCTCTAATTTTTTTTCGTTCTCCTCCACCCTAATTTTTTCAATCGAAAGCCAGGCCGAAAGATCTCGTTGTATTAAATCTTGAAGACGCAAAATGTCATCTCTATAAATCTGAATTAATTCACTTCTGAGTTCAGGTGGAAGTGGAGGCGTCACGATTTCTTCATTCCTTGAATTAATGCATAAACTAATTTTTTTTAAAACCTCATGTCGAATTTCATCTGAGAGCATCATCTTTGAAAGGCCGATAAGCCATCGTCTGTTTGAAAGAAACTGCAAATGTTTTTTATTTTTCATAACTTGTCCGGATGTACTGAATTTACTAGACATATCCGGAATAAATGAATCGTCTACCTCCAAAAATCTAAAAACATCCTGAATAAGATTATGAAGGTTACTTTTTAAATCTTCATAGAGATACACTCGCATTTGATTTGGAGGAAAAACTTTATGGTAACGAATGAGTTGAGCAGCATAAAATCCCTTTCGCAAATAATGTTTACTGCCATCCCAAATATTATCCATGTTTAGTTTTCTTTCTTCTCTTGCCTTCTCTATAAAATCAGAAACGACCTGCCTCTTATTGTCACGGATGCTCAAAAAGTAATTAGAATAGGCTCGCTCAACAGGATCACGAAGAATGGCTACGAGTTTGACACCTGGCAAACGGGCTTTAATTCTATCAGCGGATCTTGGATGATATAGATAGTGAGGTGATGCTTCCCCTATTGCCTTTTCATCCCTCACACCCTGAAACAAAGCACAATAATCATCAAAACTCCAAATTGACCTCTGGCGAAAATTCTGGTAACGGGCTGCCGACGGACTCGCTTCGTCCTTTCCTTGGGAAGGAAATTCTTCTCCATCAAACACAAAAAACCTAGGTTCCTTGATAGGGCTCATGAAGATCTGTGGATGCTGTCGTAAATAATTGTATAAAGATGTTGTCCCCGATCTTTGGGCTCCAATGATTAAAAAATTTGGTAATGTCATATGGCTATTCCAATCGGCTTATTTGGGATTTCAATCAATTCAACTGGAGATTTTGTCTAGTTATTGCTGATAGATGTCGAGCCACTGTTCCATGATACCTTGATGGCCACCGATCAGAGGAACGTGAAGAATTGCCCCACTAGAAACTCAGAAATCTTGATGCATGCAATCTCACCCCTTTCTAGGGGAGACGGAGGGGAAGTTTGTGGGATATAGTCTTTTGGAAAGTCTTAGAGTTTGAAAAGGTGCTGTTCTGGTAATGACTTTGGGATTCTTTCTTGATGTACCCATCAAGGTATTTCCACCGCTGTTTTACTTCCAATGGAACTGGGCTGCGTTTCCCATTTTAATAAGGGCCACACTACTCCTGTCCTTTTTGGATAAAAATCCGCAGATAAAGGGCTGCTTTCCAAACTTGCCATAACTTGAAAGGCAACAACATCCAGTTCACGCACATGGGGAGTACCCGGAAATTGTGTTCTTATCGTTGGAGAAACAAACAATATTCCTTGCGCTAGAAAATTACCAGGAATCCAAGCAGTACTCACAAATCGTCCTGGCTTAATAGGGCCTATTGGCAGGGAGGAATCAGCCTGAAAGGTCTGAAAAACTTTTACTCCGTCCTCATTCACCACATGAAAATAAATTAATAAAATGTCTCTGGGCTTAAGCACTTCATACTCTATCTCAATTCCAACAGGTTGACGGATGTCTACGGTCGCGGTCACCTGTCCCTCTTCCGTTTTCACTCGCATTGCGCATAAGCGAACGACATCATCGCCTGGGGCATTTGCAAGCACAGGCCATTCACGTTCAGCCTTTGAGGAGTTTTCAGAATGCATATACGCCTTGACCACTTCATGCGATGGACCATCTGCCAACACCCCCCCACTATCAAGCAGAATGGTTCGTGGGCAAAGTCGAGTAATAATTGGCATGCTATGCGACACAAAAAGAACGGTTCGACCCTGTTGGCTCACATCCTGCATTTTGCTGAGGCATTTCTTTTGAAAACGAGCGTCGCCGACCGCCAACACTTCATCTATCAGTAAAATCTCTGGTTCCAAATGGGCCGCCACCGCAAAAGCAAGACGGACCTTCATACCACTAGAATACCGTTTCACAGGTGTATCGATAAACTTTTCAACCCCAGAAAAATCCACAATTTCGTCAAACTTCCTGTCTATTTCTTTCTTTCTCATCCCTAAGATCGTTCCGTTGAGATAGACGTTCTCTCTGCCAGTCAGCTCCGGGTGGAAACCCGTACCGACCTCCAAAAGACTAGCAATTTTTCCCCTAATTAATGCTCTTCCGCTAGTCGGTGGAGTAATTTTTGAAAGAATTTTCAAAAGGGTGGACTTCCCTGCACCATTGACCCCAATAATGCCAACAATTTCACCAACCTTCACCTCAAAGGAGATATTTCGTAAAGCCCAGGTAATATCAGAGGGGGTATCATTTTGGCTGGGATGGATATCATCAAAGTTGTAAAGCGAACGATACGTTCGAAAATTCCTCAAAGGTGCCTTAAGAAAGTTCACCAAGGAGACCCCAAATGTATCATGGAGGTTTTCTTTGACCCCAATGCGGTAACACTTACTTAACTGTTCTACCTTGATTGCTGAATCTGGATTATTCATTTTGATTCGACTGACTCCCCAATTCGTTAAATAACATCAACAATGACTTTCTCCATCCTTTTAAAATAGAGCGCGCCACTAATGAGAAGGAGTGCCGCGGTCATCGCTCCTGGCAGAATATCCATCCAGGGAATGGGCGTACCAAGTAAGCAGGACCTGAATCCTTCGATCACTCCGACAATAGGATTGAGAGAATAAAGAATGCGATAATTATCTGGAACATTTGATGACGAATAGACAATAGGTGCGGTATACATCAACATTTGAATAAAAAATGGCATTGCTTGCTTGACATCACGGAATCGAATAGCCAGCGACGATAACCAAAGACCAATGCCGCTTGGAATGGATAACATGAAAATAATGAGAAATGGGAATAGAGCCAAATTCCAGGTGGGTGAGACTCTAAAATAAATCATGACACCCAATAAAAGTAAAATCGAAATAGCAAAATCGACGGTTCGAGACAAAATTGGTGTAAGCGGAAACAGTAAACGTGGGAAATAGACTTTCCCTAGCATCCCCTGCCCCTGAATAAGGCTTTGGCTAGACTGAGTCATGGCTGACGACATATATGTCCACGGGATAATGGCGACACTCGAAAAGAGAACATAAGGAATGCCGTCAGTGGAAACATTGGCAATCTTCCCAAAGATGATCGTAAAAATGACAATCTGAATAAGCGGGTTGAGTAATGCCCAGGAAAACCCCAAAATGGTTTGAGCATAGAGAACCTTAAAATCCCGCCAAACCAGGAAAACAAAGAGGTCTCGATATTCTTTAAGCTCCTTAAAATCAATGAGATGCGATGCAGGTTTAGCTTCAATAATGTTTACGGAAACATTTTCCATGTAGATTTATCCTCAAAAAATTTTAAATGATTTCATAATAATCATATCAAAACGCTTTTATACTTCGGGACTTCTTCAACGACGGCATGTATTCTAGAACTTAAACTGACGAGACTCTTGAATAGAAGTAGGCACGCTGTTCAGCCCTGAGTTTATCAGCCAGCCGGCCCTGAGGAATTTCGACATCCGCATAAGTAAGAACTTGATCCCGAGGAATATCTCTTGTCAGACGACAGCCCTGGGAGAGCCCCATCGGAAGTAAATTCTCCCTCACACACACATCAGAATTATCTAATACCCCATAGCTACTAAAACCACCTATACCATCCAGAACCTCTCCCGCCTTCAGGTCACATTTTGCCGCTGTGAGCACATCACACACAGGCGCCCCCATTGGGGCAGTAGCGGCATCTTGGAAAAGAACAGCACGAGCTGCAGTCAATGGCACTTCAAGATGACATAAATGATAGGGAGTGTAGAACACATACAAGGGGCCGTCTCCCATCTTGAGATAGGACAAATAGGGTTTCTTTCTTGGATCATCATTATATCCTAAGATAAACACACCAGGCCCAGGCTCGGCGCCTAAGACATAGTCAACAAGGCCACCTTTTAAAAGTTCGTCTAAGGAAAACAACTTTGGGGCATCGGTCACATGACCACAACGGGGCCCATACATTCCACGCCGGCCAACATGAAATCCTGTCGCATTGGCCACAACCGCCATTTCCATGGAAATTTTGGTGCCATCCGCAAAGGACGTTACCATGGGCGTCTTTTGACCATGTTTGGCAGCGAATTCCTTTTGTGTCTCCGGTGTTCGGTAGGGATCCTGGAGACCCTTCATATTGCCAGCAAGCACCGGACGATACCCTATGGATTTGACAAATCTGTATAAGTTCATCACTGCACCGGGTTGATCCCCATCCGCATTACTAATAACGACCCCTGCTTTATCAGCATACACCTTGAGAATTGGTCCCAACGTCGCGTCCAATTCGGCATTCATGAGTATGATATGCTTGCCATGTTCAATGGCTTTCATGACGACATGGGCACCAAACTCTATTTCCCCGGTTGCTTCGATAAGGACATCAATGCCATCTGCCTGACACATCAACAACGCATCATCCGTGATCGCATACCGTCCCTCTGCTATAGCGTCCTCTAACTGACTCACGGTTTCGACCAAGCTAACAGAAGTAACATCAGCCTCCTTATAAGCTCGCCTGGCCTCCTCCACCGTTCGATTCGAGATGGCCACTAGCTTCATCCCCTTGATCGCCGACAAAATTTGAAGAGCAATTCCACGCCCCATGTATCCCGCACCAACAATCGCGACCCGTACAGGGTTTCCTTCCTCGTGACGTTTTTCTAATGCTTTATCGACAATGATCATTCCTGAGTCCTCCAGTTCACCTGTTGTTCCGACATCACAATATATAATCTGGCCAATTTTTGTCCTTTTCTGATATCACCGAGGGAGACCTCTTAGGCCAAACTATTTGAAAGGCAGGATCATCCCACCGGAACCCTCGTTCCGCTTGAGGAGTGAAAAATTGGGAGACCTGGTAAGTCACCTCACAATCTTTCTCCATAGTTTGGTAACCGTGACCAAACCCAGCAGGCACAAGCAACATCATATGTTTATCTTCCGAGAGCTCGACACCCATCCATTCTTTAAAAGTAGGCGATTGTGGCCGGAGGTCAACAATCACATCATAGATGGATCCTCTGGTACAACGGATGAGTTTCACTTCTTCATAAGGTGCCACTTGGTAATGAAGTCCTCGCAATGTTCCAGCCTGCGCGGTAAACGCCACATTGGATTGCACGAAGGTGAAGTTCAAACCCTGTGCTTCAAATTCCTGAGTGCACCAGGTTCGGCCAAAGAAACCGCGCTCATCTGATCGTTTTTCGATTTCAATCATAAAGGCGCCGGCAAGTTTCGTTTCCTTAAATATCATAATACCCGCAATCCAATACCTTCATAATGTTGGACACTGCGTTTGCCTAGCATTCGCCTTCCATCAATGACCACAGGCTGTGATTCGTGCCCCTAGAATAATTGAGGAATCCGTAAAAATTCATCCCACCTGGTCAGGATAACAATGACCTGAACATCATCTTGAAGAACCTTCTCCAACTGATCATAAACAGAAAACTTCGGATGATTGAAAAGCGACAAAGCTTTTTCTCCAACAACGGGATCATACGCCTTGACTGTTGCGCCTTTTGAAAGCAGAGCGTGAATAACGGGGAGAGCAGGAGTCTCTCTCATGTCGTCGGTTCCGGGTTTAAACGCGATGCCGAGGACGGACACATTAATGCCATGGAGATCCGGATAATGTTTTTCAATCAAAGCCATAACCTTAAATGGTTGTTCTTTATTGACCTCAAGGGCAGCATCCAGGATACGCATGGGACTCCCTGCTTTGCTCCCAAACGCCTGCAAAGCCTTCACATCCTTAGGAAAACAACTACCCCCAAAACCACAACCAGCTTCAAGATACGTCACAAACGACGGAACGATTCGATCCCCATTGGGCAGCAACGGACTTAAACGTTTATCCAGATGGACACCTTTCATCACATCAACGATATCAACCCCACCTAGGGTCTCGCAGAGATTTCCAATTTCATTCGAAAATGAAATCGTTGTAGCCAGAAAGGAATTCGAGGCATATTTGATCATTTCTGCTGTCTTGGGATTAGTCCGTATTCGATCCACCGAGGAAAAACCAATATACAGGTCATCGAGAACATCCGTGGTTTTCTGATCGATCCCACCAAGCACGATTCGGTCTGGAAAAAGAAAATCCGAAACCGCCTCGCCTTCTCGCAAAAATTCGGGGTTCATTCCCACCCCAAAATCGCTTCCCGCCTTTTTCCCCGATACCTCTTCCAGAGTGGGTAACACCACATCCTCCGTCGTTCCAGGAACGACCGTGCTTTTTACAACAACAACATGATAGGTGGCCTTTTTGGCTAAGGCTTTTCCAATGTCAGCCGAGGCTTGTCGAATAAAGGACAAATCAATCCGGTCTCCATCAAAAGGAGTCCCAACTGCTATCAAGGTGAGATCAGAGTTGATTACTGCGTCTTCAAGATTAGTCGTGCCACGTAAAGCCTGAGGAACGTTCTTTTCTAAAAGCGCATCAAGACCCGCCTCAAAAAATGGCGCACGTCCTGTATTGATTTGGTCAACCTTTTCTGGATCAACATCCACACACACCACGGTATGACCTTTTTCTGCAAGACAGGCCCCTGAGACTAAACCTACGTACCCAGTCCCTACAATCGATATCTTCACAATTCCTCCTTGCCATCCTGATGATCATGATACCAAACCAACATTCGCCTTAATCCCTCTTGCAACGTGACGGAAGGGTTATACCCTAATTCTTCACTGGCTTTAGTAATGAGCGGACACCGTCGTTGAGGATTATCTACGAGATAGGCTTGTTCAGAACTAACTTTCTGGACCACCTTTCCGTTATACCCAAATAAATCCCGGCCAAGATCCACCATGTATTGTGCAAGATCACGCATAGATATTTCTGGACCCTGAACCCCAATATTATAGGCCTCCCCCGGTCGTCCCTTGACCAGTATTTTGTAATAACCAATTATCGCATCGGCGATATAGCAAAACGTTCTCGTGGGCGCCCCATCGGATAACAGAACAATATCCTTTCCAGACAGGATGTCAGACGCGAAGTCTGGCAATACTCGTTTGTCAGAAATTTTGAGACCTGGGCCGTAATTATTAAATGGTCGAGCCATTTTAATAGGAAGGTCATACTGCCGATGGAAATTCACACAAAGCGTTTCGCCATACCGCTTGGATTCGTCATAGCAGGCTCGAGGGCCAGTGCAAGAAACCACGCCAGGGTACGATTCAGGAGTTGGAATATTCTCGGGTGAAGGATTCCCATATATTTCACTCGTTGAGAAAAATAATGCCCCCTCTAGAGGGTTTCCTTTTTGTTTCCTCTCTAAGGCAAGATCCAATAAATGCCGCAATCCGTTAACATTGGCATCCATCGTTTCAATTGGGTGAAGGCGATAGTACGTTGGTGAAGCAATCGAAGCCGCATGAATCACATAAGAGACATTGTGAACGCTTTCCGGCAATGGAAACCGCACATCATGCTCGACGAGATCCAGCTCTCCCTTTTTTGCTAAATCCTTCAACCATCGTGGAACGCCCCGTTGATAATTGTCGAATACTGTTAAGGCAATCCGGTCCGATTGTGTTTGGCGTTGATTCCATTCCACCACGACCTGAACCAAGTAATATCCAAGAAATCCAGCTCCTCCTGTTATGAGGAGTTTTTTGCCCGCCAAGTATTTAAATTCCTCTTCCAGGCAGCTGAGCATATATGCCAGGTCTAGGCGGACAACGTCTTCAGGTATTGTTTGTTGTGTATCCATCGAAATTCTACTCCTCAATATTTTTTATTTACGACCACGTTTTCCAGGGTGCACTCCCACTTTTCCAACTTTCATCCAAGGTTTTTTTATCCTGTAGCGTGTCCATTGGCTGCCAAAATCCGTAATGCTTATATGCGGACAACATCCCATCCTTAGCGAGATTCTGGAGGGGTTCCCGTTCCCAAACCGATGAGTCACCCTCTATGTAGTTCATGACCTTCGGCTCCAATACAAAAAACCCACCATTAACCCACGCTCCATCTCCCTGGGGTTTTTCCCGAAAGTGTTCAATCTTTGTTTCGCCTTCATGGAGGGAAAACGCGCCAAATCTTCCAGGTGGCTGAACAGCCGTCATTGTCGCCAAGGCACCCTGTTCTTTATGAAACCCAATAAGTTCCTTGATATCGACATCACTCACTCCGTCGCCATACGTCAAACAAAATGTTTCATCTCCAATGTACTTCTGGATACGTTTAATTCGTCCACCCGTCATTGTCACGTCGCCCGTATCAACAACCGTTACTTTCCACGGTTCGGCTCCATTTTGCAGCACCTGCATTTTGTTTCCACGAATATCAAAAGTAACATCGCAGGTGTGAAGAAAATAATTGGCAAAGTACTCTTTAATGACATGAGCCTTATACCCACAACAAATGATGAACTCATCGATGCCACAAACTGAATAAATTTTCATGATATGCCAAAGAATAGGTTTGCTTCCGATTTCCACCATTGGTTTTGGACGCAATGTTGTTTCTTCCGATAGTCGAGTTCCCAACCCACCGGCTAAAATTACTGCTTTCATAACGACACCTTCGTTTAAGTTTCTATTGGCTACGATCACCAATGTTAATAATAATGCATGACCTGATTTTTAATATTATTTATTCCAACAAGTGGGATAATGAATCAAAGAACGTCTTTTCACCAAAACCTAGAAAATACACGTTCGCCATTTTTACAGGCTGCCGCCATTTCGGAACATTTCCGATTCACCACAAAGTGCATTCTTTAGATTTTTCTCTCAACGAATCATTTTTGAAGATACGTTAAAATAAATCTTGATCTGAATTTCCACAATACGTGCTTTGTCTCATTGACCAGGCTCTAGAGAAAAACGCAGTGCCGTTTTCAAAAAATTTTAATGGATGAACGAATCACATCATCAACCAAAGGAGCTCAATCCTACTGAACACAGGCCCCATGAAACGAAACGATGATTCAGAAATTAATTTTTTTTGAAATGTAATAATTTGGAAGGGGGTGTAAAAATGGACAAGCCTAACAATCACTTAACACGACTCGTCTTTAGTATGGCATACCAGGATGTGGCGAACTCGGCGGGACTTTCTTTTTCTTCAGGGATACTTGCAGTGAGAACTAGGCCCAAAGGTTATTCAAATAGAGTCTACCATGGGCCATACGGTTGTGAAGTCCAACCATGCCACAGCCTCCTCCCTAGAGAGGCCCATTGGAGAATGTTCTTTTTATGATCGCTGCACGATTTTACCGACCTCCGCCAAGCCTAACTTGTTAAAGTGGCCACGAAGACTTCAAGCAGTTTCGAGCAGGTAGGTCGTGAGCTCTTTCCATATTCAATATTAACTTCTACCAGGAAGCGGCAGAGTGAGGTATTGCAGCTACACAAAAGGGGGAACGACGATTTGTTGGAAAGGAGAGGCACACCCAACGAGAGGTGTGCCTCACTCATCAATTTTGTAATAGTATGGAGGCAAAGAACCTTCGACAAGCTCTAGGTTCAGAACCATCTGAGTATTCTAGCCATTTATGTCTCCTGAACGCTCACCGCTAGAAGTAAGTTCATTTCTGATTATGAAGCTTACGCTCTAACCATCGAACAGATGGAACATTTCATGCCATTTCCATTTCTCCCTTCCGCACACTTTAACAAAGATCCTACGGTCATGGCGCCAAATGATAAGAAATAGACAGATGAGGCCGAGCCGCAATCGTACCGAACTCTGACGACCGAACTTTCACATTGACCGAACCATTGGGGACAAAGATCCACCCATGGTTAGCCGACGGATCATTGGCCCAAGCCTGCACGCTGGTCGTCACATCTATGGCGAGGGGTCCCGTACTCGATGTGCCTCCCGCCGCACTTACCAGCGCACCTAGATCTTCGGGTTGTACTCCAGGATCTCCGCCGAAGGTATTAAAGGTTACCGATTCATCCCAATCCACGGCCACTTCATTGACACTGGCACCTGAACCGTCATCAAAGACTTCCAGGGTCAGAGTTGCTGACTCAATGGTTGCCCCGACAGGCACTTGGGCCACCTCACCACCAAACACATTGTCAAAACGCACGAGGGTAGACTTTTCCTCACTTTCATTCCATCCTAAGAGGCCAGCAAGCCCTCTGGAAGTATTCGGGGAAGCTCCTCGTATCATCGTATCCGCAGTGCCAACATATCCATTGTCACCCTCTTGGAAACTTAAAAGAGAACTGACCGGCGTTGGATCCACCGTGATCGTCACGTCCGCAAAGGGTTGCAGCGCACTATCATCCGCTGTCAACCGTAAGACATACGTGCCTGGCTCACTGAAGCTCGCCGTCGTATCCACCGCTGTGGCATCCCCGAACGTCACGATCCCCGTCGCCGGCCCACTGAATTTCGTCCACCCCGTCGCCACCGTCGCTGGGGGATTCGGCAACCCATCATCCGTCACTGTCCCATCTAACGTCGCCGCCGCCGGGAAGACTATCGTCTGATTCGTCCCCGCATCCACCGTTGGCGCTTGATTGGTCACCACGGTAATTGTCACGTCCGCAAACGGTTGCAACGCACTATCATCCGCTGTCAGCCGCAGCACATACACGCCCGCCTCACTGAAGCTCGCCGTCGTATCCACCGCCGTCGCATCGCCAAACGTCACGATCCCCGTCACCGGCCCATCGAATTTCGTCCACTCCGTCGTCACGGTCGCCGGGGGATTCGGTAACCCATCATCCGTCACCGTCCCATCTAACGTCGCCGCTGCCGGGAACTCAATCGTTTGATCCGTCCCCGCATCAACCGTCGGCGCTTGATTGGTCACCACGGTAATCGTCACATCCGCAAACGGTTGAAACGCACTATCATCCGCCGTCAACCGCAACACATACGTGCCCGCCTCACTGAAGTTGGCCGTCGTATCCACCGCCGTCGCATCGCCAA
>JAJDBO010000387.1 GCA_029261305.1 Nitrospirales bacterium
ATGACCGTCATCTTTATGTTACTGGAATCCTCGGCTTTTCGGCGGAAACTCCAATTGATTTGGGGAAGCGAGCAAGAGTCATCAGGGTCATTTGGGCAGTTTGCCTTTGATGTGCAGCACTTATTGGCCATCAAAACAGCGGTCAGTATTGGAACTGGGCTGGTAGTCGGAATTTGGGTGGCAATCCTTGGCGTGGATTTCCCAGTGCTCTGGGGGCTATTAGCTTTTTTACTTAACTACATTCCTAACCTTGGATCTATCATTGCCGGTGCTCCTGCCGTTCTGCTGGCACTCATTCAATTTGGGGTAGGACGAGCGCTTCTTGTGGCTGCAGGATATGTCGTGGTGAATATCGTGTTTGGCAATGTGATCGAACCGAAACTCATGGGACAACGATTGGGGCTATCGACTCTCTCTGTGTTTTTATCGTTGGTGTTTTGGGGATGGGTGTGGGGGCCGGTGGGTATGATACTTTCTGTCCCACTGACGATGGTGGTAAAGATTGCCCTGGAGAGTCGAGAAGACACACGATGGATCGCGCTCTTACTTGCCTCGGATGCCGCAGTGAAAGAAGCCGCTCTCAACGTTTCTTCTTCGTCTCAAACTGAAACAGTGTAAGCAGCCGGTGGGGATTAAGAGGCGGAAGCCATGTTCTTATGTTTCCCTACTTGATTACGGGACGTCGCTAATATTCATTGCTTACAATCCTTTAGTGTTGGGGTGCAGGAACAGGCCCGGTGTTGTAGAGTACGACCCATGCTTGGTCCCACTGATCCAACAAAAGACGAATCCAAGCGGAATCCGCTCATTCCTATTGGATTAGCCATCTTGACCGTGTTGGTCATTCCTCCCTTCATCTATTCCGTGGGCCCAGAAGGCCCAATCAAAAAAGGCAACGTGATTTTTTCCACGGGGAAGCATCGCGCTCATTTTTCAGAAAAAACTCAATTTCAAATTTTAGGGTATGAAGGTTTTTGCATGCTTGAGGTTCGGGACCAATTGCTTGTATTGGAAAGTGCCGATGCGCGGGAAGATGGAACCTATCTCGCAGAAAAAATGGGGGCGAGAAAAACAGGATTTCCAGGCTGCCCTTCAAAATCACAATTACTCTTGCATGATCATCAGCTTACATTAAAGCCCGACATGTGGGGTGGGGTGGAGGATACGTTGGCGCGGTTATTTTCTTCAGAATAAATATGCGGGGTTTCGTCCCCGCGCAACGAGGCACTTTTGTTTCGGCAAAAGTGCCCAAAACCATTTTCGCCCATGCGCGGCCCTACGGGTGAACTCCGCCCCGATACCGAATTATATGGCTCGGAAACTCGCTCCACTCAAACAGTCCTCACCGAATAGTCGAATTCGGTACCGAGGCTCCGCCGCGCCAGAAGGCGGCAATTGGTTCCAAACAGTGGAAGGATCATCGAATATACACATAGTACTTCAGCATGTCTTTCCAGGTGAGAATGCCTTCGATGTCGCCATCTTTAGAGGTCACGGGCAAACACGAAATATTATGCTCGAGTAACAAAATTGCTGCCGCATCAATTAAGGTGTCTTTTTTTGCTGTGATTAATGTGGTGGACATAATATCTTGAGCCTTAGTTTCTAGCAGGGATTGATCGTGGGCCGTGGCATCGGCGGTATCCAGATATGGACTCGACATTCGCAGGACATCTCTATCGGAAATCACCCCAAGAAGGTGGTTGTCTCGGGCCACTAGCAAATGATGATATTTGACGCGTGAAAATATTTCACGCAACTCGGCCAAAGTCATCTCTGGCAAAATACAGTGAACCGGCTCACTCATAATTGTTTCAACATGCATGGCGCTATTCCTTTTTCTCTTGAATCCCTATTGGTTCTTCTTTGCCCTGTTCAACCAGTGTGTCCCCCAACTGCACCCAAGTGGCTCCTCCAAATTTATCTGCAAAATGTTTGGCTGTCCCATTAATGGTCATGATGGTGTTGGGATAGATCGTGGTGGTGACCTCAATGGCCGCCATTTTTTGCAACTCAATTTCAGGTTCAAGAGCATTGAGTAGGTCCTGGGTTCTGCCCATTTTTTCCTGAATGGCGACGATGGTGTTTTGAATCTTTTGGGATTTATCTAGCGGGATCTTTCCCAATAGGACGGGGTCGCCCTCCTGTGTTTTCGCAAGGATAGATGCTAATTGCTCTGCTTCATGAGACCGGGCGGCGAGTTCTTGTTCTAAATTGTAATACACCTTATACAGCTCACTTAGGTGGCCAGCAGTCACTCGAGTGGAAAGGTAACTTTCGTTTCCTAATTGATTCGCGACGATTCGGTGCAAAGCTTCACATTGTCCGCCAAATACGATGCCTTTCCCACCCTCTTGGCCGAAGAGTAATTGATTCCCGGCTTTGACAAAGCTGTGATTCAGATATTCCTTCACCACAATATTGTTCTGCGCTTGGAGTGTGGCCAAATTGACGAACTTGGCTTCAATATCCGTCCCCGCCTGAATGCGGTACTCAATTGGGTCATCAGTCGTGCCTTCAGCATCTTCATCACCAAAAATTCCACCACCAATTTTAATGCTATGGCCAGCTTTGATCGTGGCTCGGTCCACGTTCCCTTGAATCACCAAATCGCCAGTTACCTCAATTGACATACCAGCGGCGACCTCACCTTTTACCTCAAGTGAGCCATCAAATGTGATATGTCCGGTGTTGACATCGACATTGTCCACATGAAGCGTGGGATCAACGATGACACCTTGTTTACTCACCACGGGATGACCCTTCACGTCCGCGATGAGCATATTGGGGTTCTCGGGAGATATGACGGCCCCGGTTAGGTTGCTAGAAAAGCCAACGTCAGTTCCTGGCACCGGCTTTATTTCTGCTCCAGTCACATCCATCCCTGCCTCACCTTCGGTCGCAGGGACACGCCGCATTACGGAGGTTCCTACATTCACGATGACGAATTGCTGCGTGTGTTTAATGTCAGCCACCCCATGTTCATCCACAGTGGGAGTTGCGAGGGAATCTGTTTCTACAAGAGGAATAAATTCAGCGTCATTTCCTTTTAGGGGTAATCGGGCTTGCGCGATGCAAACGTCTTTAACCGATTGTCGCTGAAAACAATTGTTCACCATCTCTTGATCAAGCAGGGTTGGGGAGACTCCGGCCTTGGCGATGGCCTGGGTGAGTAATTCCATGGTGAGTGGTTTTCCCCCATCGGCAGTTGTGAGGGTGAGAGAGGCCTGTCGCTTATCACTGGCGATTGTCACAGCCACGGTCGCATCAACCAGAGTTTTTAACGCAATCGTACATTCTTTTTCTCGCTGCACATTCGCCAGTAGCTCAGTTAATATTTTTTGATCAAGGTTGATGTTGGTATAGCCAGCTTCTTCCACTTTCTCTTTAATTGATTGCCCTGAGATCGCTTCCAGTTCCTCGTTCTTGAGGAGGTCGGCGTACAGGGTATGATTCTGGTCATCAAAACGGATTGTGAGTTTCATAGGAAAAGTTCAGCGGTGGATATAGCGCATAGTGCTCGAGCGCGGTACAATATCTTAATCGGTGTCCGGAATGATCCCCCTAAGGTTTCTGAAGAATTTCTAGAGGTTCCTTCTAAACTTGAATGCCAGGTGGGTCTCTGAATGGTCATTTGACCTAAGTCATTATATAAAGGAATCTTATGCTGTCCCAGGGTGGCCCATTGTACAACAAAGGTGAAGAAATGAACCCTCAATTCATGCTTTCTTCTTTTCTCCATAACACCTGCTCTATCCTCCGTGTTTGTCTTATCGTGGTCATGGTGGGTGGAGTTTTGAATTCAGACCTTTATGCTGCCGAACAAGTCACGGATCTTCATGCACATCATCGAAGCGGGCAGACGTTTATTACCTGGAAAGAAATAACTGTCGAACCGACTCCTGATAAACTTTCCGTTCCTGAACTCATCAGGCAAAAAGATCATCAAACAAAGGCCTTAGGTGTAAAGTATCGGATTTATCGCGATTCCCATCCGATTACTTCCCTAGAGGGTCTGAGCCCTATTGCAGAAGTAGCCTCGCTAAGCGGGTGGAATACCGATTTTTATGGTGCGTATCCAAAGAAGCAACATCAAGCTTTTCGGTATGTGATCAAAGACGGAGGTGATCCCTTACCGACTGGCGTTGGCCTGTATGTCAATAATCCTCAAGCTCAAGGCGCAAGCTACTATGCGGTCACGGTGATCAGAGGAAATCAGGAAAATCGAATGCTTGATTCTGGCAACGTGTTATCTCAATCGGTCCAGGAGGAAGTGGGGCAGGGGGTTCCGGTGCTTCAGCGGGTCGAGACAACCAAGAAATTTTACTTTGTGAAAGGTTCGATCAGCTTACAGTATTATGTACGATGGGAAAGTTCACCTCAGGCCAGTGTGATGGGAAGGCCTTTTGATTACCTTGTGGCGATCCCTCCCAGGCTGGCCGATCCAGCTCCCGTGGGATTGCATTTACATTCTTGGGGTGGATCGATTACGAAAGGATTAGGCTATTGGCACAATGCAGAACTGGGCGCCTTACTCGTGTCTACCAATCAGATTCCCTATGACTGGTGGACGGGCTACCATGAACATTATTTCGAAAAACTTTCACGGAAGGATTCTTCCAGGTGGAAACAGGGTGTGATACGGCCTTATACCCAACAACGGGTGCTGTCTTTTTTGGATTGGGTCAGCACTCAATGGAATGTCGATCGTACTCGTATGTTTGTGGCCGGAGGGTCGATGGGTGGATCAGGTTCGGCTATGCTGGGCATCCGTCATCCGGAAAATTTCGCTTGGGTGAAATCGAATGTTGGTGTCCATGTGCCCGCATTAAGCCCACAATTTAAAAGTTCTTACATCAAGGTTTTTGGGCGGCAGGAATGGGGCTTGTTATTTGAGGATGGCACACCAGTGTGGGATTACTTTAGCGATGTCTGGTATTTGCAAAAATATCCTCAAAAGGAAATTCCCTTTCTGACTTTTTCGAATGGGAAAAACGATAAGAACATCGGATGGCGGCAAGCTGTTGAATTTTATCAAGCTCTTCAAGAAACCAAACGACCTCACTTATTTAGTTGGGGGCAAAAGGGACATAACCAACGAGCCACCATGCCCAAGTTCTGGGAAGGGCGTCTTCAAAAACAGGGCCAGATAATGCCGATCGATATTCAAAATAATCAATCCGTCCCAGCATTCACGCATTCAAGCCTTGATGACAACCCTGGAAATGGGGACCCCACTGACGGTGACCCTTCAGGACAAATCAATGCACATCTCTATTGGCTGACAGAAAATATTGTAGACGAAGACCAACGTTGGGAAATGACTGTTGGGGTAGGACCAAAGGCTCCGAAGGCAGAGGGGGCGGTCGATGTGACTCCACGACGATGTCAGCAATTTCGTCTGAAACCTAACGAGAAACTGGTGTGGACCAATACTCGAATTTCTGATGGTGAAATTATTCAATCGGGCGAAGTCATCGCTGATGATTGGGGATTGGTGACCCTTGAGAAGGTCACGATTTCAAATAACATGAATCGCCTTGCCATTCGAAAAACAGATTGATTCTGA
>JAJDBO010000388.1 GCA_029261305.1 Nitrospirales bacterium
GCGGCTATTGCTGCCCTTCATTCGTTTTCAATGGGTGGTCAGTCAATAACAGTGAATGAAGCCAAACCCAAGATGCCAAGCACGATGGAGCGAGGATCATGAGGATACGGTCTAGGCAATAACCGAGATTGTCAGAGTTAAGGTTCATCGACAAAATTGATTCTTCTTAAAAGCGGAGTGGTTGATTGATAAAACCAGCCGCTCCGCTTTTCTTTTGACTGAGCTAGGAACGAAGAAAATAAAGGGTGAAGAGAATTGGGTATGGCCGAAAGAATCAAAGCAACCGATTATATAATAATTTAAATCTAAACGTTGTCAGGATTCCGGTTCAACGCATTTCGTCTCTTCGCGTGATTGGCAAAGCCGATACCTGGTCATCTCAGCCCAATATTTGAAAGCGGCATGTACATCGCCCCAAGAATCCAACGATTCACCATTGAGGTCATTGCCGCCAACTCGGCGATCAACGCCTGCATATATCAGGTCACCAGTGTCGCCATCCGAAACCTTCAACTCAATTGCCGCTTCTCCCTTGAATAAGGCTTTCCCTGTGGTCAGGTTGGTGAGTGCTGAAGAAAGTCCAAGAACGTTATACGGTGCGGGGACGCTCGATACGACATCTAAGGTTGGATTCGACTTTTCCAAGCCAACAATGGCGATTTGGAATCGTAATGTGTTGCCCCCCGGTTTCTTGACCATCTCATAATCTTTCGAGAGGTTATCATGGATCAATGCATAAAACGTATCAGCCGCGAGCTGTGCCTCTTTTTGGGAAACACCGTCCAATCGAGATGTTGGTTCTCGATACACCAATACGGGGTCCAGTAAGATTTTAGTAAAGTGTCCCTTCGGGTATTTATCAGTGTTAGGATTATGGTACACAAGTAACGCTTCGCCTTCCTTGCCCTCATGCATTTGAGTGTAAAGCCCCCCAAGAAATCCAGAATGGTCAACGCTCCGTGCCTGCTTTGACGCGCTACACCCGCTTGTCACTAAGAGCACAATGAAAATCCATTGTAGGTATCGCCATTTCATTTTCTGACCTCCTAATAGTAAATTGTCTCAGTTGCGCATGTGATATTATGCGTGAAAATATACGTATTAAAGCCTAGGGTTTGTAATGTTAGAGATTCTGTGACGCCGTCATAATTTTGTTCAGCTGCTCCACGACCGCTTCGCTCTGTAGAATACTGACATGGCCTTCGTCGTAGCCAATGACTTTGATCGCACGTTCTTGAGCCATGAGTGGCAATTGGCTTTGCAGCGTGACTGTACCATCGGAGTTGGCTTGATTGATGAAACCTCGAGTGCCGTGATGACTAAATAGGAGGTAGTATGGGATGTGATCCGACAGTGGCTGTGAAAATAAGGACTCAATATATGGACTTCCCGGAGCCATATCATACCAAGAAGGAACGATTACTGGAGCGTTGGCGACACCTGACTGTGCGGCAGTATGTCCCTGCCACGGTGTGGAAAGTGTCACAAATAGCTTAATAACACTCTGAGCATTTTGCGCCACGTTATGGTTGATGAGGCCACGAGCAACGAGTCCGCCCATGCTATGGGCTACCACAAATAATGTTTTGAATTTGTACCGCAACTGCATCTCGGTGACGGCCTCATTTAACTTCTCACTCAATAACCCGAGACGCAATCCAGACGGATATTGCACTACCCATGGCTGGAACCGGTTACGATCCAGACGCTCAATAATATACCGCCAGTTATCTCCAGACCCACTGAGGCCATGAATCAACAGAACTGGAATTTTATCGGGGTGGTACGGTTCAAAAAAGAAAATGCCACTATGACCTTGTTGGTAAAACTTGACGGGTTCCCACATGCCCAAGGCGCCGACTTGTGTTGAAAAGCGGGGGTCGTCGAGTGTCACGATTTCACCCTGTCGACTGTCATCCAATTGAAGGGGAGCGTGGGAGACGTTCGGTGCGTAGAGTGAGGGCAACTCCTGTTTGGCTTGATCCGGTGAGCGGAGCACAATTTCCAGATTGGTAAAATTCACACTGGGCCGGGCTTCGAGCAGAGTTGGTGTACCGTACCATCCCACATATTCATTCGGTTGAAAGGTAAAGTCTTCGTTGGCGTCTTCGAAAGCGATTACATAGTAGTCTCCGCTACTGCGTAAGAATTCGAATGCTCCAGTCCCATACCTGACTGAATACGCTGCCAGGCTGTACTGGTTGTTTCTTTCCGACTTATACAAGGCAACAAAAATCGGCTTGTTCCGCGGAGAGGTTGTTTGAACGGTGCCGCTGATCGTGGTCGCCGCGTTGAGTACTTCAATATCTTCTCGGAGGCCGAAAAACATACATCCACTGATCAGGAGGCTGCCGATGATCAGTAAGGTGAGGCGAAGGCTGATTCTCATTAAGTTATTTTTTTGTAATCACTTTCAAACCCCAAGCTTCGAGGTAAAGGTGATGTTTTGGGTTGGGCTTGCGCCATTGACTCAGCCGTTGCTCCGTTTGGTCAAGGCATCTGTATCGGCACTCTATATATCACCTATTATATTTTTTCACTAGTTGTTAGGTTAGATCTTTAATTGACACAGTTCAGTAGGTCACGTACGGTCTTTAGGCCCTGTGCGGTATGTTAAATTTGCGTAGGGATAGCGTGTAGCTGCGGTAATCTTATTTGATCAATTGGGCATGTGGCTTCATAGAACCATGTTTCAAAATTTGTTAAGCCATCAGTTAGCCAAGTCGGTGAGGCCGCACTTGTTGCTTGGTGCGGGATGTGCCTTTTTGTTCCTTCTTGCCTGTTCGGAAAAACAGGAAGCTCCAGTGCCAATCGTTCCCTCGGTTGTAGTCACCCAGGTTCGGCAAGATACGGTTCCCATCTATGATGAATATGTGGGGCAGACGGCTGCATTTCAAACCGTGGAGATTCGGGCAAGGGTTGAGGGAATTATTCTTGAAGAGAGAGTCGACGAAGGCAAACAGGTGAAGGCGGATGATGTGCTGTATATCATTGATCCCGAGACCTATAAGATTGCTTTAGAGAATACGCAATCAAAGCTTCAACGCGATCAAGCCTTACTACAAAAAGCGAAAAATGACGTGGATCGCTTACAACCGCTCGTCCAGCAAAAAGCGGTGAGTCGTCAGAAGCTGGATGATGCGATTTCTAAAACCAAAGAATCACTCGCGATTTGGAAAGCCAGCAAAACCGCCGTCAAAGAGGCAAAACTCAATCTGGCCTATACCACCGTTCGTGCTCCCATCTCAGGGTTGATTGGGCGTCAAGAAGTAAGCGTAGGCAGTTTGGTTGGAAAGGGTGAGCCAACACTGCTAGCAGTGATATCCCGCTTAGACCTCTTCTACGTCAATTTCACGATGAGTGAGCAGGATGCTTTTAAAGTAGGGGACCTTCATGACAAAAAGAAATTAGGGAAAGCCTCAGATGGAACTGTGCCCATATACATGGTGTTTCAAGATGAAAGAGTCTATCCGCACGTGGGTGAGATCGATTTTGTGGATCGGCAGTTTGAGTCTAAAACCGGAACGTTGGCCATTCGAGCAAAATTCCCCAATCCTAAGAGCCGAATGCGTCCTGGAATGTATGCGAAGGTTCGCATGCTCATAACTGAAAAATCCGGTGCCTTGCTTATTCCACAGCGGGCCATTCAAGAAGGGCAGGGTGGACAGTTTGTGTTTGTTGTTCAAGAAGATAATACGGTGCAACGCCGTCCTGTGATCGCTGGATATCGCCATGGGGATGAGTGGATTATTGATGAAGGGGTCAATCTTGGCGAACGCGTGATTGTTGATGGGCATCAAAAAGTAAGACCCAAGATGACGGTGAAACCTGTGAGTGCCAATCAGGCGATTGATCAAACCTGACCTGGCGTATTTTCACCTCCCTTGTTGAACCCCTAACTATGTTTGTTAATTTTTTCATCGATCGTCCCATTTTTTCTTCCGTTATCTCTATCGTTATCGTACTCGCGGGAATCATCACCCTATCGACTCTCCCGGTCGCTCTCTATCCTGAAATCACTCCCCCACAAATCCAAGTGGAGGCGATCTATCCTGGCGCCAGTGCAGAAGTCATTGAACAAATTGTTGCTGGACCTATCGAGCAGGAAGTCAACGGCGTGGAAAACATGCTGTATATGTCCTCGAACAGCTCCAATGACGGTCGTATGGTCCTGACGGTGACCTTTGGAGTTGGCACGGACATGAACGTGGCCGCAGTGGATGTTCAGAATCGGGTGGCTCTGGCGGAGAGTCGTCTCCCTGAAGAGGTCGTCCGCCAAGGTATCACGGTCAAAAAACAATCTTCGTCAATGACCCTCATCGTCTCCCTGTCTTCTCCCAACCAAAGTTACGACGCGGTGTTTCTCAGCAATTATGCTTCGTTGAATATTATTGAGACCTTGGCGCGAGTTCCTGGTGTAGGAAAAGTTGAGGTGTTGGGAGCCTTGGATTATGGAATGCGCATTTGGCTGAATCCGGACAAGATGACGCGTTTGGAATTGACGGTGACGGATGTCGCGAATGCCATCCGGGAACAAAATGCGCAAGTGCCAGCGGGTCAAGTGGGGTTACCCCCTGCGCCCCTCGGGCAGCAATATCAATATTCGGTGAAAACGCGTGGTCGGCTCAAGAATGTGACGGAGTTTCAAAACATTATTGTGCGGGCGCAACCAGATGGGTCGATGATTCTGATGAAGGATATTGCTCGGGTCGAACTAGGTTCACAAAGTTATAATTCGTTTGGAAAACTCAACGGCGCACCATCAGTCTTAATTGGTGTGTACCAACTGCCTGATGCCAATGCATTAGACGTGGCAACGCGAGTGAAGGCCAGGATGAGTCAGTTTGAAGAACAGCTCCCCGAAGGCGTGGTGTATTCTGTCCCCTTAGACACGACACTCTTTGTTGAGGCGTCAATCAAAGAAGTTATTGAGACTCTGCTCATTGCACTGGTGCTCGTGTTTTTCGCCGTGTACATCTTTCTCCAGGACTGGCGGGCGACATTGGTTCCGGCCCTGACGATTCCAGTGGCATTGATTGGCACGTTTGCGATTTTTGCCGCAATGGGATTTTCCATCAACACCCTCACGCTGTTTGGATTGGTGTTGGCCATTGGTATTGTGGTTGATGATGCCATTGTGGTCGTCGAAGCGACGCGTCGGTATATGGACGACGAAGGGATGACTCCAAAGGATGCGGTGAAAAAAGCCATGAGCCAGGTCACCGGTCCGATCATTGCTACAACTCTCGTTCTCCTCGCCATGTTCGTCCCCATTGCATTTTTGGGAGGCATCACTGGTCAACTGTACCGACAGTTTGCCCTCACGATTTCAGCCTCAGTATGTCTGTCCACTCTTAATGCGCTGACGCTGAGTCCGGCGTTATGTGGAATTCTCCTTCGGCCCATGAAACCATCATCGGGATTGTTAGGGTGGGTGTTTGGTGCCTTCAATCGATCGTTGAGTGCGCTTACCACATCGTATAGTCTTGTGGTGAACCGAATGCTGAAACGGACTGGACTGGTACTTACAGTTGTCCTGGTGCTTTTCGGTGCGACCTTTGCGCTATTTAAAGTGCTCCCTTCAGGTTTCCTCCCATTTGAAGATCAAGGGTACTTTTTCGTCAACGTCCAACTTCCTGATGGCGCTTCGTTAGGTCGCACAACCAAGGTGGTCGAAGAAGTAGAAACGACTCTTCGCAATACACCAGGGATTCAGTATGTGGTCACCATTGGCGGGCTAAGTATTTTGAATAATGTCTATGCTTCAAATTCGGCTTCTATGTTTGTGGTCCTTGATCCTTGGGATGAACGTGAGTCACCGGCCTTGGGCCTGGGTGCGATTCTTCAGGGATTACAGGCCAAATTTTCCTATATTGCGCAGGCGATTGTGGTGGCGTTTCCCTTGCCCTCGATTCCAGGGCTGGGAACAACGGGTGGGTTTCAGTTTGTCTTGCAAGATCGTAGTGCCCAAGATCTGAGAATCCTTGCCTCCGTCATGCAACAATTTGTGAGCGAGGGCATGCAGCGCCCTGAATTGACCAACATGTTTTCCTCGTTTCGAGCCGGAGTGCCACAAATTTCCATGGAGCTCGACCAACTCAAAGCCAAAAAGTTAGGCCTCTCCGTCAGTGATGTGTATATGGCGCTCCAAACGTATCTGGGTTCGTTGTATGTCAATGACTTCAATAAGTTCGGACGAACATTTAAGGTCATGCTGCAAGCTGAACCAGAATTTCGTGCTGGTCCAGACGACATCACGCAATTTACCGTTCGAAATGAACAAGGAGAAATGGTTCCCCTCAGTACGGTGGCGACTATCAAATCTGCCTCCGGGCCTGAAACTATAAAGCGATACAACCTGTATCCATCTGCTGAAATTAACGGAAGTGCGTCTCCTGGTTTCAGCTCAGGCCAAGCGATTCAAGCCATGGAAGCACTCGCTGACCAGACCCTTCCGAAGGGTATGGGATTCGAATGGACGGGAATGTCCTACCAAGAAATCCAAGCCGGAGGACAAACCACACTTATCTTCAGCCTTGCCTTAGTGTTCGTGTTCTTGTTTTTAGCCGCGCAATACGAAAGTTGGGCGATTCCATTTGCCGTCATGTTCTCGGTACCGCTTGCCATTTTTGGCGCCATGGGTTCTCAATGGCTGCGAGGGTTTGACAACAATGTGTATGCGCAGCTAGGCCTTGTATTATTGATTGGCTTGGCCAGCAAGAATGCGATTCTCATTGTAGAATTTGCCAAGCAGAGACGTGAGGACGGTCTTTCAATTCAGGAGGCCGCATTAGAGGCAGCACGTTTACGGTTTCGACCGATATTAATGTCATCTTTTTCAACCATCTTCGGGCTTATTCCGCTGATCTTGTCCACTGGGGCAGGGGCGGCGAGTCGCCAGTCACTTGGGACATCGGTTCTTGGCGGCATGTTCACGGGGGCGTTATTCGGCGTCCTGTTTGTTCCATCGTTCTTTGTGTTCGTGCAAAAACTCAGAGAACGAGGAAGTCAGGGGAGTGCGGAAGAAGTGAAGGTCTCTTCATGATACGAGTCGTTCAGGCGGTGTTTCTTATGGTCGTGCTGTTTGGGTGTACGCTAGGCCCGGACTATGAGCGGCCTGTGATGTCCGAACCGGCCTCCCATCGAAGCCAAGCAGCGACTGTCAAAGATGACCAATCGTTGGCAAACCTCCAATGGTGGGAACTGTTCAAGGATGAGCAGTTACAAACACTGATAAAAACAGCTATTGAAGAAAATAACGACCTGCGGCTTGCTGTGGCACGTGTCGATGAGGCTCGTGCGCAACTTGGACTATCGCGTTCGGAGCTCTTCCCTCAAGTCAATGCTGAAGGGAGTGCCTCAAGAGGTAAGACCGCCGGAGTTACGGGCAACACGTTGTCAACACAGGTTGCGCTATCTTACGAAGTCGATATTTGGGGACGACTGCGTCGGGGCACAGAAGCCGCTCGGGCAGAATTGTTGGCAAGTGAGGAAGCTCGTCTCGCCGTGGTGGTAGGATTAGTCAGTAACGTGGCCCAGGCCTATTTCGAACTCCGCGATCTTGATCTTGAGGTAGAAATTGCCAAGCAAACATTACAATCGAGGGAAGAGTCGTTTAAGCTCGTCAACCTAAGGCATGAAGGTGGAGTCTCATCAGAACTGGATCTTCGAAAGTCGGAGGTAGAAATGACCAACACCGCGGCGGTCATTCCAGATCTTGAACGACAAATTGTCCAAAAAGAAAACGCGTTGAGTATTTTGTTGGGCCGGAATCCTGGAGCGATTACTCGAGGAAAATCCCTTTCTGATCAAACCATCCCCCCGAACGTCCCCGCCGGTCTTCCTTCTGACCTTCTTGAACAGCGCCCGGATATTCGTCAGGCAGAGCAAGGCCTCATTGCCGCCAATGCCAAGATTGGGCAAGCAAAGGCGGAATTTTTTCCACGCATTACTCTGACAGGCAATCTAGGGCAGCAGAGTTCAGAGCTTAATGATCTTTTTGTGGGACCAGCTCGGACATGGGGCTTTGGCCCGGCTGTTAGCTTGCCGATTTTTGATGCGGGGAAACGACAGTCGAATCTTGAGGCAGCGGAGGCGCGTCGACAGCAGGCCTTGATTCAATACGAGCAAGCGATCCAACAAGCCTTTCGAGAAGTCGATGATGCTCTCATCGCTCATCACAAGGCGAGAGAGGTTCGAGTCCAGCAAGAAAGGCGTCTGGTCGCGGCAAAGGAAGCTCTGCGCCTGGCCCAACTCCGTTACGACCAAGGCTATTCAGACTACCTCGATGTGCTCGATGCCCAACGCCAACTCTTCACCGGAGAAATCGAGCTTGTCCAAACCCAACGGACTCAACTTGTGGCTGTCGTGCAATTATACAAAGCCCTTGGAGGCGGATGGGACTCGGAAACACGATCTGAAGCGAATTGAATGTCATAGTGTTACTCTGTGGGTCTTAGTTTGATAGGTCTCTCCGGAGTCTTTGAAATTCAGGATGGGTTCGCACTAAATCACGTGCAGTTTTTTTGAGTAGATCGACATCCTTATCGGGAAGATGGAGGTTGGTAGCTAAGCTATTGAGATAGGTTCTGGTCTTTTCATCTTCTATGGACTGGAAGGTGATTTCAATGACGTACACCTTTGTTGGATTGCCTGCTTTCAAGGTTCGTTCTTCCCAGAGCGAAGCAAAACGATGCAGGGACTCGATGGTTTCAGCACTGAGCACATCGATCTGAGCATTGGTCATGGATCCTAAAATAGAGCCGACGGCTGGACTTTGATCCACCAGACTCCAGGTAAGTTCTGATTCTGTCTGGGCGTTGACAACAATGGTCACAATTCTCTGTAAGTTTTTTTCTTCCTCTCCTGGAATCACTTCGAAAATTGTGACGTCTGAAGCCATGTCGATAGGTTCCCTCAGAGCAAGATTATCTGAGATGCCTCCATCAATGAGGTGTAAATAGGGACGCTGTTCGTTATTCAAATAAGAAGCCATAATCCGAGCGCTTCGCCACCGTTGTACCGAAACATCCCTGGACTTTTTTAATGCACGGTTAAGCCAGTGTGGTTCTTCGAATCCACAGGTTCCGGAGTAGTTATGCAATAAGACGGGTTGGAACAGAATGGGGATAGCTGCGGAGGCTCCTACCGCTTTTGCAATGGGATATGAGGAGAGGTCGGAACAGATGAAGTCAAACTGGTCCTGATTAAATCTAAAGGGGCTCCCAGTTGAAAGATCCGTGGCATTAATGCCAAGTGTTGGGCCATCCCGCAGCTTTAAATCTCCAAATGTCGCTTCATCAAATATTTGCTCATGGTAATAGTCAATGGCTAAATCTGTGCGATCGTAAAATGGCGAAATGAGATGTCCCCAATTCCAGGGTGCTAAGAGTTTTAAAATAAGGTCGGCTTGAATGTTTCGTTTTAAAAATCGTTCTTCAAAGTCTACAAAAATACGATCACCGAATAAGGCAAAATAGGATGCGGTAAAGCTCCCACCAGATACGCCATTCACATAGTCTACTTCATCAATAAGTCTCTGAGGTTTTCCATTTACGGTGACCGTAGTATTGGCAAGTTCTTCCAAGACTCCAAAGGAAAAGGCCGCCGCGCGGGTTCCACCACCGGAGAAATGGAGCCCCAATACGGTATTGTCGTCAGGTCCGTAAGGAGGCGCAAGGGATGGGCGGTAGCCTTGGGAGGGGTCCCAGATTTTGAGAGGTTCATTTCCTGTGGCGCAGGCACCTAAAAACAGGGAAAAGATGATGAATAACAAAGGAGAGGCGAATGGTTTTCGATGGATATCAAAATTCATTCGGTTTCCATCCAGACATTACGCATCGTTGGGCAAAAAGGGGAGTGAAGCTTGAGATGTCGTTGGAGATGGTGGTCATGAATTCGTTCGCCCGCTCTTGATCTTCGAAACACTCAAACACATCATCGAGAAACCCTCCACGGAGTAGCGGGTGCCAAAGAAATTCTTGCCCGGGACCCGTTTCGATTTCGAGTGGATGATCTTTCACCACGATTCGTTCCATCCCGAGTTGTTCAAGCCATTGTCGTGTATCTTGGGCCGACGGGCGTTCGTGGATATATTCCCACAACTTGGTGCGCTCTTGTTCCAGACCGCGGCTGGTCATTTCCTGATCCACGCGCTGCCATAAGGAATCAAACGTGCCCATGGAGGGAAACGTCAGTGCAATCTGTCCTCCGGGCCGAAGATGTTGGAGCAAATCTTTGAGCGCGGTAAAGCGGTCTGGCCGAAAAAACATGAAAGACAAGTTGCCGGTGATGCGGTCGAACTCTGGTAAAGTGACCGGTAAGTTTCGTACATCATGTTCTGCGAACTCCAGCCATGGTAATTGCTGTCCCTGAATCGATCTGGCTCTTGCTAATTGGGTGGGGTGGACATCGATTCCGAGCACCTTGCCGGATGGCCCCGTTTGATCCGCTAAATAAAAGGCTGGAATTCCATGCCCGCAGGCGACATCCAGAATGGAGAGTCCAGGTGTAAGATCGAGTTGTGAGAGTAACGTCTCAGCAAATGGTGTTGACCAAGGGTCACGTTTGGGGAGGGGCCAAGATGACATAGGTGAAATGTTCCACGTCGGGTTTTGCGTTAGAGGTATTGATCTAAGGCTAGGTGAAAAGTATCGCTGGCCCTTCTGGCGTTCCCTTTCCTTTAAGGAGGATAGAGGGAAACTCACTTCTTCATAGAACTCAATGAGTGATGCAA
>JAJDBO010000389.1 GCA_029261305.1 Nitrospirales bacterium
GCTCATGAGCTTTCCCAGGGTGCCAAGTATTCATAATGCCTGGTGGGTCTGGGGCCTGAGGATTTTTCGACAAAGACCTACTCCGCCGATCCTTCCTGTGTTTTCCTTCCTAATAGTTCCTATTAATTGCGGTTTCGTCAAGATGTATTTCGGTGTCTTCTCTGTCGGAAAACTTTCCATTTGGTCCATGCCTACGTTTGTCTGAGTTCGTTCCTTTTGTCGATTATTGCGAAAGGAATTGTTTCATTTGTCGGATGACTCTGTTGGGAATTTTTACACAAATAAAAAGTTGTTTCCCATGGAAAAACAAGTCGGATGCAAAAAAATCCATGTAAGTCAGTTGTTTAGAAGGGGACAGGTTTTTGGCATGTTCATTGTAATAGACAAAGGTAATAGCGCCTTAAAGATACTCACCTGAACCCAAGGAGCATGCCATGATGAAACTATTTTTCGGAATGATCATTGGATCGGTGTTCACCATTTATGCTGCCGGTGGTCCAGCTGCTGCAGATCTTATCACGCACAATGTACTGACGCTTGCACAAGATTCCACGAATGACCCGCAATCGCTGATGATGATCATGAGCGTGTGGGGAGCGACAGCCTTTTCTATGGTGTGGATGAAAAAACGACAGCAGCGTTCACCAAGAACTTCTCAATACGCCTTTTTACTGAGGTAACCTATTGTGAATAGTTTTACCAGGACGCGCGAAAATTTCGCACGCGTGATCTGTCTTGATTCACAAGAAGGGCCTTCTCGAACTTGTGTCCAATGTTGAGTTGAAATGATTCTGCAGCCCCCTGAAGTGGATCCACTTGGGGGGATTCGTTCCTTTCAATTTTTCACCCCCCGTATTGTAGCTTGCCTAGATCTCATCTATTGATCGTAAAAACTTAACCAATATAGGGACCCCTCGATGGAGGAATTTACTTTTGCTCTTCAAGCGGTTTAATGTGGAGCATCATGAAATGATCCATTCCATCAGGAATGGGGGAGTATGGTCTTACGGTTTGCGATCAAGTAAGGGAGTAAAGAGACTGTGCGGGTGAATGAAAAACAGAGGGAAGGGTTTTTCATCAATCTTCGGGTAGTGTTGGGAGGGTTGTTGCTGGTTTCGGTCTGGTTCGGCATGAGCCCGCTGTGGGTCGAAAGTCGTGTGCCTCCCTTAATATCTGGAACTCACCTGGTAGAGGGTGAAGGTTTCACCACAGTACGATCCAATCAGTCGTGGTCGGCGTTTAGAAGCGATGAAGCGAAGAGTATTTGTGTGACCGTGACGAATTATGGCGTCAGTGAAATTTTTGTTCACCTCTTTCGCAAACGGTCTCTCACAGGCGCTTTTACCGTGCTCCCTCAACGAGTGTCGGCGATGTGTTCTGATGTGACCGTAATTGAAGTTGAATGTGGAGATGGGACTTGTCTCCCACGATGGTTTATTTCGGAATCCAATTAAACTTTTTCTGTGGATGTATTCTGGTTGCTTCTTTCCTATCTTCCCTAATCCAACCCTGCTTCTAGTACAATATCACCCAATTGTGTTGACACTGAAAAGTGCACACCCTACGCTTTGAGATAAAGCGTCTTTGTGATTTCTTGTGGCGAAAGTATTATGGTATTCTCTCAGGGTAGATTTCATGGTGATGAGAGGCCTGCTCACATCGGTGATGCCTTGGTAATCGCCTTAAAATAATCTAAGTTTGGATTTTTAGAATTGATGGTTTCGAGGTCAAAATGGTCCTAATAATAGAATGGGGTTCCTGGTGAGGTCTGTGATAACTGTTTTTCTGGTCATGGGGTTATTGATTGGTTGTGAATCTACAGGACGTCATGTCAGCACGTCAGCATCGGAAGATATTACCTCAGGGGAGATTATTCCTCCGGTCATTTCTGAAGAGGAAGTTTTCGAGCCCGATGTTGAGGAAATTGAAGTCGCTTCTTCCATTGAGGAAGCTATTGCACCGGTAGTTGAATCAACTGAGGCCGTCGCACAAGATGGAGAAAAAGACTCTGCACTTCCCAAACAGCATTCCCAAGAAATTAGGAAAGCAGCTGTATCTTCACCTTCTCCTCCTAAAGCGCCGTTGTCTTTGCCAACTGGACAAGCTCCGGTATCCGTTGAGTCTCCAAAAATTGATGTCGCGGAACCTGTTCAACCGAAGATACTGAAAGATATTTATTTTGATTTTGATCAGGCCGAAATCCTGGATGTGAACAAGCCTGTTTTAGAAGCTAATGCGGCGCTTTTGAAAGGGCACTTCAAACATCTGAATGTGCTTATTGAGGGACATTGTGATGAGCGAGGATCTGTAGAATATAACTTAGTGTTGGGGGTCAGGCGCGCTCAGGTCGTGAAGGCCTATCTCATTGATTTAGGCATTCCGACTTCACGGATTCGTATTGTAAGTTTTGGCAAGGAACGTCCAGTGTGTACCCTACAACATGACTCTTGTTGGCAAAAGAATCGACGCGTACATTTTTTGCTGCAATAATTTTCTCCTACCCTATTTTATTCCAGTCGTGACTTTGGAACCCTTTCTTCTTCCTTGACGGTATTTTCATGCCTTCATGCCTATCCCCGGATCTGTTGGCTGGGCATCGAGAAAAAAGTCCCTTCAGGTGTCTTAATACAGCCAAGGAATATACACGAGTCTGGTGCCAGGGTTTACTACCAAGATCCAAAACAGAGCACTTAAGGATGTCACGCCGGTTAAGATCAACGCAATAAGTTTCGCGGCAGCATTTTGGTGCTGATAGGTGATGTCTCGTTCTGATCCAAATCGTCCGGGAGATTGATGATGTGTTCTGGTATGTGGGCGACGAGGAGAGGGTGCTCTTCCTCCCATCATTTGGGCTTTTCGCAATTCTCGACGTTCCTCAAGCAAACAGGCCGTTTGATACCAGTACTGTTCTTCAAGTTTCAGCAAGGCTTCCCGATTCTCAAAGGCCACCGCTTTCTCAAGAAGTGGTTGATAGGTTCGGTCGAGTTGTTTGAATTTCCACCAGAGTGACATTCGTTTGGTGACTGTTTTAAGCATAATAGAATCCTCCTCAAATGGCGTAATGTCTGCCAAACTTATGACAGATCTCGATGGATTACAAAATACGTAATCAGCCGCATTTGTGAGACAAGGAGGTGGAACAACACTTAACGGCCAGCAATGAAAGTCTCGCTGGTGAAAGTGAGGGTAGGATAAAATTTGGTAGAGTTTTGGAGAGGAAAGAAGGCCTCTTTTCATCGTACATGCCTAGTGTTTAGGGCAGTATACGATGAAAAAATCCTATGGTTGGTTAAGAATGATGGGAAGGTGGAATTGAAAGCTCGTGGATATTCTTTGCCAGTCGTACCTCTCGTGTTTGTTGAATCATTTCCAAAAATTGCACCACCGCTGCTGTACGTGATTCGACCCCGAGTTTGGTATAAATGTGTTCAAGGTGTTTCGAGGCAGTTCGAGGGCTAATAGACAAAATCAGACCAATTTCACTATTGGTTTTTCCACGAGCAACCCATTCAAGGACCTCAACTTCTCGACGAGTCAGTCCCTTTTCTTCAAGGACAACTAGCGTATCATGTTCGATTGATGGACCCGCAGCATGTACCAATTCCATGATGAAAACCTATCCTCTCTCTGGGTTACCCCAGATGCTTGGGTGTGATTTCTCGTGTTTTCGTCTGTCAAAAAGGTACATCGCAACTTGTGGGCCAAAATGCCAAAGATGTTTTTTTTAATCCAAAGATATCCATAACATGTTGAATTTAAATGAAAAATTTAGACTTAAGTTTGGGGTCTTGGTAACCGAGAGGTAGGCGCCTTTACCTGGGAAACGTAAAATTTTTTTACGAAATATCTCGAGATCAAATAGGAATTCTATGAAATTCAAATAAAATCAATGACTTGCAGGTAAAAGCAAGGGTGTAAAATTTTTCGACATGGGTCAGATGACGGATGTGAAAAATTGAAGACGGACTATCAAGAAAATACATAAATACAATCGTTTTGCTATTGAAATCCGGCATGTTTCTAACTTGATCAGTTTTCTGACATACCTCTTTCGAGGTAATTTTACTTGGGGTAAATTTTTGTTGCCCAGTCCTTTACCTGTTTATTGAGCTAAAAAAATTACTTTCTATATATTTCCACGGCTCTACTTCCCCGCTTCTATTTTCCGCCAACTCTCTTTTTTTGTGCGAAAACAATTTTAGACCAAAAGTCAATATCTTGAGCTTTTCATTTTACGTCTTGCCGGCATGTCTCCTTCTCCCTGGTTTTCCGAGCGCCATGGTCTGAATTGGATGGCGTTCATTTTTACCATTCCCAATCTCTCATTAGTCTCCTTAGCCAAATGGCGTATTGTTGCAAATCCTTCTTGTCAGTTAAGTAATGTTAGCAAGTGTTCTAAATTTTTCATGGCGAATTCACTTGTTATAGCAGGTAAATAGAGGGGCGATTGGGGGACAAGTATGAAAATTTTTTCTCAGCCAGGTAAATCTGTTTTAGAGGATCACACTAGTGAATTTTCCTCTTCGCCAATCTATGTGGAAGTGGTGGTCACCGATTCTTTAGTGAAATCGACATTTTTATCGATCTTTCGGGAGCATGAAAACTTTCAAATTCTAGAGTCGTTTGACCAAGCGGTTCCTCATATGACGATTTTGGAAATTGATGCTGATCCTAAAAGAGCGTTAGAGACCATTCAATCATTCCACTCAGTCTGTCCTGCAAGAGACATTTTTCTCACGGGGTTTCCTCCGGATTCAGCAGTGCTACTGGAAGCCCTTCGGGCTGGTGTCAAGGAATTCTTTCCCTATCCGGTGGATCCTCAGAACGTCACGAAGGCATTGAGTCGATATGCTGAGTCTCGAACTCCCTCAAATCTCAAGAATGTTCCACAGGGTGGGAGAATTTTGAGTGTATTGGGAAGTAGTGGTGGTCTTGGCGTGACGAGTTCGGCCATCAATTGTGCGGTGTCTTTAAAAGCACAGGAGCCAGAGAAGTCGGTTGTGCTGGTGGAAGTTGATCAGCAAAGTGGAAATCTTCCTGCGCACCTAGACCTCTCTCCTTCATATAGTTTTCAAGATATCAATAAAGATTTTCCCCGTTTAGATGATGCCTTGGTCAAAAAGTTCCTGCTGGATCATGAGTCCGGAATTCAGGTGCTTCCTTCTGGCTATGACAATCTCCATGCTGGCCGGCTTGATGCCATCGGAGTCAAGCAAACGATTGTGTTGCTCTCTTCTTTGTTTGATTACGTCGTGGTGGATGCTGGACATACGTTGGAAGCTCCAGCCATAGAGGCGCTGTCTCTGTCGGATCATATTTTTCTTCTCACGACGCTTCAAGTCCCTGTGATTCATCGAACAAAAGCGATTCTCCATGCATTGAAAGAGGAAGGAGTTGAGGGGAGTGTCGAGTTGGTAGCCAATCGATATCGAGATGAGGAAGAGGGATTGATCGAAGAAACAGAATCTGTTCTTCAGCAACGCGTGAGTTGGCGTATTCCCGAAGATGGTATTCCTGCACGTCAAGCCATTAACCAAGGTGGTCCCTGTGTGTTGCTGTACCCAAAATCGTCGATTGCAAAAAGTTATACCGCATTGGCCCGCTGGGTTTCTGGCAGGGCATTAATGTCAATAGGAAATCAGAAAACGATGAGCCATTTTCAAAAAATTATTCAATATGGACGAGCCAAATTGCACTTGGCTGAGGCTTCTTGATTATGTTTACGCTTCTTTCAGCTCACAAGGCGCAAGATAATCGTCTTCCTCAAATGGACCTCACCTTAGGGGATCTCAAGACTCAATTACATCGTCAGGTTGTGGAAGCGCTGGACCTTTCGGTGATCGCCCAGATGAATCCACAGTTGGTCAATATCGAAGTAAGCCAGATGGTGGAACGAATTCTCGATCGGGAGAAAATTCCCCTGAATCGGAAAGAGCGCGAGCAACTGATTCTGGATATTCAGCATGAAGTCATGGGGCTCGGACCGTTAGAACCGCTTCTTCATGATGCGTCCATTAGCGATATATTGGTGAATGGTGCCAGCCAAGTTTTTGTGGAACGTCAAGGGCGGTTGGAATTGACGAACATACAGTTTCGTAGTGAGGCACATCTTCGAAAAATCATCGAGAGAATTGTGTCAGCGGTCGGACGACGAATTGATGAATCATCGCCGATGGTGGATGCTCGATTGCCTGATGGTTCACGGATTAATGCGATTATTGCACCCTTGGCTTTGGATGGGGCCTGCTTATCGATCCGACGATTTGCCAAAGAAAAACTTCAAGTCGAGGACTTGATTGCAAAGCAATCCCTAACCAGTGAACTCGCGTATGTGTTGGAGGGAGTCGTCAAGGCACGGCTGAATATTCTTATTGCTGGTGGAACCGGGTCGGGAAAGACCACTTTGCTCAATGTCCTCTCTGGCCATATCCCTCAGAATGAACGGATTGTGACGATTGAGGATTCCGCTGAACTACAGTTGAGACAGCCACATGTGGTTCGTCTTGAAACACGGCCACATAATATCGAAGGCAAGGGAGAGATCTCCCAGCGAGATTTGGTGAAAAACTGTTTGCGCATGAGACCGGATCGGATTGTGTTGGGAGAAGTGCGAGGGAACGAAACGCTGGATATGTTACAGGCTATGAACACTGGGCATGATGGGTCATTGACCTCGATTCACGCCAATTCTCCGCGAGATGCGTTGACTCGGGTGGAAACCTTGGTGGCATTAGCTGGGGTGAATATCTCGACGAAAGCCCTTCGTCAATACATCACCTCGGCGTTGGATGTCGTCATCCAAATGACTCGATTTTCAGATGGTACCCGAAGGGTGACGAGCCTTCAAGAGATCACAGGGATGGAGGGAGAGACCGTCACCATGCAAGAGATCTTTCGCTTTGAACAAACAGGTCTTGATTCATCACACCGTATTCGAGGCCGATTTGTGGCGACCGGTGTCAGGCCGAAATTTATGGAGAAATTGAAATTGATTGGAATGGAGGAACCCGTTGGTCTCTTTAATCCAAATCATGTCTCTGAGGTGTGAGTATTTAGCAGTGAGTGAAGAAAATAGGGAAGTTTTGAGAAAAATATTAACCAAGGAGGAAATCATGTTGAATGTTGTAAAACAGTTTGTCCGTGACGAAGAAGGAGCGGCGGCAGTGGAGTATGGCTTATTACTGGCTTTGATGTCCGCGGCAATCGTGGCAGCCGTTGGTATCCTAGGACCAGGCCTTTCGGACACCTTTACAGGTATTGTGAATACAATGAATCCCGCTACGGCTCCCACCGAGTAGGCGGATTTAACAGAGACAGCAGTGAGAGAGGAATGAGTCGAAAGTTAAACACCTCCGGGCTAGCGTAAGGAATCTTCGGCAGGTGTCTTAACAGGCAAGAGTGGGAATCTCTTTTCCTTTCTTGCTTCGAGAAGTGGAGAAAGTGCCGATGCGTCCTTTGTGGGTAGGTAGGTGTAGTCGTGGTCAATCCACGATGGAGGTTACCCTTTTGCTCCTACCATTTTTGCTCTTGGTGTTAGTTGTGCTTGAGTTTGGCTGGTTCTTTCTTCACCAGCATACGCTTCAATATGCTACTCGTGAGGGCATGAGATTGGCTTTGGTTGGTGAGCAACTCCAGGGACAAAACGGGGATGCTCTCACGCGAGAGGTTTCCATAATTCAGACGGTCAAGGATCATGCCTCACAAGTGATAGATCCCCAACACATCCAAGTCTGGGTTTTTCAAGTGACTAGTACCTACAAAGACCCAGATGGTTGGGAAACTCAATTGCCGGTAGCCGGGGAGCCAGGACAATATATGCGAGTCAAGGTGCGACATGATCATCGGTTCTTGACGGAAATGATTGGAGGTTTTTTCCCAAACAAAGCAGCATTTCCTATGTGGGCTGAAGGCACCTATCGCAATGAATTGTTCGATCCTGTGTCATGAGTACTTCACGATTACACCGACAGGAGGGAATAGCCACGGTAGAGTTTGCAATGATGGCGACCGTGTTGCTGACACTTGCCTGGGGTGTGATTGAATTTGGGTCGTTGCTTCAGGCTCAAGCCGTGGTAACCAATATTGCCAGAGAAGGTGGATCTCTCGCTTCCAGGGATCTTAAAACCGGTTCGGAGTTGTTTACGCTGCTTGAGCGATCGAGTTCCCCCTTAGCCTTTGAAGAACATCCCAAGCAGTTCAGAATGTTTCTCGCACGTGTTCAAGCGGGCATTTCCACGGAAGCCCCAGAGCCAACGTGTTTGGTGTATGAACATGGGGCATTACAAGATTCAAGTATTACCTCCCCTACCGACCATCCGCGTTGCGGTTTAACTCCGGCACTCTATGATTGGTTACACTTTCAGGAGCAAGCCGAAACCGCCAAACTTCCTCAACTCACTTTGGTCAGCGTGTATTATGCGCACCGCCCCTTGACCCCCTTGGATGGAGTGCTTTCTCTGAATCCTGATGGCACAATTTTAAATGTTGATATTGACGAGGACGATGTCGACGATTCAATCCTTGTCCATAGTCAGGCTATTTTTTAGCCTCAAGGCATTATCATGGATGATGACCCTATTTCTCCCAAGTCAGTGATATCTAATCAACGAGGAAGCTTCCTCCTGATGACCTCGATGACTCTCGTTATGGTCATGGGCTTCGTCGCGTTGGGAGTTGAGGTCGGGCGTTGGTATATCGTCAAGGCTGAGCTGTCTAAATCTGTCGATGCCATTGCGTTGTTAAGTGCCCAGCATCTTTCGAATCCCCAATTGAGTGTTCAAGAATTGGTGCAAGAAATGGGGAAGGCAAATTTCCAGCCGGGGTTTTTAGGCACTGATGGGCCAGCTGAATTTTCTGAAGAAATTCAAGCCGATGGTTTGATACTGGTGAAGGGGCAAACCTCTGTGGTGAATGTCATGGCTCCTGTGCTTGAAACCTCAGCGACCCAAAATACGTATGATCGAATGACCGTGGCGTCTTTGGGGGCAGCACAACAACAATCTGTGGAAATTGTCTTGGTTTTGGATCGTTCAGCATCAATGAGGTCCACGTTTAATCCATTGGATCGTACCTCTCGATTGGAACAACCACCCATTGAAGATTTGAAAACTGCAGCGATCCATTTCTTGGAATTTTTTGATGTCACCCAAGAGTACGATCATATGGCGCTCATCACTTTCGGGACAGAAGTGAAGGTCAATGTCGCAATGGCCTCACATTTTGTTGAGCCGATGTCAGCTGTTATTGAGGACATGGAAGCGGATGGATCGACAAATACCGAAGATGCGTTGTCTCAGGCATTAGGGCCTGAGGGGTTTTCTGAATTTTTGACAGTGGGCGATGAGCATCGCGCGCAACAATATCTCATATTATTTTCCGATGGAATGCCCACGGCATTTCGTGCTCCGGAAGATTCCCCCTTTATGAGGGATGGGCAAGTAGTCGATGACGTTGTCGTTGCGGCTAATTTTTCGGCGGGAGCCTCATTGTTTGATGCCTCTTCGGGAGAGGCATTAGGGATTTTGCAATATCAAACGGGTGATGGATTGCCCAAGGATCGCACGAAATGTGTTGAGGGAACGCCACCAATTCCCTATCTCACCACGAAATGGGGTGTACTGGAAGATCCTGTGTACGGGTCTCATACCTACGAACCTCTTATGGATAGTGATATTGAAGCCTGCAAACTCAATACTTCCACGATGGCGAATTATACGCAATTTACCGCACGCCAGATGGCTCTCGATCATGCTCAAGCCTTAAAGAATCAAGGTATTGTGATCTTTACGGTTGGGTTGGGTGTCATTGATCGTGCCTTTCTTTCTACTGTTTCCAGCGGCCAAGATTTTGAATTCTATACATCTGATCCTTCGGGGCTCACGCAAATTTTTCAACAAATTGCGACGAATATTAAACTTCGATTGGTTCGGTAGGTCCTCTTTTTCGGCTTTTCTAACTATCGTACCTATAGAGCAACCTGATTTACCAAAACAATATTCTCAGTTCTCGACTATGAGATCTACGTTTGAAAAACACACTAAAACAATACTATTGACGAGGTACCCCTCCTTTGGGGAATTGAAATCTTGGAAAGGGTTTCGATAGGTTTTATTTAGTTATTCAATTTTATTTTGAAGTTTTACTTGCGGAATTCCTGAATGGTGGCCAACGAGGATTTCGTGAGGAATGAACAATATGGGGAAATTCATGATAAGGAAATGGCGCTGAAATAGTGTTCATTCAATATCGAATAAACATTCTTCTGGTCTGTGCGAGCCTCCTTTTTTCTCTGGGAATGTTCCATCCTGTTGAAGCGGCGAGTG
>JAJDBO010000390.1 GCA_029261305.1 Nitrospirales bacterium
CGACGTTTGCCATTCAAGAGAAAGGTGTAAACGGCTTGAGTTTTCGAGATCTTGCGGCCGAGGCCAACATTAAGTCCTCGAGTGTCCACTATTACTTTCCTCAAAAGTCAGATCTAATTTACGAAGTGGCCAAAGATTATATCCAGGCATTTTTCCATGCACTCGATAAGATTGATCAATCCTCAGATGATTCATTGGGACGATTGGATGCGCTCTTAAGTCTTTACCGGAAAAATTTGCCAGGCCGGTTTTGCTTGTGTGGAATGCTGGCAGCTGAGTCCAATCAATTGGATGATCGGACGAAAGAGCTGCTCTCTAAGTTTTTTGTACGCATTCAAAACTGGATTCGAAAGGTGATCGAGGATCTCCCAAATAGCCAAGCCAACACGGCGGGGCTACCCGGACTACTTCTGTCCTCGCTAGAAGGAGCTCTGCTCATGGATGGGGTCAAAGGAAAGGAAAAATATCTCATTGAAGTGCAAAAGTTTATCCGAGGTTTAAAGTAATATTTTTTTGAATCAATATTCTATCTATCGATAGATAAATTACCAAGAAAGGAACTACACCATGAGCACCAATTCTGACATCACCCTCATTATCGGAGGCACCAGCGGAATGGGAAAAGAAACGGCTAAGCAACTTCTGGCTCAGGGGATTCCAGTGTGGGTCACAGGCCGAGAGAGCACAAAGGTGGACACCGTCGTGAGCGAATTGGGAAGGGGAGCCGAAGGGACAGCCCTGGAACTATCGTCTGTCGAAGCCATCAATGACTTCGTTGGACACATTGAACAAGAAACACGACACATTAAATACTTGGTGAATGCCGCAGGGGTGTTTTCTCCCAAACCCTTTCTTGAAACAACGGGAACGGATTATGACCAGTATATGGATCTCAATAAAGCCTTCTTCTTGATTACCCAAGCGGTAGCCAAAAACATGAAAGCACATGGTGGGGGAGCCATTGTCAATATGGGTTCCATGTGGGGCAAGCAAGCCATCAAAGCCACCCCATCCTCGGCGTATTCCATGGCCAAGGCCGGCCTCCACTCACTGACCCAACATCTTGCGATGGAACTGGCTGACTATGGCATTCGAGTCAACGCCGTATCGCCGGCGGTGGTGGTCACTCCCATTTACAGTTCCTTCATTGAACCGGAAAAGATTGAAGATACGTTACAAGGGTTTAACGGGTTCCATCCAATTGGACGAGTGGGAAGACCCAACGATGTCGCAGAAGTGATTGCCTTTTTATTGTCAGAGAAAGCCAGCTGGGTCACCGGGGCGATTTGGGATGTGGATGGTGGGGTAATGGCGGGGAGGAATTAATAGGGCGTTGCATCCATTGGGAAATTAGAGCATTTTTATTTATGCGGGGTTTCGCCCCCGCCGCCGAGGTCCTTTTGTTTCGGCAAAAGGACCCAAAACCATTTTCGCCCGTGCGCGTCCCTCCAGAGAATGGCGAAAAACTTGCCAATCTCTTCCGGGTGCCTCCGCCTCCGCACCGAATAAGATGGCTCAGAAACTCGCTGCGCTCAGACAGTCTTCGCCAAAGAGGTCGATTCGGTGCTGCGGCTCCGCCGTGCTCAACGCGAAATAATCTGAGTATTTGATTTTTTCAACCAAACTCCCATCAAAAGATTAGCCACACAATTTCTTAGTTAAGTTTCCTCAAAATTCAGGTCTACCATTTTTTCCCTATTTTACTTTTAAGTTTCCCTTGAGACAATTTGGTTTGTAATAATATCCGGCATACATAGAATTGATTAAAAACCTCAATGCCCTTTCATGACCATAGAGGAAGTAGATGCTGGTAACTTATATTCTTGGTGATTGTCAAAAATGTGGAGGCCAGAACAGCTTTGGGAATGTCTCTGTACGGGGTGATCGTGTTATTCGTGGTTGCAAGAAGTGTAACGACAGTATGACTATTTACTTGCCTAATATTCGGAAAAGGATACTTTACCTCGATCAGTTTTTCTTTAGTAATGCCTATTTGGAAAAAGACCAGCGGTTTGTTGATGCAGCAGAACGTATTCGCCGAGTTTCAGACTTGCAATTATTGTTAGTCCCGTTTTCTTCAATACATGAAGATGAGACACATCAATGGCGGGGATTCGGGGGCAAGGACAAAAATGATTTAATGGAGTTCGTTAAGGCTACATCTGGAGGCCATGAATTCCAGCAGGACTATGAGATCGAAAGAAGCCAAATAGTTACAGCATTTCAAAAATTTTTGGATGGAAATACCTCTGAATTCGTGCTTGAGGAGGAAGATGCGATCGAAGGTAACATCAATGAATGGGATGACTATTATCGAATTGACGTTGGTTCCTACCTCGGCGATATCGAGCTAATCCGAAATTTGAAACGACAGTCGGTAACTAATCTGGTAGACATTTTTGAAAATTGGCGAATTGCAAATAGTACTTTCGAACAGGATGTGAAAATCGAGATAAATGACGCTGGGAAGGGTTACATCCAATCATACTCTGAGTTCGCTAGCCGCATTGCTCTTGGCGATTATGAGGCCATGTTCGATTCACCAATAATGTCTCAAGTTGTTCAGTCGATGCTTCATTGCTGCAGCGAAGAAACACCCTTTACAGAACGTCTGCAACAGGTTGGCCATTTCTTCAATTCTGATCACTTTGTCCAGATACCTTACCAATGGGGCCGTGCGAGGATTTATGCAAAACTTAAGGATATGGTCAAACATGAGGGTGCATACACGAACCGTGACAAAGCCCTAAATCGTTTAAGCGGATTTTTCTCTGACGTTAAACATGTGGCGTTATATGCTCCCTATTCTGACGCGATCGTTATGGATCAGGCAATGGCCCATCTTGTGAGTGATCCACGTGTAGGGATCCAAGATAGGTATGGCGTAAAGATTTTCAGTTTAAATAATTGGGACGAAATGTTTACTTGGCTTGACCTACTTGAAGAAGAAATGACAACTGAACATCGGGTAGCTTTGTCAGAAGCTTATCCTTGGATCGCAGTTTCCTAATCTTATGAATAAACTATTTTGAAGTTTGGAGTCAGCATCGACTAAAACAGGCAATTTCAATTTAAGGATGATTTTCTTGAGGTAGGGTTTCTTGGGGAGGATCTTCTTTCTTTTTTTCTAGGGCAAAGATGATGAGGAGAGAGACTACTCCTACGCTGATGGCGCTGTCGGCGACATTGAAGGCGGGCCAGTGGTAGCCGCCGATCTGGAAGTCGAGGAAGTCGACAACTTCGCCATATCGCAGGCGGTCGATGAGGTTCCCAATGGCTCCCCCAAAGATGCTCGAGACTGTGAGTTGGCCCCACAGGTCGTCGGGATGGAGTCGATAAAAGATTGTCCCCAGCAAGCCTAAGGCAAAAATGGACGTGCCCACAAAAAATATTAAGCGGAAGGCGCTATTTGAT
>JAJDBO010000040.1 GCA_029261305.1 Nitrospirales bacterium
TTGGCCCACTCAATATCCATGGGGCTGGGGCTACCACGTTTGGCGCTATAATGGTCTTCAATGATGCATCCCCACCGTGCCAGCGTGAGAATTTCTTCGTCGGTGATGGCAAAGCGTGTTCGATCGTCTGGCGAGACTGGAACGTTCTTCACCATCTTGCTGCCGCCCACGTCGTAGATGAGTTTGAATTCCTTGCTTCCACACATCTTGTGAATGATTGGGCGAAACCCTTGTTTGAGCGTTGGCTTGAACACGTAATATTCATCCGGGTTGACCGACCCCTGCACGACATTTTCTCCCAACCCATAGGACGCGTTAATCAACACGGCATCCTTAAACCCTGTTTCCGTATCAATCGTAAACAACACCCCAGCAGCGGCAAGATCGGATCGCACCATGCGTTGCACGCCAATGGAGAGCGCCACCTTGGCATGATTAAAGCCTTTATCCACACGATAAGAAATGGCCCGATCAGTAAACAACGAAGCAAAGCACCGCTTGCAGGTCTCCAGCAATGCCTGATGGCCTTGGACATTCAGGTAGGATTCTTGCTGTCCAGCGAAACTGGCATCAGGCAAATCTTCCGCTGTGGCGCTGCTACGCACCGCTACATCAAGTGATTCCTCATCTTCACCACCAAGCCGATCATAGGCCTCGACAATGGCCTGCTCCAAATCCTCTGGAAGGCTTGCTGACAGTATCGCTCTTCGCACCTGCCCCCCACGTTTGCGAAGATTGGTCAGATCCTGCGTGTTCAAATCCTTCAAAATTTCTGCGATGCGGTCATCCAGGTTAGTCTCGCGTAAAAAATTCCGATAGGCTTGGGCAGTAATGGCAAACCCATTCGGGATTTTCACACCCTTGGAGGCGAGCTCTCGATACATTTCCCCCAAGGACGCATTCTTCCCACCGACAACGGGAATATCCTCGACTTTGATCTGCTCGAACCAGAGGATATAGGGATTATTGGTTTGGTGATTTTTCATAGCACAGTCTGGCGTTGTCGCTTTGACCTTTCTGGGCTTGAGGTCCTGGAGTGAACGAATTACCTTCTTTAGAAAATGGCCTCTTCCTATAGCCGCAGCATCTTATGCTGCCACCACGCGTGTCAGAGGCGCCATGAGATGGCGCAGCTACAAGAGACATACGGACGGCCTAGGCCAGTTTCATCCTACAAGATGGCCCGCAACGGGCCGTGAAGAATGTTCCAGAAATGTTTTCGGGGAACGAGCACATTAATACACATCATATGGATCAAACTTTGTTCCTCCCGTTCCGGCTTCGCTCTTATGAGGACGAGAAAGTTGCTTGCCACAATTTGGACACTTCAACAAATCCCTTACGTTCTCTTCCGAAGGACTCACGGTCACCATTACCTGAGCGGGCCACGTACATTGACACAGCACGTACCCTAAGGATTCTCCCATTTCTGCCTTCGCGTGCAGAATGGCATGCTCAACTTCTTCAATCTTTTTGACAACGGTTTCCTTATCTTCGCCATCAGGCAGTTTATCCTTCGCCGCCTTCAAACCTTCCAGTGCGCATTCCAAAGCCGTCATCCCTTTGGTGTAGGCTTCTACGATTTTCAGCAATTCCATGTTTCATCCTCCGGTCATCAAACATTCCGAGGCCTTCCCCTTAATCCAACTGAAATGAAATTTTTGCGTTGATGCGAAATTGGACGATCTTATTCTCATCAACTTTGGCCTCAAAGTCCTTAATGTAGATGGATTTGATTCCGTGAACTGATTTACTCGCTTGCGCAACTGCTTTTGCCGCCGCATCCTCCCAACTTTTGTCGGATTCCGCTAAGACTTCAATCACTTTCAACATACCCTACCTCCTCTTGAAATTTTATGGTTAAAAAACCTCTGGGCAACAAGACAAGGTCTTGTGTTGCCATCCCCGTTTATATCTTTTGTGACCTTCCCAATTACTAAACTCTGAGAATCCATGGATCTATCACACTGTTTACTCTCGCAGTCGTAGCAAAGCCTTCTTTCCCTTCACAGTCAACGAAAGGTACCCTTGGCCCTTATGCTGTATGAGTCCCTCTGCGGTAAACCCCTCAAGAATCTCTGGAATTTCTTCATGATGCCCTAATACAAAATGGATATAGACCGCCGTCTCCTTAACTTCCCCACCTTGGTCCTGGAAATACTGAAGTACTTCCTCTCTGACAGCTCGGGGGAGTGTGAGGTTCTGGCTAGTTCCTGATGGTGTAGGCCGATTCATATTCCTTTTGTCCTATGGCTCAATGAGTAACTGCTTCGGTTTGCTCCTGGCCTCATTCTCGTAGTCTATTTTTAATTGAAAAAGATGTTTGGTGATTAATTCTGCCTCGCCTGGCGGCATCGTATTAAATGCTGGCATCAATCTATTATGATTGGAGTCAGTGGTAATGTACGTGATGATTTCTTGTGGACTCTTTTGAGTCAGGATGTTTGCCGGCAGGGAATCAAACAGTATTCCTGTTCCATCCTCCCTGTGACACTCAGCACAATGATGATTGTACAGTTCTTCTCCTGTGGTTAAATCGGGATGATCGTGCCGTTCCCCAGAGCACCCCCAGGCACTCATGATGATACAGACACAAATCCAAAAGAGGGTTCTAGGTATTCGCTGGGATTTCATTTTTTAAACTCTCCTGTTAGTTCCAACCTGCGACTTTTCCTCTTTACCTGAGAATACCCATTACTTTTTCTCCAGATTCACTTCATCAACCACCAGGGGGAGCAGGCCTCTCTATTTGTGCTCTGCACATGACTTATTTTAGTGTCTTTGACGTGCCTGCAATTCAGCTAAGCCTTGTTCCAATACTCCCTTGCGTTGTTGAAGACTTTGGTGGGCTATATCCTGATCGCCATCTAATTGCGCTTCCTCTTGTAAATTGATTAACCCGCCGGCCTCCCCGAGTTGGGCATAGGCATAGGCTTGAAAAATTTCCGAGGGATTTCCAAACGCATCCGCTAATACTGATCCGGTTTCCACATCAAATGCGTTAAGGTCTTCCTCCGATGCCTCCACGGAAAGAAAGTTTTTGAATTTATCAAGCTGGCGTTGAAGGCGACTAATGGCCTCTTCGGGAGAAAGTCTTGGTTTAGATGGGTTTTCTTTGTTCATGTTCTCCTCCATGTTTTACTCACATTCTCATTGACTCTTAATTTTTCAGATCGACCCTTTCCTTGATCACAGTTCCTGAATGGACTCCAAATACACGAGCAACTGCCACAATCTGCCTCGCACTTGGTCACGCCAATCCGTCGGACCATGGCCTTCGTCTTCGGGAATTTGAAACCAATTGCCCCAAGCGGGCATTTCTCGGGGACCGTGTTGGGCGATAGCTTCCCTTCCATCAATCATTCGGTAAACTCGCCAGAAGGGAAACACTCCTTTATTTTTTTTAGATAATACCGTGAGGTTGGCGGGGTTTCCGAGCAAATGTGAGGTCATTGGGCCGGTGCCCTGCGCATTGGTTCCATGACAGGCGGCACAATGCTGCACAAACAGTTCACGGCCCCCTTTCCGAACCTCTTCCTGTGCCCAAGCATCAGTCGGAAGGCTGCCGCCACCAAGGACCATTGCCCACCCCGCTACACAAAAAAAGAGGAGGTTTTTTGGAGAGATGATGTGGGTCATAAACTAATCCTTTCCCCCTTGCTAAAGATCCAAACCCAATACTTTTCTCTGAATGCTGCACGAGGAACTTTTTGTAAAGACCCTCCAGGGTTTTGATCTTCCAATTTAAGTTCCTTATCAATTTATTATTCATATTTCATGCCATTTCATTTCGCCGAAAACCTATGCCCCTAAGCTTTCTGAAAAATCGGGAAGGCCCATTAGTCCACATTTTTGAGAAAACGTGGACCCCAAATGCGCCATTTTCGAAAAGGCATCGCTCTCAGCCAAACCAACATTGAGATGGAAAGCCAATGAGCGAGGAAAACAAAATGGTGTGTTTTAGGAAACGCGAGGGAATATCAGGTGGAAGTTCGCGGCTGACAGAACAAAAATGGTATGGTCTCGGAACCTCATAATGAGACCTCTTTGAGAAAAAAACTAAAAAAATTCCCATGGCTTGGGTTTCATTTAGGAATCATTGCACTCGGGCAATGGCTTTGAATGGAGCCAGAAACCGGATATATTCCAGCACGTCCCACATTTGACTTTCCGTGAGTCGATCTCTCCATCCATGCATAGGACTGTAGATGCTTCCATGGGCAATAATCATGTACAGCTCAACATCAGATTTCAGTCGGGATTGGCCAGACAAGAGATTGGCCGGAGGTACGGTCAAATACGCGGCTTCGGGGCCATCACCACTTCCACCAATCCCGTGGCATCGAAGACAATGTTGTTGATAAATCGCCTCTCCGCTTTTGAGATCGCCCTGTCGATCCTGCGCGAAAACCAAAGACCCTGTCATGCCTAGCAATACTATCCACAACAGAAGAAACATTCTTTTTCTCATGATAGATGCCTTCATCGGTTTAATCGAAGATGAGTCGGTTAACACCCTTCCTCCAATACCTGTCGTTCAGCCTCGAACCAATCTTCCAGATCCATTCCATGGTGTCCACCCCGATGCGTGTAGAATTCATGGGCTCTGTCGGCAATACGGGCTTGAAGGTGTGGAGAATCGGAAGGCGGTCCGCCTGGACCCACAGCGGAGATAGTTGCTGTTTTACTTCCCGAACGAGGAGCTGTCCGGGATGTGGAAACTTTTTTATTAACCACCAGGGTTTTAGTCTTCCCAGAAATCAAGGAAGTCCCCTTGGGTTTATCGGACGTTGAAGTCATTTTTTTTGCCATCATTGTACCCCCATCAACTGTTTTGCTGGTATATCGAGTGGTTCAGATATTCCAAGGTGCTTTCGATCGAAAGAAGGCTTCCCCCCAATTTGGGTCAATGTTTCCGCAATACGCGCAGGATGCCCCCAATCGCTCCAGATCACATCTTCAAGTTTAACAACTCCGACTCGCTCAGGAACCCGTTGCAACAGGTCAGATGAAAAATTCCGTAATGGCATGTCATGGTAGATAGCCTCAAGAGTAGAACCCTCTCGTGATGTACCAATGGCTTCAGCCAAATGTTCAAAACGCGCCATCACCTCAGGAAAGCGTTCCCATCCCAAACGCCACAACAGGTCTACCTTCCCAGCCATCACCATCGTATTCCAGAGCGCGCCTCCAGAAAGGGCTTCGACCGCCGTAAACCGATCCGGTTTTTCAAGAAACGTCTTTACCGCTTTGACCGGAACCCCCTCGGACAACCCGAGGATTTCGCCAGGCTCAATCCATCCGTATTCAATCTCAATATTCGTCGGAGTCACCCCAAGGAGAACAAGGCGATTAGTAAGCCAATTCGTAGCATTGGCAGCTTTGCGAACCTGAATCAAGAATCGATCTTCCGGAAAAATAAAATGATCAGCCGGAAAAAGGACAATCGTTGCCCCAGCATCCCAAGCCCGCACATAGGTCAACGGAAGGAACACACCAGCCACGGTATCACAATTTTGCGGCTGGAAAATAACCTTGCCTCCTCCCTCTTTCCCCAGATGATTCCAGGCAACTTGATGATGCTGCTTAGCCATCACGGTCACTTTTCGTTTAGGGCCTGCCAATTGATCCGCACGATCCCAGGTATGCTGGAGCATCGACCGAGTCCCCACAAAGGAACAATATTGTTTCGGAAGATGATAACCCAACCACCGTTCAATGAATGGCCGGGTTCGTTCCCCCTCCCCACCAGCCAAAACTACGGACCAGAGAGTGGGATCTGAATGTTCGTTCACCATAACAACTCCTCACGCGTAAGAGATTAGGCCAGAACCCAACAACTTCTAGTTGTTCGTGTATAATTCTTTCATCAAGAAACAAAAGCGGGGATTGGCCTTGCTTCCTTGATGAAATTGTTCTTGCCTAACTTCAGGACAGGGTCAGGGATAATTGCACCACATTCTCCGCAGGCAAGAAGCTGAGTGTTTGCCTTTTCTTGAGATACCAACGTGTCCACCATCCTCTGGTGTAGGCACGCAGTTTTTCCATTTTTGGCTTTCCAATTTTCCTGTAGACGTCGGGCTCTCTCTGTCGTCATGGGTTACCTCCTGCCTGAATCGGAAAAGATGAAACAGCTTCAAGTGGCTTCCCCTCTCTTGGAGTAGGACAAACTGGAGTTCGCGCCTTCTCTCTCATCGGCCTTCCAAAAATCTGAAAACATTTCTTTTCGAAAACCTCAAGAGAAACTGGTTTGGGCAAGACTCCTTGAGCCCCTTCGCGTAACAAATTCCGCATAGACTCTATGGGCACACCACCTGACATCACGACCACTGGTACGTCATTATTCCTCCATCGAAGTTCATCCAGCATGGTCCATCCATCCATCACTGGCATTTCCAAATCCAGAAGAATTCCATCGATGGAATAACTTTCAACTATTTGAAGGCCCTCTTGCCCATTTGAAGCTTGTAACACCCCATATCCCAATTCCGTAAGGAGGTCACCCAGCATGTTAGCAATCGAGGAATCGTCGTCAACGATCAAGATGTGTTTGAGGTGAAAGGGCTGATCTGAAAATGAATTTTCTCTTTTTTTGGTGAAGTCCTTTGCCGGAACTGAATACAATGAAGGTCTGGAAAATTTCATGAGTCCATTAACATTGGTGACCTTATGATCTCGGTTCATTATTTGGGCCCTCCTTCTGTTTAAAAAAACCGCCTTCAAGAAAACGGAATAAAGATAACCCACGTTCCTATCGATGGAAACTAGGAATTACCCTGGTTTTTCATTCAATTCCGCCTAGGAACAGCAAGGTGCGAGGAGCCAGGAGATTCTATCAGGCCATGGTTGGTGGCATATTGGGTCAGTTCCGCAACGGTATGAAGACCAAGGGCTTCTCGAATTTTGGTTTTATGAAACTCCACGGTCTTCACGGAAATGTTCAAAGAAGAAGCGATATCTTTTATGGAATGGCCTTCAGTAAGGAGTTGAAGGACCTCCCGTTGACGAGGCGTCAGAGATCCGAGTTTCAAGGGTTTCGCTGATGAAATCTGGCTCAAGGTAAAGTCGTCATGCGGAATGAGAGTGGTGAGATATCTGCCGCCCTTCAGCACAGTCTGGATGGCTTGCTTGAGTTCTGACGCTGCGGACCGTTTCAGGAGATAGCCGGATCCCCCGGCGTCAAAGGCTTCGCGGGCATAGGTCGCATCGGCATGCATCGTGAGGAAGATCAATTTACTGGTGGGGATGAGTTTCTTGATCTGACGGGCAGCCTTCATGCCATTGAGCAAGGGCATGGAAATATCTAAAATGATCAGGTCTGGTTGATGCTGTTGAGCCGCTTCCACCAAAGCCCGGCCATCTTCCGCTGTGGCGATGACGTTGAAGCCATCTGCTTCCAATAACCTCTGCAAGCCATTAAGGACCATTGGATGATCATCGCCTAAAAGAATGCGAGGTGAATGCATGAGTAGTCTCACTTCCCTGGGATATTCCAAATCCAAGCCATAACACACCATGCTGGTAATTTTTATCGTAAAATTCAGAAAGAAGGTACTAGGCAAATCCCTGGGATTTCCAGTGATTGTTCCTAGGTAGCCAAGATGAAATTTCTTGAAAGAGCTGAGATTATTCAGGGGACACTATGCCGTGGGCAATGGCATACTTGGTCAACTCAGCTGTGGTGTGGAGATTTAATTCTCGCATGATGTGGGATTTATGGAATTCCACGGTTTTGATGGAAATATTGAGGATGGTGGCAATTTCCTTCGTGGATTTTCCCTCTGCCACCAGTTGGAGCACTTCACGTTGTCGCGGGGTCAATGTGCCTGAAAAAATCGGAGATTGGGACGATGGTTGAAAACATGATTCGAGGACGTCCTTGGTAATGGCCGGCGTCATGTAACACTGATTCTTGAGCACGGCTTGAATGGCTTGGATGAGTTCTGACGCGGCCGATCGTTTGAGCAAATACCCTGAGGCGCCAGCGCGAAAAGCTTCGTTGGCATACGTCGCATCACCGTGCATGGTCAGAAAAATGAGCTTGGTTCTCGGGAGGAGTTTTTTTAGCTGACGGGCTGCGTCCAGACCATTGAGTTTCGGCATGGAAATATCCAGCACAATGACATCAGGTTCCAAACGTGTGGCCATGTCGACCAAAGCACGTCCATCTTCTGCCAAACCCACGAGGTCAAAGTCATCCTCGAGAATTTTCCGAAGCCCCTCAAGAATGAGTGTATGATCATCCGCTAACAACACTCGAGCCCGAGTCATGAGTCTCCCTGTGAAAGCGGAACCCAGACCACAATTTCGGTTCCATTGTCTGGAACCGCACTGATCGTGAACGTTCCATTGACATAACCCACGCGTTCTTGCATACCGATTAAGCCTAGTCCCCGTCTATCAGCCCGAACGGTCTCCAGGTCAAAGCCTTTTCCGTTATCGATAATCGAGAGGCGAAGGCCTCCCTTCTCTCCTGTGAGTGCGACAGCCACTTCTGACGCACGCGCATGTCGAGCCACATTTCTCAGGCTTTCCTGCGTGAGTCGATACACGCAAGTCGCAATATCTTGAGGTACCGATTCTGGCACGTCATGAGCTTGGAAGGTCGCAGGAATCTTTGCCCATTGAATAAATTCCTGCACGAACGATTGTAGCGCAATCTTCAATCCCAGATCATCTAACACCGAAGGGTGCAGTTGATACGCCAAACGTCGTATATCATCAGAAATACTCGATACGTCTTCATATAGCCGATGAAAAGTAGAGTGAAGTGGATCAGATTCCGGAAAACGCTGTTGAGTCGATTGAAGCGTCAGCGCCAGGACAGCAAGTCGCTGGTTGGTATCGTCATGGAGTTCTCGCGAAATTCGCCGCCGTTCATCCTCTTGAGCTGAAATCAATTTTCTTCCAAGGGTTTGAAGTACTTCCTGGCTTCTTAGGAGTTCCGCTTCTCTTTTTCGAAGGGTTTCTTCAGTTTGCTTCCGGGAAGTGATGTCGAGGGCCACTCCCCCGAGCAGTAATTGTTCCCCTGTACTACGAACTGGAAATTTCATGACCAACCAGGAACGGACTTTCCCTTTCTCATCCAAGGTGGTTTCCTCTGTTTCCAATACGTCTCCGGTTTTCAGAGCTTCCCGATCATGTTCTGTGAATATGCGGGCAATCTCAGGGGGAAACAGTTGTTGGTCTGTTTTTCCCAGGCAATCTGCCATTGGGAGTTTTAATTTTTCTTCAAATTGTCGGTTCACATAGATGTACCGACCTTGCCAATCTTTGAGAAACTTCACGGTAGGGCTATGATTCATAAAAGCCTGGAAGCGCTCTTCACTCTCGCGTATCTTTGCTTCAGCTTGTTTGCGTATGATGAGTTCTTGTTTCAGACGCGCATTGGTTTGCGACAAGCTTTCCGTGCGATCCTTTACTTGTCGGTCCAACTCGTCATGTGCTGCTTGTAGCGTCACCTCGGACAGTTTTCGTTGAAACGAAAGAATTGCTGTTACCCAAATAGCGAATATCGAGAGGAATCGATCAGCCAAGACTTTCCATAGTTCACTGCCTGGCGGTGAAAAGGCTAGACCAAACAGAGTCAATCCTGTGCAGACACTCGCAGCCATGATAGTCGCACCCCGCTGAGGTAACCAGAGAGTATACAACACCACTACCACATAGAGGACTCCAACGGCTACGCCCAATGGGAGGGCAAGGTCAACCACAAATATGACAGTGGCCAATAGACCACATAGTGCCACCGAAAGCCAGCTTTTCACGGAAGCAGTTTTTGATTTTCCTAAGAGGTCTGTGTGATTAGTCATAGATAAAAGAGACTCCCCTTGCCAGTTTCTTCGACTTGCCCTTTTGGTTCTAACGCTTTTGTTCAGTGACCTTGGGAAATCCTTCCAACGAATCGAATCTAATGAATGCTAAAACTCAACATAAGGTCAATTCAAATTTCTTTTTTGATACTTACGTACAACCCTTCCCCTTTTCCCATTCCTCTTCTTTTGTTCAGCTCCTTAATTGGCATACTATTGGTGAGTTAGTGAAAGGCATTGCTCGTCATGTCCGTGCCCCTATCGGTCATTCTCGCTTGCGGTTGGCGGGAATCCAGGGTGCCGATTCTCAAGATGAATGACCTGTTGGCCATAAGAATCCTTGTGGTTTCTCAGTAAATCCGTGCTTTGATAGCCGGTCAAGGCTAACGCCCCTTGGCTCACGAATTCCATGGTCCAGTCTCTGTCATTTCGGCAGCGGTACACCTTCCCAGGAAGGTTTTACCTCCATGTTAAAAGAGTCCTCTCGCTGTCCTTGAGGTTCTCCTCAGCTTGCCGGCCTTCAGTGATATTCAGATGCATGATCACGGCACCGGCCTTCTCCTCTTGAGATACAGGCGTGATCATTACTCGAAACCAACGTTGTTCCTTGGGTCCATGGCATGGATATTCCAATGCGAAGGAGTCGCGCTGGCCAGCCAGAATCGCTCGTAATCCCTTTGCCACAATCTTGGCCTCGTAGGCGCAATCCCCACGAGCCTCCTTACACACCCGGATGTAATTCGTGCCAACCCAAAATCCCCCCCCTCAAACACATTCGCGGTCGCAAATCGCTTCAATGCATCATTCACGGAAATGATGATTCCCTTGACATCAACGATGGCTATGTGCGGTGGCAGGGCATCGACGATGGGCGATGTAGTCGGGATATTAATGGACGGGAGCTTAGGGCTTCTTTTTTTTAACTGACGCTGGACCACATTTTTCGTTGAGCGACAGGGATGGTCTTTCTTGACAGTCATATGGTCCTTATTGACTTAGAGTAGGAGCGTCATTGCTTAAGATCACATCATAGCTATATCTGAACCGAGGGTACAGCCTTTCACGATTTACCCACCCTCGTTTGCAGAACCAGATGATCTGGTCCCAATATCCATTCCGAGAGTTCCCCCCTTTCCGTTTTAGGAATTTTCATCTCTGAAACTAGGGAAATGCCTAGTTCCTCACTTCGTTTCTCTTCCTTTACCATACCCATCAGCTAAAACCTGGGATGAGGGAGAAGGAGGATTTGCCATGATCGACTTTGCACAACGGCGCAAACGGATGGTTGCGGAGCAAATTGCCGCACGCGGTGTACGCGACAGGAAAGTGCTGGATGCCATAGGCAAGGTAGACCGGGAGGCCTTCCTGCCAAAAAATCTGCGCGATCAGGCCTATGATGACACGCCTCTCCCGATTGCGGAAGGACAGACGATCTCGCAACCCTACATTGTGGCCTACATGATCGAAGCGCTGGCTCTTCAAGGGGGTGAAAAAGTCCTCGAAATCGGAGCTGGGTCCGGTTACGCGGCGGCTGTTCTGGCTGAAATAGCTGGGCAGGTGTACACCATTGAACGTATTGGCCAGCTGGCCGAAAAAGCCGCCTCTCATTTGATTGATGAAGGCTATGGCAATGTTCATATTCTTCATGCGGATGGAACGAGAGGTTGGAGCGAACATGCGCCGTTTGACGCCATTCTCGTGTCCGCCGGCGCACCCGACGTTCCCGAATCCCTGAAACACCAGCTTGCCATCGGTGGGCGCATGGTCATACCCGTGGGCACTGATACGCGGGCGCAGGAACTGATCCGCATCACCCATCGAGAAGACGGGCAATACGACCGCGAAGAC
>JAJDBO010000391.1 GCA_029261305.1 Nitrospirales bacterium
TTCTCTGCGTTTTCCGTATCGCCCTGCAGGAAGCTGCTTATCGCCGTTACCGGTTCCGTCAGGTTCGAAGCGGCATTACCGATGGCGTCCTGCAGAAATGTTGGCGTCACAGCCTGATACCCATCGACCAGGGGGTCTACAATAGCGCCACGAACAACCCTGTTAAATCCGGAGGTAACCCGGTTCAGGTCTTCCAGCGGGTCATTTGCCTGAGAATCCTCCGCAGTTGGTTCCGGTTTTTTATCTGCGGCATTTGCAGATGCTGCAACAAACAGTGCACCTGCGAGAATTCCGGAAACTACGAACGGTGATACGATTAACGAAGCCATGTTCTGCCTCTCCCAGTCTGGTTATTCAGGGGCAAGGTACAATTGTAACCAGGGATGGGAGGTTCAGTAAAGCTCCCGATTCGCAACTAACTTAAAGGTGCGCGTTTGTAATAGTGCCACAACATGACTGCAGCTGCTGTTCGCCACGGAACCCAGCGCAGGGCAATCTCGTCAAGTTCCTCAAAGGTTGGACGTCTATCGAGACCCATCAGGCGTTCCACGGCTGCTGCCAGCGCCACATCACCGGTGGGCCAGGCGTCTTCCCGGCCAAGCGCAAACATCAGATATATCTGCGCCGTCCAGCGGCCAATTCCGGTCACGGATGTCAGGGCCTCAATGATATCTTTGTCATTCATCTTACCCAGATTGTCGAGATCAAGCGAACCTTCGACAATTGCGTCAGCGAGACAGCGGGCATATCTGGCTTTCGGTCGACTGAACCCGCAAGCCAAAAGTGCGTCATCTCCGGACTGAATTATGACTTCGGGCGAGATATCCTTGATGCCTTGCTCCAGGCGCCGCCAGATGGCTGCGCCTGATTGCACGGACACCTGCTGGTCAACAATGATCCTGAGCAAAGTTGCATAGCCCGGAGCCCGCCCCCTCGGTTCTGGAACGCCACAGAGTTCAAGTGCATGCTTCATATACGTGCAGGAATTTTCCAGTTCCCCGAGCGCCTTTTTCAATTTCCGGCTATCGGCACTCAGCGGAGTTCCTCCACCGGTGCAACGCCAAAGACGGCCAAACCGGAAGCACTCACGAAAGCGTCGGCCTGAACCAGTGCGAGACGAGCAAGGGTCAATTCCCGATCGTCATCATGAATAAAGCGCAGCCGAGCGTCATCTTTGCCTTTATTCCAAAGTGCATGAAAACCGGTCGCAAGGTCATTAAGATAATAAGCAATGCGATGTGGTTCATGAGCTTCTGCGGCCGACTGAACAAATCGAGGCCAGTTTGCCATTATGCGAACGATATCCAGTTCTGCCGGATCGTTCAGGCGGTCCAAATCAGCGTTCCGCAGGTTTTCGCAGGTGATATCTTCTGCTGAAAGCCCCTCAAGCGCATTTCGCAATACAGAATGGCAACGGGCATGGGCGTATTGCACATAAAATACCGGGTTGTCACGAGACTGCTCCAGTGCTTTTTCCAGATCAAATTCCATTTGTGAATCATTTTTGCGAGTCAACATGATGAACCGCACGACATCTTTGCCGACCTCATCAATCAAATCGCGAAGGGTTACAAAGTTCCCAGCGCGTTTCGACATTCGCATGGGTTGACCACCCTTGATCAGGTGCACCAACTGACAAAGCTTGATATCCAAATCCGCTTCGCCGTCACTGATTGCCGTCGTTGCAGCCTTCATGCGTTTTACATACCCGCCATGATCGGCACCAAAAATATCAATCTGGATGTTAAATCCACGCCGGTATTTATCGAAATGATTAGCGATATCGTTGGTGAAATAAGTCCAGGAACCATCTGATTTCTTGATTGGACGGTCCACATCGTCACCATATTCAGTCGCCCGGAACAACGTTTGAGGCCGCGGTTCCCAGTCGTCGGGTTTCTTGCCCTTGGGCGGTTCGAGAACGCCGGTGTAGATCAGGCCGCGCTGGGAAAGATCGTCGAGCACGGCCTCGACCTTACTGGCCTCGACCAATTCGCGCTCGGAGGTAAAGATATCATGGCGGATACCGAGAGCCGCGAGATCCTCCCGCACCAGATCCATCATCGCATCGATGACAAAGCGTCGGATTTCGGGAAGCCACTCCGATTCAGGCAGTTCCCGCAAACGGTCGCCTTCTTGCGCGGCCAACGCCGCACCGACCGGCCGCAAATAATCGCCGGGATAGAGTCCTTCCGGTATGGTGCCAATATCGTCACCCAGGGCCTCACGATACCGAAGGTGTGCGGAACGGGCCAGAACATCGACCTGCGAACCCGCATCATTGATGTAATACTCGCGCGTCACCGCGAAGCCGGCTTTCTGCAGGAGCGCGGCCAACACATCACCAAAAACAGAACCTCGCGCATGCCCGATATGCAGCGGCCCCGTTGGGTTGGCGGAGACAAACTCAACGTTCACCAATTCACCGCCGCCGACATCCGAACCGCCATATGCGGTGCCCGTCTGCAGAATTTCCGCAAGGCAATGGTGCCAAATACTCTGATCGAGACGGATGTTGATAAATCCCGGTCCGGCAATCTCAGCCGATATCACCCCGTCGGCAGCCGCCAAACGCTCGGTCAGCGCCGCAGCCAGATCCCGCGGCTTCATTCCCGCAGCCTTGGCGAGCACCATGGCGGCATTGGTTGAAAGATCGCCGAACGCCGCGTCGCGCGGAACATCGACCGACACTCGGGACAGATCGAACCCGCCGGCCAACACATTATCCGCGGCAAGCCCTTCAATGACCTGAATAACTTGTTCTCTAAATTGATTAAATATATTCACCGACTTAAGTCTTTCCATCCGTAATTTTGTCGTGCAGGCGAATCGCGAACTGATCTGTCATTCCAGCGATATAGTCACAGACGACCCGCGCGGTTCGTTCCGTATCGGGCTGTCCGGCATCGCGCCGCCATTCCGCAGGCAAAAACCCGGGATCTTCAACGAAATACGCGAATAGCGCCCCTACGACATCTCGGGCGCGGTCCG
>JAJDBO010000392.1 GCA_029261305.1 Nitrospirales bacterium
CTCGCGCAATTACATGTCGAAGGATTGGCCTTTCGCACTATGATGAATCTCATGCCTTGCATGGTCTTTGCGAGAAACCAACAGGGACACATTATTGCCGCCAACCAAGCGTCGAAAAGATTTTTTGGGAAAACTGAAGAAGAGTTGAAAGGCCATAGGGCGTATGGTGTCTATCCGACGGCGGCTCAAGAAGTCGCAGCCCGCGTGAGTGAACAAGAAATGATGCAAAAGGGCAGCTTGCCAGCGTCTCTACTAGAAACCTACGTCAATGATCAAGGGGAACATCATGTGTTTCTGACGAGCAAATTTTCCTTTCTCTGGCCTGATAGCGGGGAACCAGTGATTGGCACGATTGCCGTCGATGATGCGGAACGTCGAGAAGAGTTGGCCAGGCTGAAACTGACAGAAGGGGTGATTGACTCCTCATCAGATCATATCTCGATTGTCGGGAAAGACTATCGGTACCAACGGGTCAATCCCGCGTATGAAAGAGCCCATGGAGTTGCGCACCAAGACATCGTTGGGATGCATATACAAGATTTATTGGGATCGGATGTGTTTCAGCAGATCGTCAAGCCACAATTTGACCAGTGCCTGGAGGGCCAAGATATTCACTATGAGAACTGGTTTTTATTTGATCAGCAAGGCCGACGATATATGGCGGTAAGCTATACACCGTTAAAGGATGATAAGGGGAATATTGATGGCGTCGTGGTCATTTCGAGAGACAGGACGGAGGATCAGTTATCGGATGGGGGCGTGGCGTATCAAGCCAGTTTGTTAAGTGCCGTGGTAGATGCGAGTTCGGATGCCATTTTCGTGAAAGATCTGAATGGAAAATATTTAAGAATAAATCAGGCTGGTGCACAGATGATGAGCCTTTCTCCAAATCAAGTGCTGGGAAACAAAGACCTGGAATTGTTTGGCAAGGAGATGGGGCAAACGCTCATGCGGGCAGATCGAGAGGTCGTGAGAAGAGAAAAGTCGATCATGGTAGAAGAACGTTTGATCCTTGGTGGGGAGGTAAGAGTGTTCTCGACACTGAAAGCGCCATTAAGAAATGCTCGGGGAAACGTGTCCGGGGTCATAGGCGTGGCCAGAGATATTACGCAAAGAAAAGAAGCACAAGATGCTCTTCTTCAGAGTGAGTGCCGTTATCGGTCGCTTATTGAAACCGCCGGCAGTGTAATTATCGGGCTCGATTGCAATGGACATATCACTGAATGGAATCGAGAAGCGGAAAATCTCTATGGCAAGACGCGAGAAGAAATCTTAGGGAAAAATTATCTTTCGTTGTTCTTGAACGAAAAAGAACGAGAGGCTGTCGAAGCGGACATCAAGAAGGTCCTGGCGGGAACACCCACGAGAGATTTTGAAAATCACATCCAAGCTGCAGGAGGACAGGAACGAGTGTTGATGTGGAACGTTGATCGTCTGCTTGATAGCACTCAAACTCCCGTTGGCCTTATTGCCATTGGGCGGGATATTACGGAGCGCAAGGATGCCGAGAAGGCATTGCAGGAAGCCGAACGATTTGCACGGTCCACGATGGACGCACTCTCCACCAATATCTGCGTGCTAGATGCTCATGGAATTATCTTGAGAGTCAACAAAAGTTGGCGAAACTTTGCAGAGTCGAACCTTGTGAACCCTGAAAGGGTGGGGGAAGGGCAGAACTATCTCAATGTGTGTGATCATGCATCTGGGGACTTTGCGGAAGAAGCTCCCAAGATGGCAGCCGCGATTCGGCAAATTATCACCGGAGACAGAGCCGAATATTCGTTTGAATACCCTTGTCATTCACCCAAGAAAAATAGATGGTTTTTGGCCAACGTCAGACGTTATCCGGACCCGGGCCCAGAGCGAATTGTGGTTGCTCACGAAGACATCACCCAACTCAAGCAATCCGAACGTCTCATGATGATGGAGCGCTTGATTCTGGAAACGATCGCAACTGGTCAGTCCCTTCAGATGATCCTCGATACCCTTACCCAGCAAATGGAACAATTGTGGCCAGGCATGATGTGTTCAATTCCGCTTTTAGATGAAGCAGGAACTCGACTACTTTCTGGATCAGCCCCCTCCCTTCCAATAGGTTATCTCAATGCCATCAGCAACCTCCAGATTGGTCCGACGGTCGGATCCTGTGGCACCGCAGCCTATACTGGAGAAATGGTGATTGTCGAGAACATTGCGAAAGATCCCTTGTGGGAAGACTATCGTGAACTGGCTAGGGAGTATGGATTGCAGGCTTGTTGGTCGAATCCCATTCTGGGTAACGAACAACGAGTGCTCGGTACCTTTGCCATCTACTATTCTGACCCTCGAACACCCACTGAAGAGGAAATCACGGCCATCACAATGGCGGCCCATCTGGCTTCGATTGGGATTGAACGTCGCCGAACTGAAGCGTTGCTTGCAGAAAGTGAGCAGCGGTTTGATCTGGCTGTCTGGGGTTCCAATGATGGCCTCTGGGATTGGCCAGATATTCAGGAAGATCGTGAATGGTGGTCTCCTCGTTTTTTTGAGTTGCTGGGATATGAGGGCCATGAATTCGAGGCATCATATTCACAGTTTCAGCGATTGTTACACCCTGATGATATGCAACCCGTCATGGAAGCGGTGCAAGTCCACATGGAACATGATGTCCCGTTTGATGTGAAATATCGATTAAAAATGAAGAGCGGGGAGTACCGATGGGTTCATGCACGAGGGAAAAAAGTACTCGATGAGAAGGGGCATCCCATACGTATGGCAGGATCGATTCAGGATATTCAGGATCGGAGACAATGGGAAATTGCTCTTCAAGAGAGTGAACAGCGTTTGGCTATGGCGTTAGAGGCCACGAGCTCAGGAACCTGGGACTGGAATGTGGAAACCGGAGAAGTGCTATTTGGGGATCAGTGGCTAAAGGCACTGGGGTATACACGAGAGCAACTCCCACCGCATGTTCAAAGCTGGGAGAAATTGGTGCACTCCGATGATATGCCTGTGGTGCGGGAAGCCCTCCAGAAACATTTTGCTGGAGAGACCCCCTATTATGACTGTCTCAACCGTTTACAAAAAGCCAATGGTGAATGGCGATGGAATTTGGATCGTGGCCGGGTTGTAGAATGGACGACTGATGGTAAGCCGCTCCGTATGGTGGGCACGGATACTGATATTTCGGCACGTATTCATGCAGAACAAGCGCTGAAGGACAGCGAAGCCCGGCTGCAGGCGATTCTCGACAACAGTCCGGGATTGATATTTTTAAAGGACTTAAATGGCCGTTATCTTCATGTCAATCAGCAGTTCAAAAAGAGGTTTGATCTCAGTGAAGAAGACGTCATAGGTAGGACTGATGACGAGGTGTTTCCCGCAGATCAAGCCTTGCAATTTCAAGCGCATGATCATGAAGTAATTGCATCTCGAAATTTATTAGAGTTTGAAGAAGTTGCGACATATGCCGATGGTCCTCATACAAGCATTGTGCATAAGTTCCCGCTTCTCAACGACCAGGGGAAAATGTTTGCGATTGGCGGTATTACAACGGATATCACGGGACGAAAAAATGTTGAAAAGGCGCTACGGGAGAGCGAGAAGCGATTCCGGGCGATATTTGAACAGGCTGCGGTTGGGGTGGCCCAAATCGTGTCAGGAACCGGAGAATTCATGCACATCAATCAACGATATTGTGACATTGTCGGGTATTCTCAAGAAGAAATGCTGTCGCGAACATTCCAAGACATTACTCATCCCGACGATCTGCAGGAAGATTTGGACAATATGACGCGATTGCTTAGTGGGCAGATCGACTTGTTCTCTATGGAAAAACGCTATTTCCGAAAGGGCGGGACGATTGTTTGGGTAAATCTAACCGTTTCACCTATGTGGCAACCCGGTGAAGAACCGTCTTATCATATCGCAGTTGTAGAGGATATCACCGAACGCAAGCGAGCTGAAAAGGCCCTAATAGAATCTCAGAAGGCGTATGAAGATCTCGTGAATTCGGTGGAAGGCATTGTGTGGGAATGTGAGTTTCCATCTTATCAATTTACGTTTGTCAGTCAACAAGCAGAACGACTGTTGGGGTATCCCGTTGAACAATGGTTCACTGAGCCAGGATTTTTCGCAAAACTTTTTCATCCTGATGATCGAGATCGAGCCCTGGCGTACTGTTTGGAAGAAACGACTTGCAAGCGGCATCATGAACTCGAATACCGTATGATTACTTCTGATGGACGCGAGGTCTGGTTAAGGGATCTCGTGACTATCGTCGTTGAAAATGATCAACCTGTCAAAGTCCGGGGTGTGATGGTCGATATTACCGAACGCAAGCGATTAGAAGTGGAAAATCGTGAATACAATGAAGCCTTGGAAGGTGAGGTAGAAAAACGTGCTCTACGCATTCAAGAACTGGAGCAGCGGCGCATGCAAGTGGAAAAACTCGCGGCTTTAGCGCAAGTGGCTGCCGGGGTGGCTCATGAAATTAATAATCCCCTAGCAAGTATTGGCCAATCGTTGGAAGTACTCAAACGCGCGATTCCTGCTACGCATCCTCGCTATAAATATATCGGAAAAATTCACGATTCAGTCGATCGCATGGCGCATATTGTTCGACAGCTTTATCAATTGTATCGTCCTGATTCCAACGCTCTGAACCCAGTCGAGATTCATGAAATTTTGCATTTGTCCATAGAGATCATGAAAGATGCGGCGATAAAGCACGGTGTCAGTCTTCTGGTGGATGTGCCGGAACGCTTGCCTGTAGCTAGGGTCTCACGAAATAGCGTCACCCAAATTCTTTGTAATATTATCCAAAACGCCTTGGATGTGTCCCCACCCAAGGGGGTTGTCCGGATCAGCGTCGAGGAGCATTCTGCCTGTGTGGTTGTCTTGGTCACGGATAAGGGGCCAGGCATTTCCCAGGAGATAGCACCACATATTTTCGATCCATTTTTTACCACGAAAGAGGGGACGTCGTTGGATGGTGGAATGGGGTTAGGGTTGGCGGTTTCCTATCGTCTTATTGAATCTTGTGGTGGATCCATTGACTTTTTAACGGAATTGGGGCAAGGAACAACCTTTCGTGTGACTATCCCACTAGTATAGAATTTTGAATAATAAAGGAGCATCTTGTATGGAAAAACAAGGGACCATTCTCTTGGCCGACGATGAAGATACATTTTTGGAAGCCACTGAGGAACTGTTAAAAGAAGAGGGATTTGACTGCTTTTCCGTGAAAAATGCCAAGGAATTATCTCAGGCCTTAAAGAGCACCGATTTTGATCTCTTGATCACAGATTTGAATATGCCTGGAAACCACGTATTGGAAATGGTTGATGAAATTCGAATCGGCTCGCTCGCGTTACCTGTCATTGTGGTGACAGGATATCCGTCGATTCCTTCAGCGGTGGAATCGGTTCGTCTGAATGTCTTGGAATATTTTATTAAGCCCGTGGATTATCCAAAATTATTAAATGCGACCAAGCGAGGGGTGCAACATAAGCAGGTCTTGAGTTCGGTGCGAAAGGCCAGAGAAGAAGCCGGTCACCGGGAGCGGCAACTCGCGGAAATGGAACAAACCTTAAGTGCCTTTGGCGGAATTGTTCCTGAGGTGGGGGTGGAAGCGGCGCTACTCAATGACCCTCAAACTAAACAGTTGAAATTGCAAGTCGAGGGTCTGGCTCGGGCGTTGGAGCATGCTGATAAATCTGCCACTGGGCCACAAGACCCCTCTGTGTCAGTGTCTGACTATCTTCGTTTGCGTGATGGAATTTATGAAACTATACAAGTTCTTCAAAAGACCAAAGGGGCGTTTCATTCCAAAGATTTAGCCAGGCTACGCATTTACCTTCAACATTTGCTCAGGGATACCAAGGTCGATTCGTCAGGAGAGTGAGGTTTCATTTGGAAAATTCTCAATGGGGAGAGGATCAAGATTA
>JAJDBO010000393.1 GCA_029261305.1 Nitrospirales bacterium
CGGTACGTCAGAGGGCCATCACCCTGAATGACAATGGTAATGTCATTGACTCCTCGCTGAACCGCGACTTTCTTAACAACACGTTTCAAAGGTCCTCATTGGGTTACCAGATTCCACTTAATACCAAGGGCGCCGTAAAAATTAGGGACGCTATACAATTCCAAGGAATGTGGTCTCTCAAGCAATTCAGGGAGAGAGAAATAACGTGGTCTCCAATATACCCGAGTCACCATTGCCTTCCAAGGGCTGAGTGATGACAACTGAATCATTCGTGATCCGCGTAACCGTCAAAGAAATATTTTCCAGAAGACTCCCCGGCCCTACGATAAAACGCTCGCCATTTGGCAATTTCAATATGGCTTGATATCCGCGTTCCCCTGAAATAATGCCCAGTACACGTACTCCCTCTTCGGCATGAATCGACTCAGGCAAACCGGCAACGGTAGGATCTTCAGAAGTATGAGAAATTTGCAACGGGATAAAAGGATCCCGTCGATTTCCAACAGTGTAAATGTATGGTTGATCAAAATTCTTTTCAGAAAACCTTTCGCTTAATTCTGGAAGAGAAGTAGGCTCAGTTCCGAATGCGAGAAGTCCAAATGGGCTACCAATTCCACAGCCCAAAGCAATCAACGAAAAGCCAGTTAGCCAAATACTTTTTGGCAACCTTGGAACACCATGGAACATCGCTGCCCTCACCCTTTCCCTTCTAACGATGAAGGACTGGTCAACTCTTTGTGATGATTGGCAAGAGTTGGAGATTGTGATTCATACCCCACAAAGTCAATGGTGGTTCGAACTGTAGAATTGTTGTCACCTGAGTTGCTACCATCCATCGTGAGAGCAAATACGCCCATCATTTTAGAAAGATACTGGGTACGATCAAGAAATTGAGCCACATGATGATACCCACCCTCAATATGCAATTGAAGGTGTCGGACGACAGGCTGATTCACATCAGCCCTTTCCTGTTGATCCGGTTTCCATAATGTTAAAATGATCCCGGCCTCCTCTGCGATATTTGACATATCCGAAAGCACCTGGCTCATGGATACGTCCAAGCCGAGTCTTCCTGTTTGCCGGGAGACTATGGACTCCCATCGAGATAATTTCGCTTTGGTTTGCCCGAACTTACTATCCGATCGAGCATAAAAAGATAGCTTTTCCTCTAGGTCATAAATTTCCAATTTGACGCCATCAACCTGAGCCAAAAGAGGTTCAGCAACCACCCAATAAAACCCTAGCCCGCACAAAACAATAATAAGTCCCAGCAAGGAGATCTTTTGCACGATAGGAGTCACATCAAGCCAATCAAGAAGGCGCGACATCATTCAACTCCGACACCAAAAGAAGATTCATCGTAAAGGGATAGAGAGAAGGCTCCCCAGTTTTTTTCCCCGTCTCAAGCACGGCCACGGACTGGAAGAATTCCTGACGCTTCAGATTTCGAGAAAATTGCACGATTTGATTTCTAGTTTGGGCAAACCCCATGAGCATGACCTGCTCTTGTTTCATTTCAAGTTTTGCCAACCAAATGTTCAGAGGATCCAGACTTTGACTCACCGCATCAAGTAGTTGAAGGGGTTGTTGCTGTTGAGCGGCCAAAGCCGTCACCTGTTGATTCCTATTCACCAAGTCCGCAGTTTGACGATTCATCATTTCGAATTGCTCATGTCGCTGTTTCAATTCGACAAGCTCCGCAGCTTTCTGATTCTTTTGGCTATGGAGCTGTGACAGGGATCCTTCCAGGTCTGCCCACACAAACCCAGAAACGAGTACCAGCCCCAAGAACAGGCACATCACCACAACAGCTTCTCTCTTACACCGCTGACGCAGGCCTCGCTCTTTGTCTAGAGAGCTGCGGAGTAGATTAATCTTAATCATCGTAGGGCCTTATCCATGGAATGCTCGGAGGGCTAAACCCTCGGCTATATGGGTCAAGGGGGCCAAAGGTTGAGATCCCACTTTTGCTTCAGAAAACTTCAAAGGCGAGGAGAGACCTAAAGGACAGACTGGAATTGAGAGACCTTGGCAAAGCTCCTCCTGTAGTCCAATACATTCAGCAAGAGAACCGGCAAGAAAAACTTTTTCAACTTCCAGGTCTGGGACCATTTCTTTGGCACCTTCGACTGTTCGCTTGAGTTCACTGAGGATTTCAAGCCACAACATTTTTTCTGATGGTGATGGATCATGATGAAAGGTCGATTGCTCACCGTGGCTCCAGGAAACTTGGGCATGGCTATTCAAAACTGTCATTGCTTCGTTTTGAATGGGGACGGAAGAGAAATTCACATCACGAACAAGCAGCGGCTCTCCTTGCACCATGACGGAGACATTCATCATGCGATCCCGGAGATTGACAACAAGGCAGGCTGAATGATGTGACACCATTTCATTCATTGAGATCCAGTTTAGAAAGGCCAAAGCCTCAACGTCACAAATCACTGGTTGCAATCGCACAGCCTCCAAGACATCCCTTCGCTCATCAACTGCTTCCCGTTTAGCCGCAATTAAAAGAATATCCAAATCCTCATTAGTCTCGCCAAGAAGACTTGTGGAACAGCGTGAGAAATCTAAATACACGTCTTCAGGATCATAGGGGATATATTGCGGGGCTTCCCATATCACATAATTGTCTAAATCATGTTGATGACATCTAGGGACACTAATCCGCTTGACCATCACGCTCGCCCCATTGACCCCCATCGCCACGGTCGCGCCTTCGAGTTGATATTTTTCAACAAAGAGGGTGAGGGCTGAAAACAGAGCTGCCCTATTGTGAATTCGCCCATTCTGGACAATGTTCGCACCGAGTTTTTCAAAACCCCATTGATCCACATATGGCTGCCCCATTTTTTCCCTAAGGTCAACAAAGGTAATCGCGTGTGAATCTAGATCCAAGCCAATTTTTTGGTTAGGTTGTAACCATGGCCAGATGGTCCGTGGGCTTTGAAAAAAAGAGGTTAGCCGGGAGGTAGGCATGAGAGAAGAACACCCTTGAAACCAGTGAATATCTTAACTTCTTCCATGAGAAACAACGGGTCATTTTACAAAATTTTTACTAGTCAACACTACACTGTTGGCCAATTTTCCGTCAAACCATGGATCCATTGGAAACACGGGTATTTCCGAAGTTCACATATCACCCATTATCCGACATCGATCACCTCTCAAAAATCACTCAAGGGATCACCTTCCCCTCAAATGAAAAGAAGCATCAGGAATTATTCCTTGATTAAAGAATTCAGAGAATGAGAGGGGAAAGCCTCTAGGTCACTAAAAAAATGAGGGGAATCGTTGTGACGAATCACGATCGATGCATGTCTCGATGACGAATCTGCACTTCATGACCTAAGGAGAGAAATACTTGCTGAAGCCTGAGAGCGACGGAAACTGAACGATGACGACCACCAGTGCATCCAATGGCGACCGTTAAATAACTTCGCCGTTCCTGTTCGAAAAGGGGAAAAAGAAAAACAAAGAGATTTTGCAAATGCGTCAGGAACCCTTCGGCATTTTTATTTTCAAATACATAACGTTGCACGGCTTCATGTTCACCCGTGAGTTCCTTCAAGTCTGGAACAAAGTTCGGGTTCTGGAGAAACCGCACATCAAAGACTAAATCGGCATCATAGGGCACACCAAATTTATACCCAAACGTCATCAAGGACACTCGCATGGATTGCCTATGATCTACATCACTAAAATGCCGTGCCATCCAATCTCGCAGTTCATGCACGGTCATATTTGAGGTATCAAGCACCTGATCAGCACCAGATCGCAATTCTTGTAATTGTTGTCGCTCTAATTGGATTCCCTCAATCACAGGCTGTTGCGGCAGAAGAGGATGAGGCCGACGAGATTCGGAAAATCGACGGGTCAGCACCTCATCACTGGCCTCCAAAAAGAGGAGTTCCACAGAATAGGTGCTAAGTTTTAGCCGTGAAAGATTATCAAAAAAATCGTCAAAGAATCCGCGTTCTCGTATATCGATGCCCAAGGCAATATTTCGAACATCTCCACTCCGCTGCCCACACAACTCTGCAAATTTTGGGAATAACGCAGGCGGAAGATTGTCCACACAAAAAAACCCAAGATCCTCAAGGCATTTCAGAGCAAGGGTTTTTCCAGATCCTGAGGCACCACTGACAATCACGAGCTGAAGTCGCGCTTCTGGATTTTTCAAGTCCATCATGTCACCACTCGTCATGGATTATTCAATTCCTTTTTCAGTAATTCGATCAAGTCAGGGGGAAAGTTGCGACAGGCATATTCCACCGAGGTCGTTAAGAGGGAATCCGCTTCCGTTGACTTGCCGGTGCAATATTCAACTCAGCTCGATATTTCGCGACTGTACGCCTCGCGATGACGATTCCACGGTGTTTCAGCCTGGCGACGATTTCTTGGTCCTTCAAAGGCTTTTTCGCACTTTCAAGAGCAACCATTTCACGAATTAATTCCCGAACCGTGAGAGAAGATAAATCTTCGGCCCCAGGATCAGATCGATGAATGCCGGCATTAAAGAAAAACTTTAATTCCAACATTCCCTGAGGACAATACATGTATTTATTTGTCGTCACTCGACTGATCGTTGATTCATGCATCCCCACATCTTCCGCGACTTGCTTGAGAACCAACGGCTTTAAATACTGGATACCTTTTTCAAGAAAGGGTTCCTGGAAATTAATAAGACTTCGTACAACCTTCAGGATGGTCTTATTCCGTTGATCAAGGCTGCGAATGATCCACTGGGCCCCTCGAACCTTATCTTCAAGATAGACTTTGGTTGACTCTGAGGCATCGCCGCCTCCGCCCATCATCTGTTTGTAATAGGGACTAATCTGCACCCGAGGTAATCCATCTTCGTTCAAGAGAACAACCCATTCGCCTTCATCTTTAAACACAAATACATCGGGAATAATGATTTGATTGTTATCAGAAAAATATGGGCGTCCAGGCTTAGGTTCTAGCCCCTCAATGATATGAACCGCATCATACACTTCCTCCAGAGACACCCCGACTTCCTTCGCAATGAGGGGGTATCGCTTTTTCTGAAGATCCGTTAAATGATTCGCGATAATCGTTTTGAGTAACGAATCTGGCCCTATGCCATTGGAGGAATGGGTACCTCCTACCAATCCAAAGTGCAAATGTCGTAATTGGATATTGAGACATTCTTGAAGATCACGTGCCGCCACTCCAGGGGGGTCGAAGGTTTGAATAAGATCCAGCGCATTTTCAACCTGATGAAGGCTCGCATGGGTATCATCCACAATTTCCTTCAGGGAGGTTCGGATATAGCCATCTTCATCGATATTTCCAATCAAGATGGTCCCGATGGCCTGTTCTTCTTCACTCACGGATGACAACCGTAACTGCCATAACAAGTGTTCTTCAAGCGAAGCCGGTCTCGTCAGGGTCTGTTCAAAAGAAGGAAAATCTTCGTCATTGGCAGGTGATGATTGCGTGGCCCCTCCTGCACGCCAATCACTTTCATAATAGTTATCCCATTCCTCGGAGGATAATGGTTCCGTGAATTCAGTTGTTTCCGTCTCACCACTGGCTTCTCCATCAGCCGCAGCCTCTTCTTTTGCTTCGGCTGCACTTTCGGCTTCTTCTTGATCGGCCCCGACTTCTTCGAGTAAGGGATTCTCCATGAGATGCTGAGACAAGGTTTGTTGAAGCTCAAGCCGAGACAATTGAAGGAGCTTTATCGCTTGCTGAAGTTGGGGTGTCATCACCAACTTCTGGCTCAACTTCAAATCTAGTCTTAATTCCATATCCTCAATACCAACCTTTACAACCTATGAAAGCTTGAAACGTTCTCCTAAGTAAATCGCTCGAGCTTTCGGACTACTGACAACCTCTTCAGGATTGCCTGATTCTAAAATCGTGCCTTCGTTAATTATATAGGCTCGGTCCGTTATGGAAAGGGTTTCTTGCACATTATGATCAGTAATTAAAATGCCAATATTTTTCTTTTTCAATGACTTAATAATTTCCTGGATATCGGCGACCGCGATCGGATCAATACCAGCAAAGGGTTCATCCAACAATAAGAAACTTGGGTTCGTTGCGAGAGCGCGAGTGATCTCAAGCCTTCGTCGTTCCCCACCTGACAAGGTAAAGGCTTGGCTTTTGCGAAGGTTCGTCAATCCAAGCTCACCCAGTAATTCATTCAGCCGAGTCAGTCTCCCTTGCTTGGAGAGACCAAGCGTTTCTAATACCGCCATGATGTTGTTTTCAACGGACAAACGCCGAAACACGGAGGCTTCTTGTGGAAGATAGCCTATTCCTTGACGAGCCCGTTGATACATCGGCAAATGAGTAATGGGCTCTCGGTTCAGGAGAATTTGCCCATGATCGGGCTGACAGAGCCCCACGACCATATCAAAGATTGTGGTTTTCCCTGCACCATTGGGACCTAGGAGCCCAACGATCTCTCCAGCCTCAACATCAAGAGACACGCCGCGAACGACTTCACGTCCCTTAAAACTCTTTCTCAGTTCCTTCGCGTAAACACGGGATTTCCGCATGATGTTATAAAAACCGCACACTCCAAATAAAAATCAGACTTGGGGAAAATCATTAGCTTAACTGTCTGGTTCCTCTTGAATAACCACATGAGATCCACCCTCCACAATACTTCGATCTTCTTTTAAGAAAATTGTCATTCGCGTCCCTGTCACCCGAGTTCCATTTTGCCATGCCACTGGAGATTCGGTAAGTACGACCTTGTCTTCGTCTTTATAATAGATGGCTCGTCCACTCGTGGCCTTTCCATCTTCTTTTTCAATGATGACATGTCCTCGCGCATCGACCACATCCACTTGTTTCCCAAACGAATCATCTGATGATTTCTCAGTTGATGGATTTTCCGGTTTTTCTGGTTCATCTTTTTTAAAGAACACCGTCATACGATCAGCACGAATCACCATATTTTCGCGAGTTAATACCACAGATTTCTCAAAGATGGCCTTTCGTTCCTTTCCCTGCGCCGTCATAGTCCCGGAGGTAATGGTCGTTGGATTACGCGGAGCGGCCATCGATGAACTGGCCAAGACCCCTATAACAAAGGCCGTCGTCATCGGAGAAGCCAACCCAACCCAAAAATTTTTATTGAGACAATGCTTGTACATGGACATCATCCAGAACGGTAAATTCCTCTGTTTTAAGGTAACCCACTAAACCCACGCCGGTAATCGTCAGACCATTTCCTTTGATGGTCACTGGACTTGGTGTTCGAATTTCTTGTTTGGCATCCCCCCAATGGAGATCAGGGGTCAGAATAGTGAACCCATTGGCTAACTCAATGACAATAGGATCCTTTAGATTGCGTAAATCAAAATCATTGGTCTCAGTGTTGATTAACCCTTCATCAGCATCAACCATCATTTCCTCGCCATCCTGACCAAACAATCGCAACTGCACCTCCGCCAAGGTGGCCTCATGTCTCTCCTCAAACACCTCGGCTCTTTGCGCGGCGACTTCCCACTGCACCATACCATCTTTAGTCTGATGGTATACAAACCCTTCCATCCCCCCATCAGCTTCTTCAAGAACTGGTAAATCCATAGGAGGGGGAGGTGCATTGGACCGCACATGCCCAATCACGACATATCCCAAATACAGGGCGAGGCCCAGGATGATTCCACCCAGCGTCCATCGCATTAAACGGTTGGACATCCTTGCCTAACTCCAAGTATGAATCTTGCAGGATCCAAAAAAGAATAGCACAGGCCCCAGTCCAAGTAAACTACAAGACCTTGGATAGAGACCAGAATTATTTAACAATGTCAATTAGTTAGACAAAAATATGCGGGAACGAAATGAGAAGACATCCACTTCGCCGGCAATTGAAAATTATGTTGTGAGGAACCAAAATGGGTCTTATGTTTTCTCAGTGACCGTCTCAGGTTGGGATGTACTTTCTGAATCCTTGTCCTCATTTACAGATGACTCACGTTCAATGAGTTCTAAGGCTACCATTTCAGCACCATCACCAGGGCGTCGTCGAGTATGAATAATACGGGTATAGCCTCCAGCTCGACCACGAAATCTCCCAGCGACATCATCAAAAAGTTTTGAGACAATATCTTTCTTCATAATGAAACTGAGCGCCTGACGTCTGGCATGCAAACTTCCGGTCTTTCCCAGGGTAATCATTTTTTCGGCAAAACCTCGAATCTCCTTAGCCTTAGCTTCCGTCGTCTCAATCCGCTCATGTTCCAATAAGGACGTCACCAGATTCCGGAACATCGCACGACGATGCTTTGAATTTCTACCAAATTGTCTACCTGTTTTTCGGTGGCGCACTGGAGTACCCTCTTTCTACTGCTTTTAAATAAATCTAGTTCGATGGAGTCACCGGTTCGGCCTTAATCCCTAATCCGAGCCCCATTTCTGACAAGACCTCTTTAATTTCGTTCAAAGACTTTTTCCCGAAATTTTTCGTTTTTAACATTTCCATTTCCGTCCGATGCACCAAATCTTCAATCGTCTTGATATTGGCGTTTTTCAAACAATTCGCCGCCCGCACGGAAAGTTCTAATTCATTCACGCTTCTTGCAAGATTTTTACTTAATTCAACCTGCATTTCGTTTTGCGATGAATCAGGTTCGGCTTCGCGCATTTCTTCGTTTGGCATACAAATCGCCAAATGCTCTCGGAGAATGCCAGCAGCCGAAGAAACGGCTTCTTGTGGTGTGATGCTACCATCGGTCCAAATTTCAAGGTGCAACCGATCGTAGTCGGTCATTCGGCCAACACGAGCATTCTCCACATGAAAATTCACACGCATGATTGGTGAGAAAATCGAATCGACGGGAACAACCCCGATAGGCAGCCCTTCTTCCTTATTTCGCTCTGCGGGAACATATCCTCTTCCTGGCTTGACAATCATTTCGATATCGATCATGCCATCTTTATCAAGAGTGGCAATTTTCAAATCAGGATTCAGCACTGTCACGTCAGCATCATGCTCAATGTCAGCAGCCGTAGCATCGCCAGGCCCCTTTTTCTTTAGCCGAACAGCCTTCGCCTTGTCAGTATTTAATTTCAGTCGAAGACTTTTGACGTTGAGTACAATGATTGTCAGGTCTTCGGTCACGCCAGGAAGTGTCGAAAACTCATGGTAGGCCCCTTCGATTTTCACCGACGTCACAGCAGCACCTGGGAGTGAAGACAGCAATACTCGCCGTAAAGAATTTCCTATGGTTGTTCCAAAACCCCGCTCAAATGGTTCAGCGGTGAACTTTCCATAGGTGGCAGAGGCCGTGTCTTTTTCTAGCTCCAGCCGCATAGGC
>JAJDBO010000394.1 GCA_029261305.1 Nitrospirales bacterium
TCCGTATGTTTTGTTTATCTGATACAAATCAAGCCAAAGTTTAAATATATAAGAAACCTTTACGCTCGAAACGTCTCCATCTATCCATCTCCTAAGAGGGACCTCTAACATTTTGGGGAGGGCACCCTCCATTCCGTACAACGTGATCATGCGAAAAAATAGTTCCACATCGAATAACCACTTTGAAATAAATTCTTCTTGAAACAATTCTATCGATAGGGATTTAGAAAACAGTTTGCAACCACATTGGGTGTCATACACGTTTATCCGCAACATTTGGGAGATAATCGTCGCAATAACTCGCCCAAGGAGCCATCGTCGTTTTTTTCGTTTTATAAAAGTCCCAAGCAATCTAATTCTTGAGCCAAAGCAAAATTCAATTGGTGACTGTAAAGATTCTCGCAATTTCAAACAATCTTGTAGGGAGGTGGCTAAATCGGCATCGAGATAGGCGATATGCGCATGATCATATCGGCTATTACAATGATGGATCCCTCTTCTAACGGCCTCCGCTTTCCCCACATTGTTTGAATATGAAACCACCTCTACCTGGTCGGGATATGACAATTGAATTTTCTCAAGTAGCCTTTCAGTATCATCCACAGAACCATCATTCACAAAGCACACCAGGACCTGTGGGGATTCCGGGAAAAATGAATAAAATTCTTCTACTGCCAAACGCTTCCCTTCGTTATAGCAAGGAATGACAATGCAAATATTTATTTCTGATTTCATAATGTGTATGTTGGTTGAGTAGACCTATTTGGTTATTAAATATAACTGTTCGTATCTAGGATTCAATAATTTCTTCAAGGTCAATCTGTTATTTTTATAGGCATTAGCTTGGGCTATGACCCGAAACTCTGAATCCAATTTTCGTAGCTCCGTATACTCTGTTTCGTACAGTAAAATAACTGCTCCCGGCTCCGTTTGAAAAATATTAAGAATTTGAGTGCTCAAATTCTGCAAATGAAGAAATTCTACGGATTGAGAAGTTGGTAAATACAAAGCCAAATCCCATTGCCATTCACCTGCAGGAGCAGTCACATACACCGTGGATGCCTTTGGGACACTCGTGGCAATTTCTGCTGCCGGTTGGAACCGAGTGTAATCGGGCAGAAGGACGAGATAGGAAGAAAAGATGATGGCCCAAATGGCAAAGGAGAACGCCAGCAACGAACGGAATGTCCATCCCTTAATGGCAAACCAAATAGCTGGCAAGAGGGTCAGCACCGTAATGAGATGAGGCACCCAGGCTATAATCGAGTTTGGGAAATTTGCCGTCACGATTAATCCGGAAAAATATAGTAGAGCTGGGAGTAGGACTAGCAACAGTACCGCGCTGACCGTCAATCCGTATCTTCTTGCCCATAAGGGCAAAACCCCTTCTTGAAGAAAGCACATTGCCACCATCAAGGCCACAGCCGGCATGACTGGGAGGAAGTAGTAGTCGAGCTTAAAGTTGGATAGCGAGAAAATGATAATTGGCGAAATGATCCACAGAAAAATTAATCTCAATTGATGCTTGGTCGCCGAATCAAGTTTCCTCCAATTTATTAAGGAACTTAAAGAAATAATAATCAGCGGTGTCCACGGAGCAAAGTTTGCTAATAAGGCTGACGACTCATACACAAACATAATATTTGAGGTGTTATAGCTTTTCCCTGTAAATCGACCAAGATTTTCTCCAATAAAAAAATTGTGTAGTGGCTCAATGCCATGAAACGCATAGACAAGAAGAAAGTAGGGTGCGGCGATTAACAAAAAGACGGCGCTTCCCTGGATGGGTTTGAGCCGCTTTAGAATGCTAAAATCACGCGTCACGATTATTTCCAAACATACCGGGAGAAGAGCCAATACGAGGGCAATTGGCCCTTTTGCTAAAAACCCTACACCCACCGCTCCTGAACCGATTATCGCCAAGAGTTGGGGATGTTCTGTCCGCCCCGTGAGCACCAGCATCCAACAAACCAGCACTGCAGTGAGGCAGAGAGTGAGCAGCATGTCTGGCATACACAGCCGTGAAAAAGACCAAAATATATAACTTGTGGCAAGCATTGCCGAGGCAGCTAGCCCTATGCGCTTGTCCCGAAGGCGTACACCTAAAAAATAGACCAATATGAGCACTCCGAGTCCGCATAAAGCAGACGGAACTCGACTAGCACCGTGGCTAAATCCAAAAATCATATAGGAAAGACCTATTAGCCAATTTTGGAGGGGCGTTTTGTTTAGAGGTCGTTCATGCGGAGCATGCGGCAGAAGGAATTCCTGGGTTTCCACCAACATTCGTGCACCCATTGAAAAATTTGTTTCCGCACGTAACAGCTGACTATAGGAACCAATATTGGTGAGAAAAAGAAAAGATGCTAAAAATATAAGGAGAAAAAATCCCTGATGGGGTTTAGCAGCTGAAAGCAAATCTCGAACCATAAACCATAATCTCACGGCATTGCGAATGGAAGCAATCCTGAAAGCCTTCCATCCGCACAATTGATAGAATTTTTCTTAAATAATATTGGCACACACGATTTCTGCTTATTATTCAAGGCAGAGAACAACCATCACTTTTTCCTTCGAAATAATTAGCCTCCCTCAAGTACGGAGGGAGAAGTTTACAAAAAATAGGATAAAAAGTTGGAATGTGATCCTTTTGTACATAGGCACACAATCAAAAACGCGGGAATTCTCTCCTCTTTCAGCTCAAAGCCACGGCTTTGAAATGGGCGTGGACTTTTTGACCGAGTTTGAGGTTGAGCTGGTGAAAAGATTTCCTGGTGATCATGGCTAAAAGGGGGCAGCCTACGTCCAACTTTACTTCCATGGCGTATTGGTCTCGTGGAGATTCTTCAATGTCAACCACAGTCGCTTCCAATGAATTGAGCACGCTACTGGATGTTGCCTGGGCTCCAACGACTAAACTGACATCCCGCGCATGAATTTGCACTCGCAATGAGGCACCAATTGCCATTTCCTGTTTCGGAAGAAAAAGTGATCGTCCTTCAAACTCGACTCGGGTTAAACCAAACTCCGGTTCATGATCGGCAATTTTAGTTTCAAGGATGGCGCCGACCATGTTCGGTTCAACTAGTCCTGGCAGATCCAACCGAGCAAAGACCTCTTGGATTGGTCCAGTGGCCACCACCTTTCCTTCTTTGAGTAACACCATGTGATTGGCCAGCTGTAGAATTTCGTTGAGGTCGTGACTCACATACAGAACCGGGATTTGCAAATCTTGATTGAGCCGTTGGATGAACGGAAGAATTTCTTTTTTTCGTTCTTGATCAAGAGAAGCTAACGGTTCATCCATTAACAGTAATTGAGGATTAATGAGCAGTGCCCTCCCAATCGCCACCCGCTGTTGCTCCCCGCCTGACAAATGATGCGCCCGACGTTCCAAAAGTTTTTCTAACCCTAGCAACTCAACAACCTGATCAACATGAATGTGTCGGTCAGAAGATTGAATCCGTTTCATCCCATATTCCAGATTCTGTTTGGCATTAAGATG
>JAJDBO010000395.1 GCA_029261305.1 Nitrospirales bacterium
AACCTCTGCCAGTGTCAGGTTCTAAAGAGTCTGATTCTGATAGTACAGCGACAAAGTCTATTGGGGACGCAATAGAAGCAGATCCGTCTAAGAGCATAAATTCTGTTCCCCATGAAAATACTGAAGCGACTAAGATTTCTAGGATAAAGATGCTTCCTTCCGCCTCGTCGTTGGAATTGGAAAACATTTCCAATGGCACACGCTTGGGCTTGCCCCAACTTCCTCTTTCAAATATCAAAGACGGCTCTGCCCCAAAGATATGGCGGTATGGAAAACTTTTCGCAACGTCTTCCAGTGATGTGGCACCCGAACCTGAAATGCCATATGGGGAAGTTTCTCTCATTCTGAATCCCTCCGTCGAACGTAAGATTCGATATTTCCAAACGGTGATTCCAGACCGTTTTCAAGAATGGCTCGATCGGTTTCAGAAGTATAAGCCTGTGGTTGAACAAATTTTTGCTGAACTCGGGTTACCCCAAGAATTGGTGTATTTGTCGGTCATTGAAAGTGGGTTTAATCCAAGAGCGTATTCTCGTGCACGGGCAGCCGGTCCTTGGCAATTTATGAAAAGCACTGGAAGTACCTATGGACTTCGAGTTAATTGGTATCTTGATGAGCGGCGTGATCCCATTAAGTCTTCAGTTGCTGCGGCCCAACATTTACGTGATTTATATGACCGATTTGGAACGTGGCCTTTGGCGTTGGCTGCCTATAATGCGGGGACAGGGAAAATTTCGCGTGCCATAAAAAAAAGCGGAACCCGTGATTATTGGAAAATTCGGCAGACACGGTATATCCGACGAGAGACGCGGGAATATGTGCCAAAATTTATGGCTGCCACAATCATTGCCACGAACCCAACCTTATTTGGTTTTCGCGTGGGACACGATGACGTGCATGCGTACGATGAAGTGTTGATGAAAGATACTATTCACTTGCGCGCGATTGCCAAGAAAACAGGATTGGCGTTTGAAGACCTGCGGCATTTAAACCCTGAATTGCGTCGGAGCATTACTCCGCCCCAGAAAGATGGCTATTTTTTAAAGGTTCCCGTGGGAATGGGCTATCATGTGGAAAACGTTCGAGAAGAGCTGAAGCAATGGACGCAACCACCGCCTCAGGCAAATTGGTATCGCGTGAGATCGGGTGATAGCCTGTCCGTGATTGCCCATCGGTTTAATATGAACGTGGGTAAATTAAAGGGCTTGAATAATTTGTCAGGAAATTTGATCAATGTAGGGCAACGTTTGCGTGTCAGTGAGGGGGCTGTGTCCTCATCAGGGGGAGACGCGAAGTGGTATCGGGTTCGTCGCGGAGATAGCCTTTGGACGATTGCGAAACGATTCAGTGTAAGTGTTCGGGATCTGAAGGTCTTAAATAATCTGAGGAGCAGTGTCATTCAAGCGGGTCGAATGTTAATGGTCAGTCCGTAACCCTTCCGGGTAACCTTTCTTATATTCTTCCTTTATTCTTCCTTGTTAGTCGGTGAGTCTTCTTCAATTGCAGAGGTGCTGTCATTTTGTTGTGCTTCGTCGGGAGCCTCTTGGGGTGGTTCAAGCACTCGAATCCGCATTGTGGCCTCATTGACATATGGCGAAGCTGGATATTGATCTTGAATGTGTTTGTAGTGGGTGAGGGCTTGCGAAGTATTATTATCTTCTTCTTCTAGTTTGGCGAGTTCGAATATGACTTGGTCTTTATTGAGCGCTCCCGGGATATTCAGTACTTGAGAATAGGCAGCTAATCCCTTTTGTTTTTGATTATTTAATATATAAGCCGAACCAAGACGCTGGAATACTAACCCTTGGAGGGTTGGATTGCTTGAGAACGAAGAAATGTAGTTTTCATAGGCTTTAATGGCACCAGGAAAATTTTCTTGTTCGGCATGGGCATTTCCAAGGAAATACCAGGCAAGCTCCGCGCTCGATGACCGAGGATACTCATCAAGAATCTGTTGATAGAGTGTCATGGCCTTGTCGAGATTGGATTTACTGGCATCCAAATCATCTAACGAGCGATCCATGTATAATTGGGTAGCTTGGCGCTCTAAGCCCAGGGATTCTTGTTCATTTTGGTGCTGTACCCAAAATATGGCCCCTATGGCGAGGACTACTAAAATGACTAAGAAGACCCCAACCAGAACCGCGTTTCGATGTTGCTCGGCAAACAACCAAATTCGTTCGCTTCTAGACAGAAGTTCTTGATGGTCTGAAGGTGATGGCTGATTAATATCTCGAAGTTTGTAACTCATAGTCTGTAACTCTAATATGCGTAATTTTTAGGAGTTTGAATGTCCGGTGTAGGGCCTTTGGCCTTATACTCACATGAAGGGGCCTTGTCAAATCTATGCATTCATACGTAACAAAAAATTACATAGAAGAAGTTATTCGATAAACAATGGCCTTTTTTCAGGATCTTAACATGAGGGCGAGAGAAGCCTAGGTTGACATGGGGTATATGATTGATATAATTCACACACTGTTTTTGAAATTGATTCTATGGGCGGATAGCTCAGTTGGAAGAGCATTGCCCTTACAAGGCAGAGGTCGCAGGTTCAAGCCCTGTTCCGCCTACCATTTTCGTGTTATAGATAAGTACATAGAGCCTAGAGCAAGTTGGCTCAGTAAATTCTTGGATCTTTGTCCAAGTGATGGCTGGGTGAATCGGCTAAAGTCAAGGGCTACGTTCATAGTGTGTGGGGCCGTCGTTCAGCTGGTTAGGACGCCAGAT
>JAJDBO010000396.1 GCA_029261305.1 Nitrospirales bacterium
AATTTATGGCCTTCATAAAACTGTGAAATTATTGGCATGGTTGCATATGAAACCAATGGCCGTGTATAAGATTTAGAGTGGGTTCGTGTTTATTTTTCCCATTGATTTAAAAAGGGAAATTTAAAATTTTGGTCCAAAACATTCCTTTACATCAGTAAGATATATTTCGGAAGAAATCTTAGCTTTTATATAAGGTGACCACTGTGAAAGTATCTCTGCTTTTTCCTCCAAGTTGGCATCCTTCGCAACCTTACCTAAGTCTCCCGTGCTTAACGGCTTTTCTTGATCAGGCTGGGATTACAGAAAAAACCCAACGTGATTTAAATATGGAGATGCTCGATACTATTCTTACTCGAACCTACGGGTTGAATGTGTATGAGCGGTTAGTTGAAAAACTGAAACAACTTGAAAACTCTCGAGAGGGAGAATTTGGGCCTGGCAGTGATGAACATTATGGACGAGTTGTCGAGGCCTTAGATCGATTTCCCCATTTGATTGATGACATTGAACCAGCAAAGGCCTCGCTGAGGTGTGAAGAGTTTTATGATATTGATCGGTATCGTGAATGTCTGTTTTTAATCGATCGATGGTTGGAGGTGGTTTCGTCAATTTATTTCCCCACCCGATTGACCGTTGTTGATAACCAGCTCAGCTACTCGATTTATTCTTCAAGAGATATTTTAAAAGCAGTAAAAGATGAGGAACAAAATCCCTACATCGAACTTTATCGCCAATATTTCTTGCAATCCATTCTTGATGAACAACCTGACCTCATTGGCATTTCGATCACCGCAACTTCACAAATTATTCCAGGGCTAACTCTAAGTCGGCTCATTAAAGAAGCCAATCCCGATATTCATGTGACTATTGGGGGAAGCATCTTTACCCGACTGGTCGATAATTTACGAAGATGCGAACGCCTATTTCAGCTTACGGATGATTTTATTGTTTTTGAAGGTGAAACGGCCCTTCTTGAATTGGTCAATCAACTGGCTGGGCATAAGAATTTTGCGAAAGTGCCAAATTTGATTTATCGACAAGATGGTAAAGTGATAGTGAATCAACCATTTTATTCAGAAAACTTATCGCAGCACCCTGCCCCGAATTACGATGGGTTTCCCTTGGATCGATACTTGGCGCCTAAAACTGTGTTGCCTGTACAGTTTTCCCGAGGTTGTTATTACAAGGATTGTGCCTTCTGTGCGTTAACTCTGGATCACCAAAATTTTCGTCAAAAAGATCCCGTTAAGGTTGTTGATGAATTGCAATATTTGTCAGAAAAGTACGATACGCCTTTCTTCTTTTTTACCGATGAATGCTTGGCCTTATCTCCTGCACGTCGCCTTTGCAAAGAAATCATCAATCGTAAATTCGATATCCAATGGACGGCAGAGTTTCGCTTTGAAAAGAATCTTTCCCGAGATTTGTTAACTCAATTACGTGATGCTGGTTGCCATAAAATTGTATTTGGGCTGGAAACATATAATAAACGCATGATGGACTTTATGCAGAAAGGCATAACCCAGGAGAGCGTTCAACGGATTTGTTCTGATTGTGTTGACCTAGGTATCGCCGTGCATTGCTACGTGATCGTTGGCTTCCCAACGGAAACCGAGGAAGAAGCCTTGGAGACAATGAATTTTATTGTGGAGAATCCGAAACTGAATTCTTCTTATGGGTTTTCTTGTCAGCCTTGCCTGTTTGATCTCGAAAAAGAAGCCCCGATTATGAGTGATCCAGGAGGATATGGGGTACAACGAATTATGCGTCCAGCCGCAGAAGATTTAAGCCTAGGATTCTTCTACGAGGTGAAAGAAGGAATGACACCAGAGGAAGCGGAGAAACTGTACCAATATATCTACGAAAAAATTAGTGAAGTGGTTGTTGAGTTGCCGTTTAACTATTCAATGGCAGATGGACTTCTCTATATTGCACGACACAAAAAACAGCATGCCGCTGAGTTTACTACCGTGTCATGACCCAACACGTGGATAGAATTATGGAATCCGTGGTAAGTGTGTTAACACGAAAGAAGGTGTGAGTCGTTATGGATGTCATGGGCGTGGCGACATCAGAAAAAGATTTAGGCCGGGCTGGAAATCCAAGCCTTTTGTTTGAGTATGCGCTGAAGTTTCTCCTTGTCTCCGCATTTTTGGAACTCGTTCTCTATCGATTGGCCTCGCGTATGGGTATGCATATGGCCAAGCTCGCAGAAAAGTCTGAAGCGATTCGTTTGACCTTTAAGACTCTCTCTTCTCTGGGTTTTGTGCTACTCAACGTTACCTCCATATTGCTTTTTTTAGTCTTATTTATTTTGCTCTTACAAAAACTCAAACCATCCGTTTGGTCAGGGAGTTTTGATCGCGTGTTAGTACCAGCAGTGTCGCTTCTCATAGTTCTAACGGTAGTGTATTTAATATTCCCTCCGGCTATGCTGGGGGCGGTGCTCTATAATATCGTATCTTTCGGGATTCTGTTGATCCTTATGGCCGAATTTGTTGGAACGCATCGCTTGTGGAGCCAGCGGATCACGGTGGGATGTTTTTTTCTGGGAATTTTTGGATGGATTTATTATCAAACGATCACCACCTCGTACGGACTTCTTGGTATCGTTAGCGCGCCTCCCCTTGTCCATGAAATTAGCCGAGGTGGAGAGGCCTTTATGGTGTTGGCCAGTATCCTGGTGTTTTGGTCTTATGGGAGTACTTCGCTTTTTACGAAGAACAAAACACAACGGAAATGGGCCCTCACTCTGCTGGTGAGTGGGAGCGTGACATTTCTGACACTCTTATATATTGATTTTTTCTTGTCGTTGTATAGCCCAACCCTTGCCGAAGATGCTCGAAAGGCAGGCCAGGGACTTGGGTGGGTATTTCAAATGGGAATGGGCTACACCTTTTATTTGCCCTTTGCCTTGTATATGGCAGGGTTTACCTGTTGGGCATATACGGTCATTAAATTAGTCATGATTGGGAGATTAGCAGGGTACGGACTCGGGTTGATGTTCATGGCAGGGTATGCTCTTCAATTATCCCACTTGACCTTAATGGTGGTGGTTGGGTTGATACTGATGACGTTAGACAAGCGTGGAACCTTAGGGAAGTTGAGAAATAAAAAAGGAGAACCAGTAGTGTATTCGCCAGTCACCCCGGTGCTTTGCCACATACGTTGAGAGGAAAGGAAGGGATCATGGAACAAGAACAAGTGACTACAGAAGCAGCAGGTAATGTGCCGGACAATCCGCCTCAACAAGAGGAACAACTGACCCCGGATCAGGAAATTATGGAGCTGGAAAAGCTTCTAAGTGAAGAACCTGACGATTTTCAAGCTCGTTGTCGTCTTGGCGAATTGTATTTTGGTAAAGGGCGGATGGATGAAGCCCTCACCGAAGTCAAAAAAGCCATTGAAATGGCTGAGAGTTTGAGAGTCGAAATGGATCGATCATTGGCCATGTATTATTCAAACTTGGGTACGATTTACGGCACCAAGGGCATGATGGATGATGCCTGCCCGCAGTTTGAACGGGCCTTAGAGTTGAATAATTATGATATTTTGTCATTGTTCAATCTAGGAAGACTGCAAAGTGAAAAAAAAGATTATATGAAGGCCAGAGAATATTTTGAGCGGTTAATTGAGCTGACACCAGAGGACCCGATTGCTTGGTATAATTTGGCAGGGGTGTATGAACAGTTAGATAATCCTCAAGTGTCTGATTTCAATACCCTGGATATGGCGGTTCAAGCTTACATGAAAGTGTTAGAATTTGATCCGGCACATTTAGAGTCCAGTTTTAAGTTGATGGATATTTCCTTTACGTTGAAAAAAACGGATATGGCAGTGAAAGTCATGGAGGATGCTGTGGAGCATAACCCTGACGAACCGTTAGCGTATTACAACCTCATTAATGCGTACGAGAAATGCAAAATGTTTGAACAGGCCGAAGAGGCTCGGCAGCGGTTGAAGCAGCGGTTTGCAAAACGGACCAAGGAAGGAAGTCCGAGTTAATTTTACCAGCCTCAAAAGGAGACAAGTACCATGTTTGGGAGCTTAGGATTTACAGAACTGGTGTTAATTCTGATTATTGTTCTGATCATATTCGGCGCAGGAAAATTACCTCAGTTGGGGGAGGGCGTGGGAAAAGCGATCAAAGGCTTTAAGAAGTCCGTTCAGGAAGCGGATGCAATTGAAGCTGAAGCCCAGGCGCGGGAGGAACAAAATCAGGCTCAACCGATGGCTGCACAGCAATCTGCACCCGATCCAAGTCAAGTGTCGTTGCAAGTCGCTCCTGCATCACAGGCGGCACCTGCAGCAGCGGTTCCTCCAGCCCAAGTGGCGCAGCCGGCACCAGCCCAAACGTCACAGGTGTAACCAAGTCATATCAGCCAGTGGTATGATGATATTGCCATATCACGGTGTGTGGGCTGTTGCCAAAATTCACTGGCTTGCTTAAGGGTGATCCTCTTTTTGGTCAAGAAGGAAAGAGTCTCGTGAGCCAAGTCTTTATACGTTTTTGCAACAGTCAGTTTATGTAGGAGTGTCCTATGGAAACCAGCGTAGAGTCAGTTGAATCAGTTGAATCAATAATAGGCAAAATTGAAACGTTTGCCGGCAATGGAAAATCGCGTAGTACGGGTGATGGTAAGCGAGCCGTCAAAGCAGGGATTCCACTTCCAAACCATATCTGTATCGATAATGACGGGCGTTGGTTATACATTGCCGAAAATGGATCGGATCGTATTCGCCGAGTGGATTTAGAAACAGGGCGGATTTACAACTATGCAGGAAATGGTGAGACTTGTTACAGCGGTGACTTTGGCCCATGTGGAGAAGCGGGTTTGTATCTTCCACTGAATGTCGCGATTGACTCACACAATGACCTGTTTATTTGTGATTCAGGCAGTAACCGAATTCGGAAGATCGATCATAAAACCGACATCATCACGACCGTCGTTGGCGCAGGTCCCTCAGGGTTTAACGGGGACGGCCCAGCCTTGGAAGTGAATCTTACCTATCCCGGTTCCATCGCCTTTGATCGAGATGACAATCTCTACATTGCCGATACGCAAGCTCATCGAATTCGTAAATACGATCCACGAACAGAAATGGTCACCACTGTGGCGGGAACCTGGACTGGGATGGATGAAGATTGGATTAGCCCGCTGACGGCTCAGAATCTGGTGGTGTTGTCCGGTGATGCGATCGGAATTGATTTTAGCGATGATCAAGGTTGGCTTAGGCCTCAATGTTCGGACAATTTGGACTTGAGTCCTTATCTCGATGATGGAAAACCAGCCGTAGAGGCTAAGCTCTGGGACATTGTGGCCATAGATGTTGATGATCACGGTGATTTGTATCTGACCGATAAAGCCAGCAATCGTATTCGAAAAGTGAATATGAAGACCGGAATCATCTCAACAGTCGCTGGTGTCTGTCGGTTTGGGTTTGACGGGGATGATAAGCCTGCGGTCATGTCGATGCTCAATGTTCCGGAAGCGACGATTGTTGATCATGACGGAAATGTCTATATCGCGGATTCCATGAATCACCGAATTCGCAAAGTCGATCCCTCGACCGGTATGATTATTACAATCGTCGGAAATGGGGACAGTGGGTATGATGACAAAAATATGGGTGGATGCGGAGCGGCTCGATTTGTTGCCAAAGAAGATGGGCCGTTGAAGCATGGGGACGGGAGCCTAGCTATTGATGCTGTGCTCAATGCACCTTCTGGGTTAGCCCTCGACAAACAAGGCTACCTTTACATGTGTGAGCGAAATGAAAATAAGATCCGTCGAGTTAAACTCTGGTAAGATATTCTCATTAGCTTCGTAACATCCCTACTTCATCAGCAACACTATTTCATAGGGTGTCTGCCACCCTGGCCTTGAGAGGTATGGCGTGAGGTTGAGAGAAAACAAGTCACGTTCTTTAATCGCCCTGGGTGTGGGCATTATCTTCACGGCTATTGTCTTAGGCTGGTTTGAAATTCCCATCGTCAGTAGCCAAGGTATTGTAATTCGATCCCATTTCCAAGAAGGAGAGATTCCTTCATACCCTTCCGACAAGGCGTGGGAAACCCTCGCTCCAATTCCCATTCCTCTCAGTGGACAGATTATCACGAGGCCAGTATGGCCAGAACCCAGTGCCAAAGTGATTTCTGTACGATCCGTTCATAATGGAACTGACATCTCGTTTTTGATTGAATGGCAAGATGCGACCAAAAATGAGCGATTAACCCCTGGGGTCTTTCGCGATGGCGCGGCTGTGGGACTTCCCCTTGGAGATGCACCGGCGTTTTTCTGTATGGGGCAGCTTGATCACTATGTGAATATTTGGCATTGGAAAGCCGATTGGCAAAGTGACGTAGATCGCCGATCTGCGCGAGCCAAGGAAAAGAAACGAAAAAAGGGTGGCATTCGACGATTCGAAGTCATTCCGCGACGACCCTCGTCTATTGAAGACTTGATCGGTGGCGGGTTTAGTACCCTGACAAGTAAAGCACGTCAAGGGAAAGTCAAAGGACAAGCGGAATGGAAAAATGGGTTTTGGCGAGTGGTCATGAAGCGCCCCTTAACCAAAGTCGGTAGTGAGGCTGAAAACGAAGCCACTCTTATCCCTGGTCGAATGCAGGCGGTGTCCTTTGCCGTGTGGAATGGTGAGAATAACGAACGGAATGGTCAAAAGGCCGTAGCCTCATGGCTTCAGCTCGTGGTTGATCCTGTGGGTGGACCGATGACGTCACAAAAATTTTGATAGAATGAATCAAGGCCATTACTCGTTACTAACTTTTTATGCCTACAGGCGTAGATTTCATGAATAACGTCCTTCTCTTTCAACGCACTAAATTTGATGGATATTCCCATCTCCCACGAATATTCCTTCTCGGCATGTTTCTTCTAGGACTATTGGCCAGTACGAGTCACGTATTCGGTTCCACGGGAGAAATGACCGAAGACCGAGCCCTTCAACTTGCGGAAGAATTTGGAGTTGATGTTGGGGAAGTGGATGAAGAAATCAAAGAGTTTCTTGGCTTGGCCAAGGCGGAAGGCGTTGTGGTCTTTGCCGTTCTCGGCAATACACCAGCCGATCTAGCCGGGATAAAGACAAAAGCTCTTATCAAAGAAGTCGATGGACACGAAGTCAGGAATTTATTGGATCTAGGACGTGCTCTAGAAAAAGCGCTGGCGGTACAAAATTTTTCAGTGGCGACCTATGAACCTGCAGGAATTGATGATCAGGGGATTGGTGGGGGATTGAACTTTCATCTCGTTCGGGTTGCGAAGGATTAATTACAGGCATGTTTTCTTTGCTGAAATCGAAATGTCAGAGCAAGAGCTACGGTGCGAGGTCATGGCAAGTCTTGTCCATTTTCTTGGGAATCTTGTTGCTTCCTCTTTCAGTGGTAAATGCACAAGACAAGACTCCCGTTCCTGAAGACCATAAGTGGATTGAAGAAATCGAAGAAGTGTTCCTTCCTTCCGATCATTGCAAACAATGTCATGACCGGCACTATGAAGAATGGAAGGGAATGCGTGAGCAAACCCCAGACCTCAAAACCTTTGGTCGGGTTGATGGAGCCTTGCTGCACGGAACGGCGTTATCCTCGCCTGTGTTTAAAACGGTTTTAGGTTTGTGGTTGCAAACCAATCCCACGGGTGAGGAAAAGACACGATGCTTGGCCTGCCATGTCCCTGCGGTGACCGTGTTCCCGCAACATACAGAAAAAATCCTGACTCAGGTTCTCACTCAACACCCTAAAAAACGTGGGCGGCGTGCTGCAAAAGAGCAAGGTGTCGAAGGCATTAGCTGTTCCTCTTGTCACCTCATCGATTCGGTGAAAGAAGACCCCAAGGATTTTCCGGCATTTAAGATTAATCCTGGGAAGGTGTTGTTTGGTCCCTATGCAAAGGCTGAAGATAATCTTGTGCATCCCTCTAGCCAAGCGGATGTGTATAAGGGGGCACAATTTTGTGCTTCATGTCACTTCAGTAAAGTCAAAGATGTGACGCAGGCGGAATTGCCTGGGCAAATTTTGAAAGGCACCATTTGTCAGGATTGTCATATGGAGCGATCCACTGGTAGCTCAACCTCCAAACGTGGCTCGCTGACCAGGCCGATTGGCCGTCATTGGTTTCAAGGAATTGTGATCCCGGGGATCATGCTGAGCAATCGGAACCTGCAGGCCGAATGGTTTCCGCGCGTTGATGTGGAGATGAAAAAGGGAACCCAGGTAGTCGATGGAACCGTGCTCGTTCGGAATGGAAGTCTTCCTCATGTGTTTCCAGGCGGAGACCCAGTGCTGAAACAATTCTTCATCACGGTTACCGTGAAAAATGCCGAGGGGCATGTGTTAGGGACAACGCAAGAGCGGTTCGGAGTGCTCTTTGATCAACTCCTTCGTGGCCCTATCCCTTATCCCCTTGTCTCAGGTGGCACGACGCGTCGCGTACCTTTCTCCATACCCTTAAAAGAGGGTGATGCGCCGAGCTATGTTGAAGCGGCCTTAAGCTATGCACTCATTCCCGAGCCTGGTCAGGAATTGCTTGATCAATACCTGGCGACCTTGGATACCGAACGCGAAAAAGATATAGCTAAAAATATTGTTGCGGATTACTCATCGCAACGATTATTAACCTTTCGAACCAAATCCTTCTAGCTCAGCTCTGACCACCTTTTTCACAAACCCCAACATGATGAATTGAGGTCGGCTTCATGCAAAAAATTCTCCATGGTCTATGTTGGGCGGTCGGCCTGTTGTCGGTTGCCGCTTTCTTGGTCATCACGATCGATCTTCCTGTGACCGACTCCTTGGCAGCAAAACAGGGGCAAGGCAAGCCGCTAGAAAAAGCCTATCCTCACTCCCAAAAATGTAAGCGGTGTCACCTTCGGGTTTTTGAAGAATGGGAAGCGTCGGCTCAATCTCGATCGATCATTAGCGCTCCATTTCGCGTCTCGTTGGAACGCTATCGGGCGATGTCAAAAGACAAAGAAGGGGCCATGTGCTTTCGCTGTCATGCCCCGAGTGTGTTGGAATATCCAGAACATACCGGCATCTACATCAAAGAAATCGAATCAGGCGATCCTAAATTAGATGGCGTGGGATGTTCCCAATGTCACTTAATCAATGCGGTAGATCCGACACAGCATCCGCCACATCCTACCTATCAATTAGAACGCACCGTCTTTGGAAGTTATAAAAAACCTGAAGAAAATTTAGCGCATCAATCCGTACCGCTGCCGTTGTTTAGCCAATCACAGTTTTGTGTGACGTGCCATGAAAATTTGCCTGGTTTTGAAAAGAAACTTCCGAATTTGCTAGGGCCATGGGAAGAATCCCAAACCCAAAAGGCCGGGAAGAATTGTCAGTCGTGTCATATGCCTGAAGAGTTTGGCGAATCGGCAAACGGTGAACGGAATCGAAAAATTGCGAATCATAGTTTTCCCGGGAGATTTGGGAAAGTTCGTGCTGATGCGGTCAAGCTGGCTGTGGCCACCGAAGTGAAGGGAAAAGAGTCCGAGGTCAAAGTCACCATTCAAAGTCTGGTGCCGCATAATTTACCGTTGCCACATCCC
>JAJDBO010000397.1 GCA_029261305.1 Nitrospirales bacterium
CCTCGGACTGGAACAGGGCGGCGCTGATGGGTTCCGGCAGGCTCGGGTCATCGAGACGGACGCGGAAATAGTCCTTCGGGCTGTCGCCGCCGGAGCGCGCCGCCCAAGCATCGCCGACGCGAGACTGGCCGACGAACACCCGGAACACCGGCGCGTTCTCGTTGTCGCGGTTGTCGTTCGGGACCAGCCGTACCTTCGTGTTTATCGTCAGTGTGTGGATGTAGCCGGTCCAGCCGCCATCCTTGGCGGGCATGAATGTGCCGATCACAGACATGGTCTTATTCCTCCTGGCTCGTGGTTGACGGGGGTTCGGATGGGGAGCGGCGCGCACGGCGGTGCCGCGCCGCCTCGACAGGCGCTTCGAGCGACACCGTCTTTCGCGCCTTGGCGAAGCCGCGGTCGCTTTCCAGAAACGCGCCGAGCATGAACGGGATCAGATCGGCGACGGACTCGGCCTCTCCATAGGTCGCCCGATAGATCGCCGCGTAGTCGCGCAGCGCCTGGTTGAGGTCCGGGCCGATGGTGATGGTGATCTTGACCGGCGTCCGGTCGGGCAGCTTGCCGAGCTTCAGTTCGGACATGGGCCTGTTCCTTTCATCCGCGATAGGGCCTGAGCACGAGATCCTTGTGGACGATCACGCGCAGCGGCCAACCGGGGCGGACGGTGATGGTCGGCTGGATGTTCAGGTTTCTCTCGGTGATGCGCTGACCGGCGCGGTTGACGTTCTGCTGGGTGGATTCCCGCAGAGCCCGGACCAGATCGCTCTCCTCACCGCCAGGGCTGAGCTCTGTGCCGACGCCGAGCAGCGTCGAGAGGACAACGCCCTTGATCAGCCGCCAGGTGTGGAAGTCCACCTCGTCCTCGAGCCCGGCGTAGCCGGCGGCATCGGTCGCGGGCAGGTTGTCGATCTGAATGGAGGAGCCATCAGGGAGAACGATGCGCCGCCAGACCAGCAGCGCCCGGCTCTGGCCAAAGGCGATCACGCTGTCATAGCTACCGATCAGCCGGGCGCCTTGTGGGATCAGCAAGGTCCGACCGGTCACCGTGTCGTAGACGTTCTCGGTGACCTGGGCGACGATGAGGCCCGGCAGATCCGAGTTCAGCCCGGTGACCAGGCTGGCGGCGATGATGCTGCCTGCCATCACCTGATGGGGCGACGCCGGAGTCTGCAGCGCATGAGGATTGTAGATGCCGGCCTCGACGGGCTGGTTCAGGAAGTCGAGCTTGCGCTGTTGATTGTTCTGATCCCGCTCGGGATCGAGATTCAGCCGATTGGCGTCCGCCGTTGGCGGGAGTTCGCCCCCCGTCGCGATACTGGCGCCCTGCCCCGCGCTCGACGTGGCGGCCAGGGCCGGCCGGGTGGCAATCTGGAAAAACACGCCCGCTTCCCGCGCCTTCTGAGCCTGCTGGGCGAGGCGCTGACGCTCGGCCAGGGCGGCCTGATCCTCCATGCTGGCTCCTGGGGCGATTCCAAGCTGGCGCTGGCGTTCCAGGATGGGTCCGCCAAGATCGCCCGGCAGCGGCGGGCCGAGCTGCGGCGTGCCGGGACGCATCTGCCCATAGTCGCCGGGCAGACCGGCGAGACCGTCGGGCGTCGGCTTGCGCTCGGTGTTGTAAAACTCCTGGCCTTGCTGGCCGATCCGCATCCCCGGTCCCTGGAGCGCCAACCAGGCCACGCCAAACACGCCTCCGCAGGCGAGCGCCGCGATGCCGATCAGCAGCTTGCGCTTGAAGCGAACGGTGCGGCGCGGTGTGGCTTTGAGGACCAGGGTCTCCGGGTCATGCTTGGGAGGCTCCGATCGCGGGGCGGCAGTGTCCGACATGTCACCCTCCCCTAGCGGTCCAGCCGCGGTCCGGCGTTGGACGCGACGCCGCCGGAAACGGTGTCGGTACGGCTGATGCGGACGACCTGCTGGGGATCGGTCCCCAGGCGCAGTTCGGCGGCGGCGAACAGGCGGTCGACGATGTAGTAGTTGCGCCGGACCCGGTAGTTGACGAGCTGGTTGTCGCCTTCGGGACCGACCACGAACAGCGGCGGCGCCTCGCCCTGGTCGATCCGTCCGGGGAACTCGATAAAGACCTTGGAGCCGTCGTCGAAGGCGCGCACCGGCCGCCAGGGCGGGTTGTCGCCGGAGATGGCGTAGCGGAACCGCAGGTTCTCCAAGGTGACGCCGCTCGCGATCGGCGTGGCGGCGGCGGCGTTCTCGTTCCGTCGCTGAAGCGCCAGAAGCTGGTCCTGCGGATAGGTCCAAGAGATTGCCGCCATCGCGGTGCTGTCGGTGCTCTCGAGCTGGAGATGGTAGGCGCGCCGGTTGGTGGCGATGACGAGGTTGGTGGTGAGACCCGGCGCGAAGGGCTTGACCAGAACATGGACGCGGCGCGTATCGCCCGAGCCGCTGGTGGTGTCGCCGATCACCCAGCGCACCGTGTCGCCGGCGGAGACGGCGGTCAGGGTCTCACCCGGCTGAAGCGCAATGTCGCTGACGCGCTCGGGCGCGGCATAGAGGCGGTAGAGAGCGCCTTGCGTATAGGGATAGACCTGGACGGATTTGATATAGCCGTGGGTGCTGGGCTCCTGGAGCGCGGCCTTGTTGGCGGCGTCGACCTGCTCGGTCGGCGGCCGGTTGTCGGCCCGGCGTCGGGCCGATGGCGGCGGCAGGAGCTGGCCGGGCAGCGG
>JAJDBO010000398.1 GCA_029261305.1 Nitrospirales bacterium
CGGCCGTTTTACCGATCGTCCTTGGGCATGAAATTTCTCGGATGAATTTGGTTCTCTGGTTATCCTCATGACGTCCTTCGTCGTCCCTTCAATAATTCTTCAGAACAGGGGATGCTTCAAGCTCAAAGTCTCACTCTCGAGGTGAAATTGGGTTTTGGGCATTATTCAGACATATCCTTATCGGAGGTTGGTGGATATAAATTGAGTTTTATTTCAATTGTTTCAATTCTTCCTTCCTCCTTAAACATGTGGCCTTTTCCCGCATAAATTTTTGGAGATCGTCTCTGTTTCCCAGAATTAATTTTCAATGTTGACGGTGTCCGCACCGTTCCTCAGATTGGTGTAGTCAGCCATTTGGCTTGACTTGATTTGGGCATCGGTAGATTGTCTTTCCTGTCATCGTGATGGTGCGATGCTTGTGGGCTGGTCTCGTACCCAAGGATTGTGATTTATGCCTGCTGCCACGCTCGCGTTTCGTCGATGTGTCGTTAATTCAGCAGCCTATGGTAGTGATGAGGAGCATGTCGTCTCGCGCGTTTTTTTTGATTTACTCGTCGAGGATGCCGGGTATGCCAATTTGTGTGTCGATGTCCGGCAGCTTGTTCGGGATGGAACGGAGACTGAATCTCTTCTTGTTTCTCGCCCTGAAGGTTATGAGGGGCCTCTCAACTATCAAGTGTTTCAATGCCTCGTGGAATTTTACTATCGTCAGGCCGTGGGGGGCAGGTGGGCCATGTTGGGGAATACAGGTATCAGGATGCGGCTCGAAGATTGGGTGATCGAGCACGAGATGTTAGTGCAATATGAAGTGTATGATGAAGAGAATCCTTTAGAGGTTGGGTAATTACCCAATTTAACAGATTTTCTTCTTACCTCTACTCAGCGCATAGCTCCAACCATAGTCCCCAATTAAACTTCTTTAGCTTTTGGTTAAGGCCTGTTCGATTCCAGTGACAATTTGTGAGGAGAGAGGTTTTAATCCAGGTCGAAATCTTGCGATGATTTTCCCGTGCCGATCTACTAAGAACTTTTGAAAGTTCCATTCGATTTCTCCAGGAAACGGACTCTCCTTGGTCAGGTATTGGTAAAGTGGGTGCGTGTCTTCGCCTTTGACGCTGATTTTGCTAAACAGCGGAAAATCTAAGGCATACTTGGTGTAGCAAAAGGATTTGATCTCCTCATCCGTCCCAGGTTCCTGTTTGCCAAAGTTGTTGGCCGGAAACGCCAGAATCTCAAACCCTTTTTCCTGATATTGCTCATAAAGGGTTTGCAAGCCATCGTATTGAGGCGTGTTTCCACAAAAGCTGGCGGTATTCACCAGTAGAAGCACTTTGCCTTGATACCGTTTCAGGTCAACGGGATGGCCATCAATATCATTGAGGGTAAACTGATACACCGGTGCGGGAGTTGCAGATGTGAGGTTTTTGATTTTGATCGTCTTGCCTTCGAACGCGTAACCTTGTTTGCAACTTAGGGTGAGACTCAGAAAGAGACAGGCGCCAAGGAAAAAACTGAGATATCGAGTCGCGTTATTCATGTGAGTGCTCCTTTAACAAAGGTGTCTTCAATAAGGACCAAAGTAATAGGGATGGTATCCATAGGGGGCATACCCATAAGGCCAATATCGATATGGGTAGCGCTGGTAAAGATATTCTTGGGTTTTTGGCCAAACCTTCAGATGTTCAATCGTGAGTGTGGGGTAGGTATACTCCATTTCGTCTAGGGGTTCGATGTGCTTTCCTGACACCTGTCCAATAATAGTGAGGCGAGTACCTTGAGGAACAATCGCGGGATCAAGAAAATCGTGCTCGATAGCCAAAAACCTTCCCTGGGATTGCATCCGATCGAAAACTGGTTCCACCATCTCTTCCAAGGGGAGTTGCAGGATGACGAGCCGTGTGTGGTCTGGCATTCGTTTCGCTTCTAAGACTTCACCCCCAAGCACCAATGTGGATCCGATATGCGAATCCGGAGCAGTTTTGATCTGCTCAAAGGTCAATGTCGAGTCAACTTTGGCCAAAATTTCTTCTGGTGCCCAATTGTGGTAGTAGGTCGCCGCACATCCAAAAAGGAGTGGTAAGCTGAAGCTGATAATGGTGGCTGCCAAACGATCGTACATTGCCGAGGATTCTCACTCAGAGGTTATAGGGTATTGTATCCCCAATGAAAGGGATTGCCAATTTAAGGGTTAGCCTAAAGATTCGAGCGAGAAGCGAATGGGGAGGTCAACGACACTTCGAACGGTAAATAAACCGTCCTGGGCAGGAGCAAACGTCCAAGTTTTGATGGCTTTGGTCGCGGCTTCATCTAATACGGGATGCCCACAACTTTCTCGGACTTTAATCGCACCTAAGCGACCGTCTTGCAAAATTTCCACCCGCAAAAGTGTTTTCCCTTCCAATCCTAATTCCCGAGCAATTTGAGGGTATTGAGGGACAGGATTATAGAGAACCTTGGGGGGCGTGGATCCCGTTAAAGAGTTCCCAGCTTTGTGATCTACAAGAACGCGAGTGGGCCGTGCATCTAGGGTTGTAAGCCCTTGGCTTCTTGATATTCCCGGATTGACAACGGGTGATACGAGACTATTGATGGCGACCTGTACCAAAGAATGAGGTGAGGGCGTAGCACTTTCAGGTTTGTTTCGTGGTGAAATATGCATTGGAGCAATGACACGAAATGCTGGTGAAGCCGGTTGAGTCAATGCAGTCGTGCTGGGGGTAGAGGATTCCAACGTTTTTATTTGAGGTATTGGAGATGCTTTGGGTTTTGGTGAAATTTCTGGTATGTCGGGCAAGGCCACAACTAATCGAACGGGGATTGGTGAGGAGTCGGGCTCTGGTGCCGGGGATCCAATAAGGATGATGAGCCCTAAGATTCCTGCGAGGTGAAGCACAAATGAGTATGAACTAAATACCCAAAAGTATTGGGATCGTTTTTTTCGAATCAACATAGGCGCCCATTGTTTAGGATGCTAAAATCCCCAGCCCTCCGTCCATAACTTATAAGGATACAACGTATGGGACCTGCGCTTCAACTAAATTGAGCCCTTTCACTTATTAGTCCTTTCCTGTTTCATCGCACATAGTGCACTGGAACAAGAGAGGAAATAGTTGCCTAGCAGGGCATTGGGCTCGAAGGTTTTTTCAGAAGGAACCCTGGCATTGATCGTCCACCGGATTTTGGTCTGAGAAAATTTGCCAAACGCGGTATAATACGTGCCGAATGATCATTCCGATTTTCAGGAGAATACATGGAGCCTCACCCCGATAATCCCAAACCTCAAGGTAAACGTCGAGAACTTACCATGGCGACCGTGGCTTCGGTTGTGGACCCTGTCTGTGGGATGGTGATTGATCCACTGACCGCTGCGGGGAAATTCGACCATGCCGGGGTTACTTACTATTTTTGTAATCCCCGCTGCGAAGAACGGTTTCGTGGTGACCCTGATGGATACTTGAGTGGGAAATACAAACAATCAATGGAAGAGATCCCGGCTACATCAGGTACAACATATGTCTGCCCTATGTGTCCGGAGGTCGAATCGGATGTCCCTGCAGCCTGTCCTTCTTGTGGAATGGCGCTGGAAGCCTCTGGCCTGACTGGTCCTGCGACAAAGACCGATTATGTGTGCCCTATGCATCCCGAGGTTGCCCAAGACCATCCTGGCGATTGTCCCAAGTGTGGGATGGTATTAGAGCCACGAACCGTCATGCTTGAAGATGCCAATCCTGAGTTGATTGATATGACGCGTCGGTTTTGGCTTGGGCTAGTTATGGCCTTGCCAGTGTTTGTCTTGGCCATGTCTGAGATGATTCCAGGGCCGCCGTTAAAGGAAATCCTCTCGGCTAAGATTTCCAATTGGCTGCAATTTATCTTGGCCACTCCGGTGGTGTTATGGGTTGGACTTCCGTTCTTTCAACGTGGCTGGGCCTCGGTCGTGAATCGGAGTCTCAACATGTTTACACTCATTGCCATGGGGACGGGTACGGCCTATCTCTATAGCATGGTTGCGACAATACTGCCCGATCTGTTTCCCGAATCGTTTCGCACCGCAGGTGGTGAAGTGCCCGTATATTTTGAAGCCGCTGCGGTGATCATTGTATTGGTGGCGTTAGGGCAAGTTTTAGAAATACGGGCCCGGAGTAAGACCAGCAGTGCACTAAAAGCGTTGTTGGGACTCGCACCCCAAAGCGCGCGGATCAATTGGAGTAATGGCAAGGAAGAGGATATTTCTATTGAGAAGGTCGCCGTCGGTGATCGTTTACGCATTCGACCCGGTGAAAAAGTGCCGGTCGATGGAGAGGTGTTGGAGGGTTCAACTTCGATTGATGAATCTATGGTGACGGGCGAACCGATTCCGGTGGAAAAACGAAGAGGTAGTTGGGTGACGGGTGGGACGATTAACGGAACCGGGATGGTCCTGATGCAAGCCAAACGCGTTGGCCAAGAAACCATGTTGGCGCGAATTGTTCAAATGGTCAGCGAAGCTCAACGAAGTCAAGCGCCCATTCAGCGGGTGGCTGATGTGGTGGCCGGTTACTTCGTGCCGATTGTCGTATTGGTCGCTGTGGTGGCCTTTGGCGTGTGGGCCACCATCGGGCCTGAGCCCAGATTGGCTTATGCCCTTGTGAATGCAGTGGCCGTACTCATCATTGCCTGTCCCTGTGCCTTAGGCCTGGCCACGCCGATGTCGATTATGGTGGGAACAGGACGTGGGGCCACGGCAGGCATACTTATCAAAAATGCTGAAACTCTCGAACGTTTGGAAAAGGTTGATACGTTAGTCGTGGATAAAACCGGCACGTTAACTGAAGGCAAGCCAGTGCTCCAGTCGATTGTGCCGACATCAGATTTCAGCGAGACGGCGGTGCTTCAATTTGCCGCAAGTGTGGAGCGAGCCAGTGAGCACCCATTAGCGTCGGCTGTTGTGGCTGGTGCCAAGGTACAGGGGCTCCTCCTCAGTGTGGTGGAAGATTTTCGTTCCCAAACCGGGGAAGGCGTTGAAGGTAAAGTCGATGGGAAGATTGTGGCTTTGGGTAATCGGTTATTTTTGGAGCGGGATATGGGCGTGCCTTCTAAGGATCTGGTCGAACTCAATAAGCAAAGTGAGGCGTTACGGAAACAGGGTCAAACCGTGGTGTTCGTTGCGGTCGATGGGAAACCGGCTGGTGTGATTGGCGTGATTGATCCCATTAAACCCACAACCGCTGAGGCCATTCACTTACTAAAGCGTGCCGGCCTAAAAATTGTGATGTTGACGGGAGACAATCGGCAGACCGCCGAAGCCGTGGGGACGCAACTTGGGTTGAAACACATTCAGGCAGAGGTATTACCCGAGCACAAACATCAGGTGGTGAAACAATTACGAAAAAAAGGTCATGTGGTGGCTATGGCTGGAGATGGCATCAATGATGCGCCGGCCTTAGCCGAGGCCGATGTCGGTATCGCCATGGGTACCGGAACGGACGTGGCTATTGAGAGCGCGGGGATTACATTGGTAAAGGGCGACCTTCTGGGGGTTGCACGTGCCCGTAACCTGAGCCGTGCCACCATGGGAAACATTCGTCAAAATCTGTTTTTCGCCTTTTTTTATAATATGCTCGGCGTGCCCGTCGCCGCCGGAATTCTCTATCCCTTCTTTGGCATTTTGCTCAGTCCCATTATCGCCAGTGTGGCCATGACCTTCAGTTCAGTCTCCGTGATTGCGAATGCGCTGCGGCTAAGGCGGGCAAAATTATAGAGTAAATCTTTGGCCGTTCTGTCTTTTGAAACTCCCGTAATCCTCTCCCTCAAATTGGAATAATCAAAATTTGACCTTCAAGTTGTGTGTTGGTCATCCCTTCGTACATACACAATTGTCAATCCAAAGTAGCCTGCCTTGCGTCGAGAACCATACTCTATGCCAAAAAAATGAAAACCGCTTTCCAGGCATTGATTTGCCCAGACGGTTTCTGTGAATGAATCTCTGTGATTACTAGTGGTTTAGTTTGGAAGGCCGTACACGTCGTTTCGGAAATGTAATCTGATCAAGTAAATACGTAAATTTATATTGCTTGCCATAGTGGCCCTTGTGGGAGACTCTAAAAGGGTGGGAAACCATTATTCTTCTCCATTGAATTGATTCATGTTTTAATTTGAGGAATCCCTCTTTTTGTTTCCGCACGTTTTCGTTTTTTCGAGATTGTACTACAGAGCATGGCATTAATAATGGAGGCTCACATTCCTAGGTATAAAGGATGTGAGGCGTTGGCTATTGGGTTGGACTGAGGACGTATCATTCAATTCCCAATGAACCTGCAAAAAGGATGATCTCAGTATGAAACGAGTAGGAACCGTCGCCCATCAATTTACTCTCTGGTTGTGCATGATTTCCTTACCCATGATGGGGTACGCGCATGAGGTAGAAGGGCAGCCTGGGACCGCGATGTCGGTACCCGGCTCTCAGGGAATCATCAACGGGTTTGGACTGGGGGTTGCGCCCCGAATGGAGCGCGGCAAGTTGTACTCTCCTCCGCCTTCATCTATGGGGCAGCAAAAAGGTCTGGTACAGACGCTTAATGTTTCTGCGTTAGGATATGAGTTGGATGGCAAGGTCAAAGTCTTTACCCTTATCGCGCAGCCTATGGAGCATGTTTTTACGGATGGGCAGCCAATGGATGAATCCATCATTCCGATGATGAATCGGGCGTTTGGACATATGGCGTCGCACGTGAAAGGGACTTCGCAAACGGGGATTGTTTGGGGATACAACGGGTCGATGCCTGGGCCAACCATTGAGGCCAATGAAGGCGATACCATTCGGGTAATTTTTAAAAATGAATTGCCAGAGCCGTCTTCGGTGCATTGGCATGGCTTAGAGGTTCCGAATGGTCAGGATGGGGCTGCAGGTGTGACCGAAGCCCCGACACCGCCCGGTGGCACGCATGTGTATGAGTTTACGCTCTTTCAAAGTGGCACGTTTATGTATCACACGGGTTACAACGTGATGAAGCAAGATGCCTTGGGGTTAGGTGGGATGGTGGTGGTTCATCCGAAGTCTCCCAAGAATACCCCGGACAAGGAAATTGCAATTTTAATGCAGGAATGGACCTTTGCGCCAGGTAATCCAAATCCTAACTTGGTATCGATGGACTTTAATTGGTTTACGTTTAACGGGAAGGCTGCACCGAGTATCGATATTATAACTGTGCAGCAGGGTGATCGAGTTCGATTGCGGTTTGGCAATCTGAGCATGCAAAGCCATCCTATTCACATTCATGGGTACACCTGGAATGTTGTTGGCACTGAAGGTGGGCCGATTCCTGAAAGCGCGCAATGGCCTGGTGCGACGGTGAATGTTCCGCCTGGAACTACGCGCGATGTGGAGTTTGTGGCGTGGAACCCTGGTGTCTGGCGGCTGCATTGTCATCGCTTGCATCATGTCATGAACGCCATGGCGGATATGCCGATGGGAGTGGCGACTCACGGCGGAATGTTTACCCTGGTTCGAGTGATCCCTAAAGATCCAGATGCCGTGTGGCAGCATCCGGCACAGGGAAAACAACCATGACTCGATCAACGGTGTTTTTCTTGAGCCTATTGGTGTTGATGAGTGGCTGTGCCACGGTGACGGTGGATGAAGAGTTTGCACAATTGTCGCAAGAGGCCTTGTCACGAACGGGAGAGACGGTGGCGTGGGAGCAAACTCCAGAAGACGTGGCCTGGACTCAGGAAACGGTTCAGCAATTACTTCAGGATGGGTTGACGCGTGAGGAAGCGGTGCGCCTGGCCTTAATCAATAACCGCCAGCTGCAGGTCCAGTTTGAAATGTTGGGAATGGCGAAAGCGGACCTTATCCAAGCGGGTCTCTATACAAATCCAAGACTTGGCTCGCTGATTCGTTTTCCTGGAGGTACTCCCGGAGCCGTGATCAACGCGGAAAACGATGTCCTGTTTCTCATCTCAGACTTATGGAACGTTCCCCTCAGACGGAAATTGGCGACAGTGGAAGTCTTGCGCACGACCAATCTGATTGTTCAGGAAATTCTTGAGGCTGCCGCGAATGCCAGGAATGCCTTTGATGAGGTGTTGTTGCAACAAGCGCTCCATGCGTTTGTGATGGAAAATGTCTCGCTGTTTGAGACGACCTTAGAACAAGTGCAATTTCGATTCGATGCGGGGTTGGTGAATCAACTGGATATTTATCTCGCGCAAAACGTGTTGTATGAAGCGCAATTGGAACTCGCTTCGGTGAAGGCTCAACTTAACCGTGCACGTGCGCAACTTCTCGGGTCACTTGGTCTCGATCCCCTCTCCTCAGTGGATGTGCACCTCCATGGGGATTTGGAACACATGCCCCGTCGTGATTTTTCCATCGATCAGGCGTGGACATTTGCTCAAAATCACCGTGTGGACTTAGCCTTAACTCGCTTGCAAATTAGTCAAACCCATCGGCTCCTGAGTTTGCAAAAGTATAAAATATTTGGAGATGTGGGACTGGGAGGAAACTATACTCGGTCACTAGGCGGTGTTGATAATCCTGGTATGGTGATCGCATTGGAGGTTCCGGTCTTGAATCAAAACCAGGGGGGCATTGCGCGGGCGGAATTCCAAGTTCGGCAAGCGGAAAAGCAATTGGTGTCTACAGAGGTTCAGGCGAAACAGGAGTTGAAGCGTCTGTTGGCAGAATTACATTTTCACGATACTCATGTCGGATTATTTCGAGAAAATATGCTGGTGGTACAAGGGCAGGCTGAAGATTATGTGAAGCAGTTTTATTCATCGATGCAATTCAATAGTATTTATTTGATCCAAGCCCGCCAGCGAAACCTCAATGCACGGCGAGGTTATTTACACGCGCTTCGGCAGTATCGGTTAACCGAGTCCCTGCTCCAAGTGGCGCTGGGTGGGCAGGTGCCTTCAGAATAAATGAGGAAGCTCGATGAAAGCGAGACGGATGGCAAAGGAAATGAGGTTTTCGTGCTTATTTTCTTTGTGTTCTTTTCAAGAGAAATTAGGCTTGACTGTTAGGTGAACCACACAATACCTCCTGAAGGGTAATTGCGAGTTCTCGAGGCAGAATTGGTTTTCGTAAAAATGCTCGAATCCCCAAGGCTTTTGCCTCTTCATTATTGGTCAGGTGTCCAAATCCGGTGCAGAGGATGATTGGTAGGTCTGGTCTAATTGTTAGGAGCTGTTGGGCTAACAGGTCTCCTCGAAGTAAAGGCATGTTTTGGTTTGTCAGTACGAGATCAAATTGAGACGGGTCATTTTTAAACGCGTTCAACGCTTCTTCTGGATTAATGTAGGCCTCCACGGTGTAGCCTAAGGTTTCTAAAAACGATTGCTGCGTTTGTGTGAAGGCTGCCTCATCATCCACTAATAAAATATTTCCTGTCCCTTCTGGAACGGGGCCTTGTGTATACTGAGTTTCCTCGGGAAGATCCTTTGCGCATGGGAGGAGTAGGGTAAATGTGGAGCCCTGGCCAAGTTGAGAATCTACCGCAATAGAACCCCCATGATTGGTCACAATACCATGTGTGACCGACAGTCCTAATCCAGTCCCACCATCGTCTCCTTTGGTAGTAAAAAATGGGTCAAAGATGCGATCTCGCACTTCGGAGGCAATCCCATGTCCGGAGTCATGAACGGTCAATCCCAAGTATGTTTCTGTGGGGAGTTGAAGATTACCAATAGGAGAGGCTGGAAGGTTCTTTCTCGCCTTAATCGTAATGTTTAGTGCTCCCTTGGTTTCCTGCATGGCTTGGATGGCGTTGGTGCAGAGGTTTAGCACGACCTGATGAAGTTCTGTGGGATTTCCCCACACAGGGTGTTCAGTCTCCCCATCGGAGGAAAAGGTAATGACGATGTTTTTGAGCAGGGTGGGTCGAATAAGAGTGAGTACATCCTGGACTGTTTGGCTGAGAAAAACTGGAATTCTTTCACTCTGGCTTTGATGACTAAACGTTAATATTTGAAGGACCAAGTCCTTGGCTTTGTTGCCGGCAAATTCAATGGCTTCTAAGTTTTTGGTGGGGGCTGTATCCCCTTTGACTTTTAACATGGCTAAATTTGCTCCCAGTAAAATCGTGCTGAGAATGTTGTTAAAGTCGTGTGAAATCCCGGCGGCTAGGGTTCCCAATGCCTCCATTTTTTGGACTTGGTGGAGTTGGGCTTGCTGCGTTCGGAGGGTGTGTTCTGTTTGCTCTCGTAAGATAATTTCATCCCGAAGTTTGTTGTTGGTCTCAATGAGAGTTTCTGTCCGTTCTTCAATAATCTCTTCGAGTCGATTGTGAGATTGGCTCAAGAGTTCTTGGAGCTCATGCGTGTGGGTGATGTCTTTGGCAATGCCGGCAATTCAAACCACCTGGTGTTGCTCATCACGAATGGGGAACGCACGGTCATGAATCCATCTAATCGTGCCATCTGGTTTGGTAATTCGAAATTTTTCGTCATATTGCCCGATTGTTTGTTTGGTGAGGCAGGCGAGAACGATTCGGTCTCGATCCTCAGGGTGGATAGCGGTTAACCAAGATTGTGGGGATTTGTAAAGACTCTCCGCGGGATCGTCCCCAGATGGTCTCGTAAGCAGGGCTGACATAGATCATCTCGGTTTTTCTCGGATCAGTAAGCCAAAAAACTTCTTGAATATGTTCGGCAAGTTGACGAAATTGTGCTTCGCTGGCATGCAATGATTCTTCTGCTTTTTTTCGTGCTGTGATGTCTACCATGACTCCGACAAAATGAGAGATGTCTCCCTTGGGATCTTTGACCGGGGCAATCGACATGTGGTTCCAAAACAGCGCTCCATTTTTTTTGTAATTTCGAAGTTCAACCTGACAGGCTTTCCCTTGAAGGACCGATTTTCTAATAGTATCTATTTCGTCTTGATCCCGATCTTCTCCTTGAAGGATTCGACAATTTTTTCCCTTTAATTCTTGAAAGGAATAACCCGTAATTGCTTCTGCATTTCGATTGCAATACACAATGGGATTGTCTGGCTTGGTGGCATCGGTAATGAGAATTCCATTTGGCGAATGTTCAAGAGCCTTTTGTTGAATCCGCAGAGTCTCCTCTATGTGTTTTCTGTCGGTAATGTCTTCCGAAAGTCCTAGGAGAAATGCTGGTTCATGGTGTTGATCAAAAATTGGAATTTTTTTTGTGTGAAGATAACGAAGTCCTTGATGCTGTGTTTGAACTTCTTCCTCTGGAATATCCAATAAGGTTTTATTTGCAAGAACTTCACGATCGATTTTGATGAAAAAATCAGCCTGCGCTTTCGTGAAAAAATCATAGTCGGTTTTCCCAATCATGGTTTCCCTTGGAATGCCGATTAGTTGTTCTCCAGCTTTATTCCACCGGACAAATTTTAGGTCTTTTGCATCTTTGACAAACACCATGCCAGGAAGATTCTCGACAATGGAGTCCAGGAGGATATGAAGTTGAGCCGATCGATCTTCTTCCTCCTGGGCGGCTAAAACTTCTCCCATCCAACCTGCTGCAATTTTGAGGAAATCGTAGTCAAGGGCTGAAAATTTTCCATCGTAGGGATCGAGGCTCGAAAAATTTAAGGTTCCATAAATCTGTCCATTAAGGAAGACACGCATCCCTAAGTAGGCTTCCAACTTGAAGGCTTCAAAACAGGGATGGGTGTTCCATTTTCCTGATTGACTAGCATGTTCAAAACCAATCGGATTTTTAGATTGAATGGTGTTAAGGCAATAGGTTTGATCTAACGAAAAAAGGCTGCCCTGAGGAATCATATTTTGAGGAGAGCAGACTGCCAAAACTTTATATTGGTCAGCTTGAATATGAGATAAGATACCAATTGGGAGTTTGAAGTGCTCACATCCTAATTGTAAAACCAACTGGATCTTTTCATCGATGGTCCCAGAGGGTTTGGCTGTAATGCCATAAAATTTTCTAATGAGAATGATCTGGTCAACAAGGATTTGTTCATTTCTTTTGGTTTGTTGTAATTGAGCTTCCAGACGTTGAATTGTTGAGGCGAAGCCATCAGAGGGGGGAGGTGCGGGCTGAGAGGTGAAGTCTTTCTTATTCATACGCCCCCGGATAAAACGTGTAGCAATTGGTCCTGGCCTGATTGAAAACTAAAGAAGAATATGGCGTCATCAATGAAAAGTCAGTCATATTAATTCATAGAGGGCAATCATTGGGAAGGTTAATAATAGATCTTTTAAATGAAAAAAATAGAAACGATTACATGAATTAGAATGTCCTATAGGTTATTAGAGTAGGTAACAAATGGCCCTGGTCAAGGAAATTATTAAACCTACGTATTACTGATTGTGTTCAAGTAAATTTTAGACGGAAGGATTGTGTTGGGATGATGGGAAAAACGACTCGAGTAGAAATTCAGTTTTGCACTCAATGTCGGTGGCTTCTTCGGGCGGCATGGATGGCCCAAGAGTTATTAACGACGTTTGAGGAAAAATTGGGTGAGGTGGCCCTGATCCCAGGAAGTGGTGGAGTCTTTGAGGTGCGTGTTGACGGAAAACAGATTTGGTCTCGGGAACAGCAGGGCCGGTTTCCAGAGGCGAAGGAATTGAAACAATTGGTTCGAGATCTCATTGCTCCAGAAAAGGAGCTTGGGCATTCAGACCGCTGAGGTGAGATGTTTCGGCAACAGGACCTTCATGGATGAAATTTATGAAGGCATGGTCTTTAATCAAACAGTGGTGCTTGAGGGCCGACTTGAAGTCCAGCTAAATCAGGATCTTCACCTTCCAGGATTGCTGGTCTTTCATCTTCGTTTTGGGCCTTTCGAAAAACCTTTTTTTCCTGCTTTTCCTTTTGTTTCATTTGCAACGCGCGTTCTCGGTTTCGCTTGGCTGCAGTCGTCTTCGATGGTTTTCCCATAAGCCTCCTTCACTAAATGTGTTCCCCACTTGATTCCTTGTAACTGTGGTGGGTTCTACCTGACAGCGACAACAAAAACAAGGTGAGTATGGCTTCACCTTGTTTCGTTTTCGAAATTAGCATCGGGTGAGTGGCCTGTCAAATTTTATAGGTATTATACCTAGGTTTTTTGTGCGGTGTGAGTATTTCCGTTTTAGTATTTCGAGATACCAAAGACTCCTCCGAGAATGGATCATTCAATTGACAAAGGTTAATGATCGGTATAGGGAACGCCCTGGGTATAAATCTCTTGGATACAGATTGGCCTTTGTCCGGTCCGCATCCACGAAAATCTAATATTATAGAGGAGGGGAACTGCCATGGATGGTATAAAGATGTGTTTGCTCGTGACCATGTTTTTCTTAGTGGCCTGTGCGCCAGAAGTAGGAAGTAAAGCCTGGTGTGAAAAGATGGGGGAAAAACCAAAAGGCGATTGGACAGCAACTGAAGCTGGAGATTTTGCCAAACACTGCCTATTGAAACTTGGTGAAGAATGATCGCAGTGATCTGAGTGGTCTGTGTTGTTTGGTGATGTGAGTTGTGCCATGGAGCATGTGAGGACACCAGAAGATTCTCAGCGAATTTTAGACTACTTCAATGGCTTCCATGATGGGTTTATTCATAAACTCATCCTTCGTTCTCATGATGCCTTCCATCAGGAAGGTCAGGAAGTCAGGGATATTGCGCATCAACTGACCGGGCGGTTTGATGTGCGAATCGACATAGCCCATTACAATTATGGGCGTGGGGAGCAACCGCATGATCGAATTGTGCGATGTTTTTTCAAGAATGTGTCAGACTTTTACCTGGATTTGCGAACCAGAAAATCCTACGAATGGCCCATTAAAAATGTGGAAATGAATGCTGGGACGCGGGTGGGTGAGACTGGGTCCCCCGAATCCTGTTTTACGTTGAACATCGTCTGGAGCAAATTTGTCGATCAATCTTGGGAGACGAATGCGACTCAACTGTTTACATTTCTAGAGGCGGAGTTTGAAGAGCGATCCTTGTAGGAATCGCCTAGGGGGTTTTGCGTCTCCGCGTGCCTTTTTTCTTTTTGAGTTTCCACCCTGGTGTTTGTCGCCAATTCTGAATGCTAGTCGAAAGTCTCCTGGTTTCGTGACCGTTGTAGAAGGATATGTGCGCTTATTGGATTCCATTTGCTCAAGTTCGAAGTCTCATCTCCGATCATTCATATATTAAAGAGATCATGTAGGAGTGAAACCTTGTATCCAGGAGTGAGCAATGAACTGGAATCTTCGAATCCTCAATGAATGTAGACGGTTCTCTTGGGCCTTCTTAGTAATGGGCAGTGCACTAGTTTTTGTTGGAGGGTGTTCATCCTTAGGGGCCACCTATTTTGAGAAGCACACTATTGGTGAATTTCAAATTGTGCTGCTAGATGAGGGAGCTCTTCATAAAAAATGGACAGAAGTGAGTGGCCAACGGTCTAGCTCCTTTGACCTTACCAGTAGATCTGAAAATGCCGCGACGTTACAGGTCGTGACAGGCTTTTTCGAGCCAGGCACCAATACAATGTATTGTACAAACATGGATTTGGATGCTTGTGGTCGTGAACTTCATCATGTCGTCATGACGAAACAGTCACAGCCTCTGATTGCCAGAACTCAGACCAATTAGATGTCATCAATCTGGTCCTCCATACCCACTTAATCTTCTATGGAAGAGTGTTCCATCCATAGAGGACAATTATTGCCTTTCCAAAACACATAGTATTCTCAATCCTCTATAAGGTGGATTCTGCTACAGGGTAAGATCCATTCTTTCTTGACAAACTATTTGGTTGTTTCCTAAAGTTACACTTATCAACATATGGGCACGGGTTAAGGGAAGAAGGTGTAACTCCTTCGCGGTCCCGCCGCTGTAACTGGAAACGAACCCCGCAGAAGCCACTGTCAAAACACAGTTTATGATGGGAAGGCGCGGGAAGTAGGTTAGTATCCAGAAGCCAGAAGACCTACCCGAGCTACGAGTTCTGTTTTGCCAATACTCTCTTGATGGGAAAACAGAATTCACGACCTTCGAACCCTCGGGGCTGGGGTGCGGGTGAGGATGAAGACGCGGGTGCCATCCTCAGGGTCGTTTTGGCCTTGGGGAAATTTTATGTTTCATGGCAGTCGACATCTTCTGTGGATTTATCCCAAACAGCGTGCGCCCCTCTTCCCTAGAATATTTCTTGCGTTCCTCACTCTGGCTCTGTTTATTCTCTTACCGTGTGAATCTCTTTTTGGTTTTTCTGAGGAATCAAATCCTATGAAACGTCGCCAACAGGGAATTCTTACCGGAATGCCATTTATGTCTAACGTGGCGCCCCGGACGTTTGTCGATGACTTTGGACGAAAACTGTATCTTGCCAAAGAACCAAAACGGATCGTTTCGCTCGCACCAAGTATTACGGAAATGTTATTCGCCATTGGATTGGATGAAGAAATTGTTGGTGTCACGGAGTTTTGTGATTATCCTCCTGCTGCGTTGAAAAAACCTAAAGTTGGGTATTCCCAACCAAACTTAGAAGTACTTGTCGCGTTACAACCCGACCTCATTGTCGCCCCCAAATCCTTTTTGCGAGCCGACTTACTCAATCGATTAGACCAATTGAAAATTCCAACGTTTTTGTTTGAACCCAAGACGGTTGAAGATATTTTGACTCATATTCGAGTGTTAGGTCGAATCGTGGGGCATGTGTCTGAATCCCTCAAACTTAGTGAAAATATTAAGAAACGAATTGCGGCTCTTTCCTCCCAATTAGAAGGCCTTGAGCGGCCCACCCTGTTATTCGTGTTAAATACTGATCCGCTCATTACCGTGGGGCCAGGGAGTTACATTCACCAGTTGTTTGGATTGGCGGGGGCCAGAAATGCGGCGGAAGATGCTGGAATGGCCTATCCTCGTTTTAGTATTGAGGAAGTCCTCAGACAAAATCCTGAGTTTTTGCTATTTCCCATTGGACGTTTTGAAGGAATTCCGCAACCTGAACAAGATCAGTGGAGGAGATGGACTTCTCTTGAAGCGGTGAAGCGGAATAATTTATTTCAAGTGCAGAGTAATTTACTGAATAGACCTGGGCCTCGAGTCATCGAGGGGTTAGAGGCGCTTGTAAAAATATTGCACCCTGATGTGTATAAATCCATCGTTGGACAGGAATAATCAGTGAAACAATTATGACTGGGTTCCCTTCTCCATCAAGCGAAACGACAGGTGTTGTTGCTCCACCCGTATCAACTTCAGGTGTTTCATCTTATTCTTCGCCTCCTGAAGGTTCAGCCTCGGAGGTGAGGCCATCTTTACAATCTCCTCTCACTCTATCGCCATTCAAGTGGGCGAGCGTACTGAGCGGATTAGGAGTGATGGCACTTTTCGCATTTATTGGATGTTTGGGGTTTGGGTCTGAAAAGATTTCATTTTTTCAGGTGGCCACACTTTTAGCGCAAGGTCCGTTTTATGAAGCTGACATTCAAGGATCCCCTCGACACATTATTCTTTGGCAAGTCCGGGTCCCCAGGGTGTTGTTGGCCTTTCTTGTGGGAAGTAGTCTGGCGGCGGTTGGTGCCTCGCTTCAAGCCTTGCTCCGTAACCCCCTAGCGGATCCGTTTGTCATTGGCATTTCAAGTGGTGCGGCCCTTGGTGCCTCCATTGCGATGCTTTCTGGTATAGGGTTAACATTTTTCAGCTTGTCGGTGTTACCATTTTTTGCATTTCTCGGAGCCTTGGTCTCACTCCTGATTGTCTATCGTATTGCTGTGTCCTATGGGAGTTTTTCGATTCATACACTATTGCTAGGTGGCGTGGTTTTGAACTCAATTTTTTCCGCACTCATTTTATTCCTGACCACTTTAGCTGATCCGTATAAGGCCTCTGGAATGTATGCCTGGCTCATGGGGTCATTAACTGGGCCTGACTTTCAGACGGTGTTGGTGTTGGCTCTCTATCTTGCCTTGGGAGTGTGTATTTTGGTTTCGCAGGCTTCTTCACTGAATTTGCTTACCCTCGGTGAGGACGCAGCGCGGTCCTTAGGTGTGGAGATTGAGCGTGTGAAGCGAGTGCTTTTTGGGGCATCAGCCCTATTGACCGGAGCAGTCGTCGCCTTTAGTGGCCTTATTGGATTTGTTGGGCTTATTGTCCCTCATGCCGTGCGCCTTGTCTTTGGCGCTGACCATCGTTTGTTGCTCCTGGCTTCTGGAATTGTCGGGGGAATTTTCCTTATGGTCGCTGATACAGTGGCTCGGACATTGTTGAGTCCCGCAGAAATTCCCGTCGGTGTGATCACGGCATTAGTTGGCGGTCCAGTATTTCTTTATCTTTTAGTCCAACGTCGAGCGCGGGTCGGATTATGAGGCATCAAGGCGATCTTCAAAATCCAGTCGCTTTGGAAGTCAATGGGGTGACCTTTGGTTTCGGGCGCAAGGGAGTTGCTGAAACATCTCCGGTCTTAAAAAACATCTCGTTGTCAATTTCGTCTGGTGAAGTGATGGGGATTTTGGGTCCAAATGGGTCTGGAAAAAGCACATTGCTCAAAGTGTTAATGAACATATTGAACCCACAAGGTGGATCGGTGGCCTTGTTTGGGAATCCCTATACATCTCTTTCTCAATCCCAAATTACTCGTCGCGTCGCCTTTGTTCCTCAAGAGACTCAACAAGCGTTTCCCTTCACCATCAATGAAATGGTGTTGATGGGACGATATCCTCACCATAATCGAACCTGGGGGTTGGGATGGGAGAGTCCTCAGGATCGTGCTGTGGCGATTCAAGCGATGCAGGACTTGGATGTGGCCCATCTTGGCACGAGACTGATCACCGATGTTTCTGGTGGGGAGCGACAACGGGCGGTGATTGCACGAGCCTTGGCGCAAGAACCCGAAGTGTTACTCCTTGATGAGCCGACGGCCTTCCTTGATCTTCATCATCAACTTGATATCGCTAGAATTATTCGTGACTTAAATCGTACACGAGGGCTCACGGTTGTTCTTGTGTCGCATGACTTAAATCTGGCGAGTCAGTATTGCGATCGAGTGATGCTGATGAAGGGTGGTGAAATTGCGACGATTGGTTCTCCTCAACAGGTGATTTCCAGAGAGTATTTGGAACCAGTCTATGGCTGTCAGGTCCTCATTGATTCACACCCCCAGTCTGGGGTTCCTAGGGTGACCTTGCCGATATAAATTGAAGGAAAGTTTTTGGTTTCGTAGGAACTAGTTTTAGACATAAGTCGAAGTGGTGGCGACTAAATATAATCACCACAAATCATTCATCATTTAATTTTTTAGGAGGCGTGCTTAGAGGAAGATTGCCGACAGAGACGGGGAAGATGGTGAAAATCCATCACGGTGCCGCCACTGTAAGCGGGGAGCGACTTTGCAAAATGTCACTGGCCAAAAATTAGAATAGGCTGGGAAGGCGCAAAGAAACTACGAGCCGCAAGTCAGGAGACCCATCTGTTAGTTGTTTCCAATTCGCCCTTCGTGCCAAAGGGAGGTGGGTATGTTTAACTGTTTACGGTGCCGAGTATTTCTTTTTTGTGTTCTTTCCATTTTCATCACTCCATCCTTTTCGTTTGGGGATTCTACCCAAGATTCTAGAGAAGTCGAGATCTTAGACCCCTATGTCGTTAGTGCGACTAAAACCCCTGTTCCTCTCAGCCATGTGACGAGTGCGGTTCAGGTGATTACTGGGGAACAGCTCCAACAACGGAAAATCCGGAATGTGGTTGATGCCTTACGTTTAGGCACGGGGTTGGCCGTGTTTTCAAATGGAGGGACTGGTACCCTGGCGAGTGTTCGGGTGCGCGGAGGTGGTTCAAGTCAAACATTGGTCCTTGTCGATGGCGTGTTCGTAAATAGTGCGACGACTGGGGACTTTAATTTCGCTGGTTTGACCACGGACAATATTGATCGTATCGAAATCCTTCGGGGTGCACAGAGTATGATCTGGGGTGCTGATGCCATGGGTGGTGTGATCAATATCATTACCAAGCGAGGGACAGGGCCTCTCAATGCCCAGGGTTTCATGGAATATGGTTCTTTCAATACGCTTCGAGAAGGCGGGTCGTTTTCAGGTCAAAAAGGGCCTGTACACTTTTCTGGAGCGTTATCGCGTCAGGATACGACAGGCATTTCCGCCGTTAATTTTCGTCGAGGGGCGAGTGAACGCGATGGGTTTCGGAATTGGCAAGGATCCACAAAACTTGGATTAGATCTTCCTGGAAAGGGAACGCTCGATTTCAACTTTCGCTGGCTCAATAGTGATACACATATTGACTCAAGTACTGGTAGCGGAGCGACGGCAAGAGATGTGATCAAATCCAGAAGCCGAAGCGATCGACGTATTATGAGTGGTGTTTACTCCCAACCATTGACGAACTGGTGGTCACAAAAATTGACACTGGGCCATCAGAGAGAGCGCATATTTTTTGAGCCAGGAATATTTCAAACCAATATTTTTACAGGTGCGACGGGAGTTCCTTTTGGATCGGCATCGACTATTGTTACCAAAACGAACCGTATTGAGTGGCAACATGATTTTCAGTTTGCCGAGTGGATCGTTGTGACCGCTGGGTATCAATTTCGTGAACAACTTGGTGAGAATTCCACAAGTTTTACGAATCGAATTGTTTCATCCCATGCGGGATTTGCCCAAGCCCAGGTTAATTTCCTTGATCGGATATTTTTGACTGGAGGTGTTCGGCAAAATCGCTTTAGTTCATTTGGTGATGCGACAACCTATCGAATTACGTGGGGCTACTTTCACCCTGAGACGAATACTAAAATTCGTGGAAGCTATTCTCGAGGGTTCCGGGCCCCCACGATCAACGATTTGTTTTTTCCCAACTTCGGCAATCCGACTCTTCAGCCAGAGAAAAGCAAAAGTCTTGATCTCGCAGTGGAACAATCGTTCTTTCAGAAAAGGCTTCAGGTCAGTATTGGGTATTTTGAGAATCGTTTTACTAATTTGATTGTGAATCAAGGGGTTGCGACATGTGCGGCATTTTCTACTTTTAGTTTTTGTCCTCTTAATGTCGGAGTCGCCAAAACCTATGGATGGGAAGCGGATTTTACCTATAGGATTTTAGGTAAGCGGTTTTTGGTGCATAGTTTAATGATTCAGGGTGCCTATACAAAAACGCTGACTCGAGATAAGGTGTTGGGAACACGCTTGCCACGTTGGCCCGTGGATCAGGTGTCTGTCATCGTCACCTATCAACCCATTGCACCCCTGAGTATTATCGTTGATTTTCGATTCGTTGGGTCTCAGTTCAATAGCCCTTCGACTGCTGAAAATAATACTCAGCGTGTCCCACAATTTGAAGTATTTAATGCGGTGGTGTCCTACGACGTGAATTCACATGTTGAAGTGTATACGCGGCTTGATAATGTCTTTGATCGTCGCTATGAAGAAATCTTGAACTTTGGGACACCTGGTCGTTCCATTTATGGTGGAATGAAAGTCAATTTCGATATTCCGTTGTTGGGAACGTAAGCGCATAATGTCTATGTCCTGCCCCAAAGTTCTTGTTGCCGGTACTCACAGTGGAGTGGGGAAAACGACCGTAAGCTTGGCGCTCATGTCGGCTTTTCGTAGGCGTGGGCGTCGAGTTCAGCCGTTTAAGGCAGGGCCGGACTTTATCGACCCTGGTCATCATCGCTTGGCCTGTGGGCGAGAATCCAGGAATTTGGATGGATGGATGCTTGGGGCGGAATTGAACCGCCAGATTTTTCGACAAGCGACTGCGGATGCGGATATCGCCATCATCGAAGGCATGATGGGCCTCTTCGATGGTGCCAGCCCGGTGAGTGAACGGGGTAGTACCGCCGAGATTGCCAAACAGATCAATGCCCCGGTGCTTTTGGTCATTGATGGTAGCGCCATGGCTCGGTCGGCGGCAGCCATGGTGTCAGGCTTTTCTCACTTTGACCCTGACTTGGAAGTGCTTGGCGTATTATTCAACAGAGTTCGGTCTGAAGGTCATTTTCATCTTTTAAGGGAAGCGGTGGAATCTTCAATTAACATTCCGGTGGTGGGCTATTTACAGCCCAATGAGGATGTTACAATTTCGGATCGACATCTTGGATTGCGAACAGCGTTGGAAGATGAAAGGAGCACGTTGTATGAAGCCTTGGGGCAGATGGCACAAGAGACCGTCAACTTAGATTTGATAGAAGAATTGGCTCAAAAGGGAAAAAGCCTGGTGACTTCTGAGGGTATTGCTCCTGAAGTATCAATGAGGCTTGAGTCGGGGTTTATTAAGATTGGAGTTGCGTACGATCCTGCTTTTTGTTTCTACTACCAGGACAACCTTGAACTTTTGAAAGCTGCTGGTGCGGAAATTGTTCGGTTTTCGCCTATGAATGACTCGGTTTTGCCAGAGGTAGATTTAGTCTACTTGGGAGGTGGGTATCCCGAACTGTATGCTAAAACTCTTGAGGCAAATGAGGGGATGCGGCATTCCATTCAACAGTTTGCTCGTGAAGGCGGAGTCATTTTCGCGGAGTGTGGAGGGTTGATGTATTTAACCCAGTCCATTATGGATTTTGAAGGACAGACGTTTGAAATGGTTGGCGTTTTTTCAGGAACAGTATCAATGAATCGAAAGAAGCTGACCTTAGGGTATCGAGAGACCGAAATGACGAACTCCTGTATTCTTGGAGAAGCGGGCACCAAAGTGCGGGGCCATGAGTTTCACTATTCGTCTTTTTCTTCAAATGGAAAAATGAATTATGCATGTCGCTTGTCTGATGCTCGTTCTGCAGATCGAGGAGAGGATGGTTTTGTAAAGGATAATGTGATGGCTTGTTACACACATTTGCATTTTGCGAGTCAGCCTTCTATCCCGCAAACCTTGGTTCAGAAGGCCAAAGCTAATTCAAAAAATTACACCATTCAATAGATGAATAATTTGGAGATAACGTGACAGATATTTCTTCGGATCACACAGCTAAGATGCAGCGGGTGAAGGCTTCTGTTGATCGTCGAATTGATGCGGCCACAGAAGAGCGAGGGGTTTTCATTGTGTTCACTGGTGCAGGCAAAGGGAAAACCACGGCCGCACTGGGTATGGCTATGCGTTGTGTTGGGCATGGGATGAAGGTGGCATTTATTCAATTTATCAAAGGTGCCATTGATACGGCCGAAGAACGGGTCTTAAGAAGTTTTGAGGATTCCGTGACATTTCTGCGAATGGGGGAAGGGTATACCTGGGAAACACAGGATCGAGAGCGAGATACGAAATTTGCTCAACTCGCTTGGGAAAAAGCGTCGGAATATATTCGAAACCCTGATTATGCCATGGTGGTGTTGGATGAATTGAATATTGCGATTCAGCACGATTATGTCAGTGTCTCTCAAGTGTTGGATGTCATTCAGAGTCGCCCTCCCATGCAACATGTTGTGATGACCGGGCGCGGTGCTAAGCCAGAAATCATGGATGCAGCGGACCTTGTTTCTGAAATGAAAATGGTGAAACATCCTTTTCGGAAGGGGATTAAGGCCCAAAAAGGAATAGAGTTTTAGGATGTTTGGTGTCTCAAATCGTGTTGGAATGTGATCTGATGGACAAAACTTGTTCGCGATGTGAGCGGCAATTTGAATGCCGCCAAAGTGGAGGGTGCTGGTGTGGTGATCTTTCGATCACACCGCAACAACTACTTTGGCTAAAAGAGAACTTTGATAATTGCTTGTGCTCACAATGCCTGTCTTCTATGAAAGATTGGTCCATGTTGGGCAATTCAGAAGTGCCATGCAGCCCTGAAATTTCAAAACTTGCTCTATAGCGAAATGGAAATCGTAGATAATGGCTCATTCTAAAACTAATGGCGCTTTTTCTGAACCGGAGCGAGATGCGGTGTATCGGGCTATTTTTGAGCGACGTGATGTTCGTAAGAATTTTCTCCCGGATTCAATTCCTGAAACCACATTAAATCGAATTTTAAAGGCGTCTCATCATGCTGGTTCAGTTGGGTTTATGCAGCCATGGGATTTTTTGATTGTTGGAGAAAAGAAGACTAAGCAATCAGTGCGATCCTTATTTCATCAAGCCAATGAAGAGGCTGCTCAAAAATACAGGGGTGAGAAAGCCAAGCTGTATAAGAGTATGAAGCTTGAAGGCATTGTTGAGTCCCCCATAAACATTTGCATTACCTGTACCAGGCAACGTGGTGGGCCAAATGTGTTAGGCCGAAATACAATTCGTGAGACAGATTTGTACAGTACGTGTTGCGCAATTCAAAATCTATGGCTTGCTGCTCGCGCGGAAGGTGTTGGCGTGGGGTGGGTGAGCATTATGGATTATGAAGCACTCAAAAAACTTCTAGGCATCCCCCGTCCCGTAAAGGTCATTGCCTATTTATGCGTCGGGTATGTGAAGGAATTTGCGGTGCGTCCCGATTTGGAATCTGCCGGATGGCGCGCGCGTCTTCCGGTTGAACAATTGGTTCATTATGAAGAGTGGGGGAATCGCAACGGGAATGTAAACGGTACGAAAAAAGTCGCCACCAAGTCAGTCAAAACTGTTAAGAAGAAAAAGGTTTTACTCAATGCGGATTAGTAAAGTGTATACGAAAACCGGCGATGCGGGGAAAACTCGTCTTGCGGGAGGTCAAGAGGTGTGGAAGGATTCATTGCGTGTCGAAACGTATGGAACCGTTGATGAACTCAACTCCATTATTGGCTTGGCAAGAGTATTCAATTCCGAGCTTTCTGATGATGTTCCGACGAAGTCGAAACTCGAAAGTGATTTGCAATGGATTCAAAATAAGTTATTTGACTTGGGTGGGATTCTTGCAACGGCTCCCGGTGAGACTTTTAAAAATATGCCTACTGTGACGGCTGACCATGTGATTCGCCTGGAGAACCTTATTGATACTTGCCAAGAAGATTTGGAACCCTTGAAAGAGTTTATCTTGCCGGGTGGGGGAAAGGTCTCGGGGTTTTTACATCAGGGCAGAACCGTGTGTCGTCGGGCGGAGCGTCTTTGCGTGACGCTGTCTCGTGAAGAAGAAGTCTCAACTGAATTGGTTAAATTTTTGAATCGTTTGAGTGATGCCCTGTTTGTGTTGTCCCGTTGGGTAGCTAAGACTCATGGAGAACCTGAGTATTTATGGCAACGCGAAGATTCCTGAAGTTCTAGGATTATTTCAATTCCTGCTTCTTTTCTGAATATTGGGTATAGCCCAAATATTGTTATTTCTGTGTAGCTTTTAATGGCCTCAGGTTGAATTCCTTCTTCATGAACGCAAGTGATTCTTTTTCCCATCTGTCTTTAGTTCTTGGAGGAGCTCGTTCCGGAAAAAGCCAGTTGGCGTTTAAGCTAGCAGGCAATGACTTGCCGAAAGCCTTTGTCGCCACGGGTGAACCAGGGGATGCGGAAATGTCTGCCCGCATTCAAAAACATCAACAAGATCGTGATCCTATCTGGAATACTCATGAAATTCCTATTGACCTTATTGGTTGGTTTAACACTCACGGGACTGAGTTTAAAACCGTGATTGTCGATTGTTTGACTCTGTGGTTATCGAATCTTTTGGGGAGTGGTAATACGGATTCGAACATTCTTTCCTATACCAATGAGTTAATGCTATCAGCTCGAAAGGTTCGAGGAACTGTTGTCTTTGTGAGTAATGAGGTGGGGATGGGCATTGTCCCAGGAGATCCCATGACACGACAGTTTCGTGATCTTGCCGGAAAAATGAACCAGCACGTTGCTGGGGCCGCTGATGCCGTATATTTTTCGGTAAGCGGTCTTCCCATGAAATTGAAATAGTCAAATCATTATGCTTCCTAGTATCCTGAAAGACTTACTTCCTGATATTGCACTTCCAAGTGTGGAATCTCGTGCTCAAGCCCAAGTTCGATTAAATTGTTTAACCAAGCCCCCTGGAAGTCTTGGCCGACTGGAAGACCTTGCTGCTCAGTTTATTGCGATAACCGGAAATATTTCTCCCTCCTCTTTGGATCCTATTGTATTTGTCCTTGCCGCTGACCATGGTGTGACGGCCGAAGGTGTGAGTGCCTATCCACAATCAGTCACAGCTCAAATGGTCAAGAATTTTATCGAAAATGGTGCAGGAGTGAATGTGCTCGCTCGTCATGCTGGTTCGTCTGTCTGTGTCGTGGATATGGGTGTTGCCGAAGATCTGAATGATCTTTCCGGATTGGTTTACCATAAGATTGCTCCTGGAACGAAAAATTTTGCGCAAGAACCCGCCATGACTCATGAACAGGCTTTGCAGTCGATTCAGATAGGAATTAGCCTTGCAAAATCAGCTTGTGCCCAGGGCAAGAATGTGATTGCGATAGGAGAAATGGGAATCGGAAATACGACTTCTAGTGCTGCTATTGTTTCCATCTTAACTGGCCAAGATGTGATGAACGTGACTGGTCGCGGAACGGGTGTTGACGAGGATAGATTCACGCATAAAGTCTCGGTGATTGGACAAGCTCTTCATCTGCATCGTCCGAAGCCTTCTGACCCCCTTGATGTGTTAGCAAAAGTTGGAGGATTTGAAATTGGTGGAATGATCGGCATTATCCTCGGAGCTGCCGCCTATAGAGTCCCAGTGATTCTTGATGGATTCATTACAGGAGCCAGTGCTTTGTTGGCCGTGGCAATGGAACCGCATTGTCGCGAGTACCTTGTTGCATCGCATGTGTCACAGGAGCCTGGCCATCGGATTACCTTGGACAAATTGCAACTTGAACCATTATTGGATTTACGCTTGCGACTAGGTGAGGGAACTGGGGCCTGCCTGGCGATTACGTTGCTTCAGGCCGCAGTGAAAATATATTCGGAAATGGCCACCTTTGAAGAAGCAAACGTGGATGGTGCGTTGCCACACGATACCGGGAGCCCGGTCGGCTCATGATTCAACCGGCCATGTTGGCGTGGCATTTTCTCACCATTATTCCCCTTTCAAAATCTTCTCAAGTTAACCCTTCTCCACGAGATCTTGCTTCTTCAATGCGTTGGTATCCTGTTGTGGGTGCATTCATTGGTGGAATGCTGGTTGCTGGAGATTACATTTTCGGCCAGATATTCTCACCTAATATTGCGACCATTTTATTAATCTGTCTTTTAGTGTTGGTGACGGGTGGTCTTCATCAAGATGGAATTGCTGATACAATTGATGGTCTTGCGAAACGAGGTAGCATTCAGGACCGTTTAATGGTGATGAAAGATAGTAGTATTGGGGCGCTGGGTGCCACAGGCTTAATCTTAGCCTTGCTCCTACGACTTGGAGGAATGGTAGAGCTACCTTCACTGGATCGTGGATACCTCTTGTTGTGTATGCCGGTTGTAGGAAAATGGGCCATGGTGGTCGGTGCCTTTGGTGCAAAGCATGCACGAGGAGAGGGGGGAATTGCCTCGGACTTTTTTGCTGAGATTCAATGGTGCGATGTGTGTTGGGCCACGATGTGGGTTGCCGTCATTCTTTGTGGATGTTTTGGGTATGTGGTTGGAGGAATAGTGGTTGTAGGAAGTGCGATTTCTGCGAAGCTCATGGCTATGACTTTCTCTAGAGTATTTGGTGGATTGACAGGTGATATCCTTGGTTCGATAAATGAAGGAACAGAAATCCTCTACCTAATTTTTTGTCCGACACTTCTCGTGTTTGTGGTTTCATACTTATGAAGCGAAATCTTAAAAAAACATGTGCTCATTGTGGAAGCGAATTTACCTGTGGCTTGTATGGGTGTTGGTGCACAGATATTCCTATCACTGATGCACAATATTCTGGAATTTATGAGAAATTCCATGATTGTTTATGTGCCTCCTGTTTGCAACAAATTAGTTCTGGGAAACTTGACCTGACTCCATCTTCAACTGACTGATACTTGTGGAAAATATGCTTGCGATTAATATTTTAGCCGCCTGTGTGCTTGATGGAATCCTCGGGGATCCGCGCGGTATGCCTCATCCTGTAAGGATGATAGGGAGGGTGATTTCCTGGATTGAACATCTTGGGCGTACAATATTCTCGACTCAAATAGGTCAACGTGTCATGGGTATAGTTATTGGCCTTGTGATTCCTGGTGGGAGCTTTTTCGTGGGATGGGCTCTTTTGAATGTTGCTACTGTCGTCCATCCTTGGTTTGCAGATCTTCTCTGGGTGTTTCTAGCATATACGACACTTGCGGCGAAAGATTTAGCTCGACATGCCTTGGTGGTCTCTTGCTATCTTCAGGCAGGGTTATTACCAGAAGCTCGGAAAGCTGTGTCCTTAATTGTGGGGCGTGATACTGAGGAGTTGTCAGAATCGGAGGTTACCCGTGCGACAGTGGAAACGGTGGCCGAAAGTACCTCAGATGGCGTGATTGCCCCGTTGTTTTATCTTGTACTTGGGGGACCGCCGTTAGCTTTAGCGTATAAAGCCATCAATACTTTGGACTCGATGATTGGGCATCACGACCCACCCTATCAAGATATTGGTTGGGCCTCAGCGAAACTTGATGATGTGGTTAATTGGATTCCTGCCAGACTCAGCGCATTGTTGCTGGTCTTGTCCTCGGGCATTCGCCTTAAAACCTCAGGTCATGCCTGGCGGATTTACCGACGCGATTGCTCCAACCATGCTAGTCCTAATAGCGGACATCCGGAGGCTGCTATGGCTGGGGCATTAGGAGTTCAATTAGGCGGACCTAATGTTTACGATGGTATTGTCGTTGATCGACTTCAGTTGGGAGATCCCACCAAACTATTACAACCTCAGCAAATTTCCCTGGCATTGGATTTAATGTGGATATCATTTGGATTGGCCATCTTCCTTGGGGTGTCAATCACGATCTTGTGGAACAGCATTTAAAACACGGTGGAAATATTTATCGCGCTGCCAGAGAGTCTTCGCGGGAGGCTCTGGAATTTTTCGATTTTAGTGCCAGTATTAACCCGTTGGGCATTCCTCCTTCTGTCCAAAGGGTTTTACAAAACGCTGCACGCAAAATCCTCCATTATCCTGATCCTGATGGGTTGGCGCTGCGACAAGCCATTGCTCGCCTTCATCGAATTCGACCTGAAAACGTAGTGTTGGGTAATGGAACAACGGAATTAATCTATGCCATTCCTGCTGCGTTAAAGATAGGGCATGGCTTAATCATTGGGCCGACATTTTCTGAATATGAAGGGGCTTTGGCATTGGCAGAATCGCGGGTGGCATCGGTGGATGCTCAAGCGCAACGAAATTTCAAACCTCCGATAAATGAAGCCTTGAAAATTATAAAGTACCCACGGCTTTCATCTCGGGTAGCAAGAGGTAAGGGCGCGTCCATCGATGCAGTTTTTTTCTGCAATCCAAACAGTCCTACAGGACAAGGTGTTTCTCGAAATATAGTAGCTCGCACCTTGGGAAAATTAAAAGAGCAAGGTAGTCGATTCATCGTTGACGAAACATTTGTAGATTTTTGTGAGGAAAAGTCCGTAGTACGCCTGGCTGCTCGTGACGCTTCATTGCTGGTACTTAGAAGCTTTACTAAGTTTTATGGAATTCCTGGTCTCCGGATTGGGTACGCGGTTGGGACCGCGGCGACGATCCAACTAATCCAGAAGCGTTTGCCTCCCTGGTCTGTGAATGTATTGGCCCAAGAGGCAGCCTTAGTCTGTTTATCTGACCATCGATATAAAGAAAAGAGTTTGCGCTTTCTTGAAAAAGAACGATGTCGGTTACAACAAAGGCTTCAACAGATTCCAGGATTCACTGTATATCCTTCGTCTGCAAATTTTCTTCTTGTTCAGTTGCCTCAATCTCTGACGAGTCAGCAGGTGACCGCTGCCTTACGGGAAGATGGATTACTTGTACGAGACTGTTCAAGTTACCGGGGGCTCAATGAACGAATGCTTCGTTTCGCTGTAAGAACACCAAAAGAAAATGCTCGTCTGATCAAACAATTACAATGTATGGTGAAAGGGAGAATATGAGGGTTCCCAAATCCTGGCTGACCCCCTTTACACTGAAGGAAAGAACTCTGGTTATTTCTTTTGCCAAGCCTCGTTTGGCAATATCTTCCGCTGTTTTGGGGGGAGGAATTTGTAAGACGCAGGTCATTGTTAATCATCAAGTGAAAGAGATTCAGGGGGATAGCGTTCTCGGAATTGACCATGAAAAAATCTCTGCTGATCCTCAGCGTTACTTAAGACAAGTCATAAAACGAGTAACTGGAAAGAGCAATGGTCTTGGCTTGATGACGGCAGTTGATCTTCGTCATCTCCTACTCAAGCGAGTGCAGTATGGCTCTCTCTGGGTGGAAGGGTTTTTTACAGTTGGGATCACTAATGCAGTGTGTGTTGGAGAACCCGTCAAGACCAAGCTTATTCCAAAAGAAAGCCATCGCCTTGGAACTATTAACATCATTCTAGTCACAAATGCATCATTTGCATCTTCTGCTTTGGTCGGTGCGATTGGAGTGGCCACAGAAAGTAAAACTGCAGTAATGCTTGAACAATCTATTCATAGTTGGACAGGACGAGAAAGCGCCACAGGGACGGGAACTGATTCAATTGTTTTCGTTTCTGGATCTGGTCCACATTTAATATATAGTGGGACCCATACAAAAATTGGGGAACTCATCGGCCGTGTGGTGAGAGTTGGGATAGGATCTGGGCTTCGTCGCATCAAACGTTCAGCACTTGAGGTTCGTTCATAACGCATGTTAAAGGATTATGAGTTGTATTGAAGGCAATGCATGGCCGATGGGAGCGATTCGTAGGTGTGAGTCAATTTAATTCAAATATGGGCCATTTTTTCTTGGAATTTACTAATGATTTGTGATTTATTTGGGAGTCCCCGTGAGTATTAGAAATATTTTTGGTTTGATCGTCTTGGCTACTCTGGTCCTAGCGGGGTTTTTCTATTCTCAGCCAAAGGGTGTGACTCCAGATATTCCAGAAGATCCCAAAGCTCATGAGGCTTTGGAACTCGTGCGTTCTCATCCAGGTCGAAATACTTCAACCCTTGAGGAAGCCGTGGATCAATACGTTCGTGATTTGGAAGCCAATGGGACGCCACATCATAAAGGGAAATGGCAGGTTGGAGAAGAGCAACCGGGAGTCTTTGCTGTGAGGATTCTGATTCGGGAGAAAGGATTTAATGAATGGATTCAGCGCGAGTTTGCTTGGAGGGTGACGCTGAAGGATAAAACCATTCGGGTGATTTCCTTAGCGGCCATTCATTTTATGCCGTTTCATGAGTTGCCGCCTTTGCCGCATCAAGACCAAATCTCTCTTAAGGAGAAGGCTCTTGGTTTTCAAGAGCAACTTGTATAGTTCCGTTTTCTATTCTCAGTGGAAAACATGAAACCGCCCAATCGTCCACGGGGTTTTTTAGGCATTCCCCTGTCCGGACATTAAACTTCCAGCCATGCCAGGGACAACGTACGGTGTCTCCGTGAAGAATGCCTTCACCTAAGGGGCCACCTGCATGAGGGCACGTGTTATCCAGGGCAAAGACCTCGCCTTCGACGTTAAACAGAGCCACGCCACGGCCATCTTTATCCAGTTCGACAGAGAGGCATGATCCTGGAGGAAGATCGGATAATTTTGCTGCATCAATATACTTCACGCACTGTCTCCTGATAGGTATAGGGTCAAAATGATGGGAAATTTTAACAAGGTTGAAAAGAGCCTGCAAGGGATTGTCTAGGGTGATGGTGTTGATTCACCGTTGAGTCTGATGTTATACACACACAACTCTATCGTGATGTTGGAACGAATCTGGAGGCCCATGTAGCTGATGGAAATGACCCTGCTTCTGAATGCGACCTATGAGCCGTTACGGGTCGTTGATTGGAAAAAGGCCATCACCTTATTGTGCCAAGAGAAAGTCGAAGTCCTTGAATTTTATGAGCGGGACATTCGTGGTGTGGCGATTACCTTCAAGCTTCCCTCGGTGATGCGGCTCCTGAGTGTGGTGAAATTAAAGTCCACACATCGGGCCGTAAAGTTTTCCAGAATTAATATTTTTACTCGCGATAAATATACTTGTCAGTATTGTTGCAAAAAGTTCGGGACTGAAGACTTAACCTTTGATCATGTGGTACCTATTGCCAAAGGCGGCAAGAAAACCTGGGAGAACATCGCGACCGCCTGTTGGCGATGCAATAACAGAAAGAGTGGGAGAACTCCGGATGAGGCAAGGATGCGCCTTAAGAAGAAGCCAGTGAAACCACGCTGGAACCCAACGTTGACGATTATGATTGGGATTCGAAATGCTCCGGATAGTTGGAGAGATTATCTTTACTGGCATATGGAGTTAGATTCCGATGAGTAACGTGTCGTTGCCCTCCTCGTTAGTACGCTCTGAGATATGATTCGTCTGTGTCCCTCGTTGTGATCCTGCCATCATGTGATATACTTTTTTATTGAATAGAGGTGGTGGCGTAATCGTTGACTAGCTGTTGCTGTTGTCGAAAAATCCAGAAACAGTTTTGAATGATAAGAAGGAGTGGTTATGAGTGAGAATGCGGGTTTTCCAATTACCTTAGATGTTGGAGGAAGATTATGTGTGGTGATTGGAGGCGATGATGAGGCCTCTGAGCGGGTCTCTCGTTTATTGGATGCTGGGGCCAAAGTGGTTGTCGTCAATCCTACACTCAATACCCCTTTGAAGAAATTTGCAGCCTCAGCAAAGATCATTCATCGAGGGCGGCATTTTCGATCCACCGATACGCAGGATGCTTTTTTAATTTTGAACCTTTTGCAAGATGATCTCGAGTTGTCCAAGTCGCTTTTTGAGCTTTCCAAAAAGGAACGGTTTCTCATTTGGTCAATGGATCAACCAGACCGATCAAATTTTTTTATGCCTGCCCTGGTGGGGCAAGGAAGGCTTAGGGTTGCGATCAGTACAAGTGGCGCCTCCCCAGCCTTAGCGAATCTACTGCGTCAAAATTGCGAAGCCCTGTTTGATGATGAATTCGGAAAGTTTCTGGACTGGTTAGGGGGCATGCGCGAAGAATTAAAGAAAAGTGAGCCCAATGATTCGCGACGCCGGGAACAGTTGATGGCTGCGGTGGAGGGTTTTGCTTTGACTGGCCAGATTTCGTATCCCGCTTCGTGGGTAGCGCAAAAAGAACAGGTGGCTTCTTCTTAATTCGAACAGGAATGGTGAGCATATGGTATTGCTAGAATTCAGCATGTCCCCGTTGGGAAAAAGTGAGAGCGTTGGAAAATATGTTTCCCGGTCTTTGGAAATCATTGATCAAAGTGGCGTTGAGTATCGCCTTAATCCTATGGGAACAGTTTTGGAGGGGGAGTGGGACGAAGTCATGGATGTGGTCCGGCAATGCTATGAACGAATGAGAAAAGATTGCAATAGAATTTCTTGTACGATGAAAGTCGATTATCGAAAAGGGAAGAAAGGACGATTAAGTGGAAAAGTCGCCAGCGTTGAGAAGCGTCTCAAGAAGAAATTGAAGACGTAAAATCGTTATGTGTGAGAGGTTCTGCCTGAAAAGGGGAGTTCAATGTTACGTTTCCTGAATGGCGCATCACGTCAGTGGCTCATACACCCGATTGACTCGTGGCCCGATGTTGCACAGGACCTCATAAGGGATCGATTCCTGCCAATTTGCAATATCCACGGCCGAGATTTCCTCAGTTCCCTGCCTTCCTAGCAAAATGACATCATCCCCAACTTGAGCACTTGGCACATCGGTGATGTCGATGAGCGTCATGTCCATGCAAATTTTCCCGACGATTGGGACACGTGTATTTCCAATCAGTACCTTGCCCCTATTTGAGAGCAGTCGGTTGTATCCATGTGCATAGCCAATGGGGAGAATGGCGATTCGAGACGCCCGTGTCGTCCGATAAATTCCATTATAGCTGAGCCCCTCACCCGCGGGGACGTCTCTGGTTTGTACAATTTTGGTTGAAAGGTTGAGCACCGGTTTAAGGTTCAACATGTTAGTGGATGACGAAGTCGGCTGATAGCCATACAGCAACAGCCCCGGCCTGACCATTTCACAATGGGATTGAGGGTATGACACAATCCCGGCGGTGTTGGCGGCATGTAGTGAGGGGATAAGGACACCCTTGTCTCTGAGCTGTTTGGCCACTGAATGAAATTTATCGAGTTGTTGGTGTGTGAAATAGGGATCTGCGTTATCGGCATCAGCTAAATGCGTCATGAGGCTTTCCAAAAGCAAGGGGCCTCGAAAGAGTGGGGAGTTGAGAACGTCGAGCACCGTCTCTGGTGTGAACCCTAGTCGCCTCATCCCGGTATCAATTTTGATATGGACGGGAAAAGGTGGGTGAATCGTCGAGAGTTTTTCTCCCAATTGTTTGGCGGTGGAGGCGTCGGAGATGACTGGCGTGAGCCTATAGTGAATCAAATCTTCTAATTGCCAAGAAAATATACCTCCGAGGACTATAATGGTGCTAGTCAGTCCGGCTTCACGAAGGGTGACTCCTTCTTGAATAGTGGCCACTCCGAATTTCGTAATGCCCAATTGAGAGAGGGTTTCGGCCATGACAATACTGCCATGCCCATATCCATCCGCTTTGACAATTGCTAATATCTCACAACTGGTGGCAAGCAGTCCGCGTAGCTCTGCCAGGTTATGAGCTAAGTTGGCAAGGTGAATGGTCGCGATCGTGGGAGAAAGTTGAGAAGAAATCAAGGATGTCGGAGAAGAGAAATAGGCGGTCATAAGGCGGTTAAATCTCGAGAATTTCTTCCTCCTTCTTTTTCAGCAACTCGTCGACCTTTTTGATATCGGCATCGGTAATTTTTTGAATTTCATTTTCCCCGCGGCGAAGTTCATCTTCGGTGATCGTTGAATCTTTTTGTAGCTTTTTCAGCTCCTCATTGCCTTCGCGACGGATGCCTCGAATATGAACCTTGGAATCTTCGCCGTATTTCTTACTGACCTTGACAAGATCTTTGCGACGGTCTTCGCTTAATGGTGGGATTGGCAGGCGGATCAGTTTGCCATCATTGGATGGGGTAATGCCGAGGTCAGAAATCGCAATGGCCTTTTCAATTTCCTTAATGATGGAAGTATCCCAAGGTTGAATGGTAATCAATCGCCCGTCGGGCATGGAGAGGTTGCCCACTTGCTTGAGCGGAGTGGGGGTGCCGTAGAAGTTGACTCTGATATGATCGAGAATCGTGAGTGAAGCGCGACCTCCTCGAAGACCCGTTAATTCACTTTTTAGGTGCTCAAGGGCGCTTCCCATTTTCGTTTTGACTTTTTCAATGGTTGGTTGATAGGCCATAATCAAATGCCCCAATTAGGATTGGGTCGGAGTTTGAACAACAAGGGTGCCTAATTTTTCGCCATTCACAACTCGTTTGAGGTTGCCTGTTTCAGTTAAATTAAAGACGATCAATGGTAATTTGTTATCCATACACAATGTGATGGCTGTGGCATCCATGACTTTTAAATTCTTGTTCAGGACCTCCAAAAAGGATACTTCTTGAAACATCGTCGCATCAGCGTTTGTCACAGGATCTGAATCATAAATGCCGTTCACCTTTGTGCCTTTTAAAATGACGTCGGCGCCAATTTCCATGGCTCGGAGTGCGGCTGCAGTATCGGTGGTAAAATAGGGATTTCCTGTCCCGGCGGCAAAGATGACCACCCGCTTTTTTTCAAGATGTCGAATGGCACGTCTTCGGATATACCCTTCAGCTAACTGACGCATTTCAATGGCTGAGAGGACACGGGTGGTAATGTCAATGCGCTCCAGAGCATTTTGGAGTGCCAACGCATTGAGCATGGTGGCCAACATGCCCATATAATCTGCAGACGCGCGTTCCATGCCGGATGCACTGGCGGCAATCCCGCGAAAGATATTTCCTCCGCCGATGACCAAGGCGACCTCAACGTCCATGCGGACGACTTCGGCAATCTCATCGGCGAGATTGGTGAGGATATCAGGGTGAATGCCGTACTCCTGAGAGCCAGCCAACATTTCACCACTAATTTTTAACAGTATACGGCGGTAGCGAAGTGGTGTCATCCTTGGCCCAGTTGATACCGGGTAAATCGGGCAATGGACATATTTTCACCAAGTTTGGCGATCTTTTGAGTCAAGATCTCTTTGATGGTGATATTCGGATCTTTGATGAAGCTTTGCTCAAGGAGGCACTGTTCTTGATAAAATTTCTCTAACTTGCCCAGGACGATTTTCTCCCAGGCTGGTTCGGGTTTTCCCAATTCCTTGGCCTGGCCAAGATACACGGCTTTTTCTCGTTCAATGAGATCAGCAGGGACGTCTTCGCGTTTGACGTAGGATGGATTGGCCGCGGCGACTTGTAATGCGACATCCTTGACCAGCGATTGAAACTCTTCATTGCGAGCCACGAAATCCGTTTCGCAGTTAATCTCCACGAGAACCCCAATTTTACTTCCCGCATGAATATAGGCCGAGACGACACCTTCCTTGGTCTCGCGGCCAGCTTTTTTCTGTGCGGCCGCTAGGCCTTTTTGGCGAAGGAGATCGACAGCTTTTTCAATATCGCTATTGGTCTCTTTGAGAGCATTCTGGCAATCAAGAATGCCTGCTCCTGTTTGTGATCGAAGTTCCTTCACCAACGCACTCATGCTGGACATAATCGTAAATTCTCCCTTTGTCGTGTCATACAAAAAATCTGTAGTAGAAAATAAATAACCGGATCATGCTAGTTTAGGCAGGAGTCGGCATACCTTCCGAACCACTTTCAGAGGTTCTGGCAGAAATCATCTCGGCCATGATGCTGTCTTCTTCTTTATGGAAAGGAGCATCTTGTTTATCTCTCATCGCTTGCCCCTCAATGCAGGCATCAGCAATTTGAGCGGTAAAGAGTTTCAATGATCGAATCGCGTCATCATTGCCAGGGATAGGGAAGTCGATGCCCTCAGGATCACAGTTGGAATCCACAATCGCGACGACGGGAATTCCAAGACGATTGGCTTCTTTGATGGTGATGTGTTGAATCCTGGTGTCGAGGACATAGATGCAACCTGGAATGTTTTCCATGTTTTTAATGCCGCTCAGGTATTTTTCTAATTTTCCTCGCTCTTTTTCCATCAGCAAAATTTCTTTTTTCTTGAGACGGTCGTATGTTCCATCGGTCTGAGCTGCATCAAGCTTTTTTAACTGATTTATGCTTTTCCGAATGGTCTGAAAGTTCGTGAGCATGCCACCCAACCAACGTTGGGTTACATAGTACATGTTACAACGTGTGGCTTCTTCCTCAACAATATTCACGGCTTGACGTTTCGTTCCGACAAAGAGAACGGTTTCTCCGGCTGCGACCGTATCACGAACAAAGTTGTAAGCGGTATGAAATAGTTGCGCCGATTGTTGTAGATCGATGATGTAAATCCCGTTTTTCTCACCGAAAATGTAGGGTTTCATTTTGGGGTTCCACCGATTGGTTTGATGTCCAAAGTGAACGCCCGCTTCCAACATGTCTTTAATGCTTACCATACTTGCTTAGCCATTCCCTTCTGTGAAGCCACGAATTTGGTGAGGGCTTGCCCAGCCAAGTGTTCGACAGGACTAGATTCTTGGCCTACCGAGCCCTACAAACGCGACATCAGTCTAATAATTGTAAAAAGAGTTGTTTATCGCCTAAAACCTTAAAAAATTAGCATACGCATTGTTTTTATTGCAAGTAAAAGTATTGAATTTTAGGTTTTCTTCATCAATTGCCTAATTATAATCGTATGGCCCGCAGTTTTCTGTTATGGAGGGGAATCACGAAAAAGTGCCTTTTTTGACTTCGAAAAATTAATATAGGTAAAGTCACGTCTGTGTAGATAGTCATGATATAAAGATAAAAATACAGAAATTTCGGTAATATTTAGCAGCTATCATGTTGATGGTTATGGAAACGGGGGGGGCTATGGTTGAAGTTCCGATAAAAATGCATATTCAGAATTTGGCACGGATCGCCAGTCAGTCGACACGTTCGTTGGCGCTCTTTTCGAGTCATCAGCGCACGTTGGTCTTGGAGGCTATGGCAAGTCAGCTTGAAGTACGGGCGGATGATATCTTAGACGCCAATCGACAAGATCTTGATGCCATTCCGAAAGATATCGGGACTGACGATTATCGAAAACTTCGGGATACGGTTACCGTGACCAATGAAGATGTCGTTCTGATGGTTGACACCATTCGACGGATTGCCGCTGAGCCTGATCCGACTGGAGAGGAAATTCAGGGTTGGATGTCGGTGGATGGGTTGCAAATGAGCCGTGTGCGTGTCCCCATCGGAGTCATCGGGATCATTTCGGAATTTGGCCCTGAAGTGTCCGTCGAGTCGATGGCGATGTGTATTCGATCCGGGAATGTCTGCATTATCCGAGGGGGCAAGGAATGGTTTCTGACCAATACCACAGTGATGAAAGTCCTTCAGGAGGCAGCGGAGGGGCAGGGCCTTCCCGCTGGTGCGGTGACATTTATTGATCGGCCGGACAAGGATGGCGTTCTAGAATTGACACGTCTTCCCAAATTAATCAATGGCATTATTCCTCGGGGGAAAGCTGGATTGCGGAAGGCAGTGTTGGAGCAGTCGCGAGTGCCAGTGCTCGGTTATGATGGTGGGTTATGCCATGTGTATATTGATGGGGATGCTGATCTTCCCTTGGCCCAAGGCGTGGTGGTTAATTCGAAAATTCAAGATCCTCTGGCATCCAATTCTGCCGATACGGTGTTGGTGCACCAAAGTATTTCTCGTCAGCTTTTGCCAGGTCTTCTTCGTCGGTTGCTGAGCGAATTCAAGGTTGATTTGGTTGGGTGCGTGAAAACGACTTCCTTAATGGGAATTATGGAAATGACGGGTCATCGTGGTATTGCGAAAGCGACCGAAGAAGACTGGGGGAAAAAATCTCAAACCAGTACTTTGGGAATTAAGGTCGTGGCGAGCCTTGATGAGGCCATTGACCATATTAGTGCCTATGCTCCCGGGCATACGGATACGATAGTGACAAGGCACTATCCTACAGCCATGAGGTTTGTTCGTGAAATTGATTCAAGTGCGGTGTTTGTGAATGCTTCGACTCGGTTTCATGCAGGATCTCAAATGGGGTTTGGACCTGATATTGGGACGAATACGACCCATTTCCATGTTCGGGGTCCATTGACACTCCAATCAATGACTGTTGAAAAATTGATTGCGCTTGGAACAGGGCAGCTTCGACATCCCCATCCTGTCCCGACAGAATATCAAGATGCCATGATGCTTTCCTCTAAATTCTAGACGGGGGCTCTCATGAGATTGAGACTGTTTTCTCTTGATCTCATTTTATGCGGATTTGCCCCATTCCTAAGGGTGTCGCCGCATTGGTTGTCTTGATTGTAATCTTTGAGAAACGAGGAGGGCTTTCTCTAGCCGTTTCTCATGTAGACGATGGGGTTCTCTTCTCATTTTCCCTGCTAAAACATTGCTGCCTTCATGCCTGATCTCCAGAGTTTTGCACATGATCATTCCCCACTGTCCATTGGGTCCCGTCTCACGCAACATCTAATACAGTGGGGTCTTCGCGAGTTTGTTCAGGAACAGGCCTATTACGCTTGGCAAAAGCATTCCCTTTCTTCTGATGTCCTCCATCGCCTAAATGCCTTGGCTGAAAAACGTCAGGGAGGTGTGGACCCAGAGTCTGACCGTGAATTTTATGATCTCGCCTCCTCTTCAACAGTTCTTCCGGTTTTGTATAGCCAGCGGTTTGGCTACTATCGAACCGTGGGGGCTGCCATCAGCCAAGGCCTTACGTTAGGGAAGTCAGTTTTAGATTTTGGTTGTGGGGTGGGTATCCTCACCACTTGGTATGCTTCCATGTTTCCAGATTCTGTGTTTGTTGGTGTTGATCGTTCCCTCCAATCAATTGAGGTGGCTCGGCAACGGGCCAAGGCCATGAATTTGCAGAATGTGTCTTTTCATTCCTGTGTGGTTCCCCATGATCAGCCCTCTGAAACATATGATGTGATTATTTCCTCACAGGCTCTGTTTCAATCTGAAAGTGACCCTGGCATTCCGAGTCAGTCCTGGGAAAGTTTTCAACGGGAGGATGATCCTGAACAACAACGACTGTATGAAACACGTACGGGCATAGGTGAGCGGTTGGATTGGTTGTTGGCCCGAATGAATCCTCGAGGTCGTCTTCTGGCCTTTGAAAAAGCATGCCATCTGGGGCGCCGGGTGTTATTACAACGGGCATTTGCAGTGCGTGGGTTGTATTGCGAGCAAGATCCTGTGTATCTCCGCTATGCCTCTCTTGATGAGCAGGTCCTAGATGGCCCGTTGTATTCATTAACAGGGGGATCGACGACAATAGCCTTTAACGAAAAACCTCTTGTGGATCCATTCGAGCGAGTGTATCGCGGCCAAGGGAAGAATGCTGATTGGGTTTGGGCAAAACTTTCTGAATATGGTGACCTTGATCTACCTGAAGAAGCTCGTTGGGGTGATTATGAAATTCAATGGCAAATGTGTCGGACAGCGGCAGGGATGTTGTGCGCACGATTTCTTGTGCCCAATGTGTTTGCCGGTGTGCTCGTGGGATTATTTGAAGATGAAGAATTATTAAAGAGACTGTTTGAAGCTATCCTTAAGGCAGGTCGTCGAGGGAAGACTCCTCCGGAGATGGTGAGTGATATATGGGCAATCGAAGAGTCATTAGAATCGCAATGGATTCCGTTATATGAAAATCATACGGCAAGTGCGGAAGAGGTGTGGCGACGGCTTATCAGGCGAGACATTCTGCGTGAAACTACTCAAGAAGGTTTGGGGGGACAGCAGTATCATGTGGAGCTTGGGCATTGTGCGGGGCAATTGGCGTATTTATATTGGGCCAATACGTTTGATCAACGTCAGCTAGTGATCATGGACGTGGAGCGTCAGCATATTTTGGAAGAGTATTTTGCAGAATCTGGCGTTGATGGGGATTAAGTAAAATACACGTTGAATCCAGTGAACGTTTACGTCGATAACTTTCCTGTAAAGCGAGGGACATTTTCCTCTTGGTGGACGAAAATACTCATTCGACGAGGACTCAAAAATTCTAAAATTTTTGGTGGCACTTCGCTTGGGCGGAGACTTCGAGTAATGTTGAGATCTCCTTCGGCTACTAGGTCAATCATAAGGGCCTCTTGCCTCGATCCTTCAAAATGAGAAGATAGGAGAAGGGGCCGGGTAGGATTTTGTAAATTTACGCTAATGACTTGCCCGATGGCTCCATCAGACAATTCAACCAAAGTGCCTGGAGGAAATACGGTCATGGTTTGAATGAGAGTCAGGATGACCTCTTTGGAAAATCTCTGGTTCTTGGCCTCAACATGTCGATACAGTTGGGAAAGAGCTTCGTGTGGAGTAAGGCTGTGCTCCAACTGCGCTGCGTTACAGAGTTCATCATATTCATCTGCCACCATCACAATTTGAGCAAACAGAGAAATTTGCTCTTTGCTCAATCCTGCTGGATAGCCAGAGCCATCGAGTCGTTCATGATGTTGAATGATGGCCTCAAGGCTTGGTTTTGGAAAGTCTTTAAATTTTGCCATCAATTCTTTCCCCTTTTCAGGGTGCAGCTTGCTGGATTCAGGGTCGGGTTCCATGGTAATGCCGGTGGAATGAAATTTGACTTTCATAGGTAGGAGGCGTTTGCCCATGTCATGAAATAATGCCCCAAGCCCCAACATGTGCAGCTCATCTGGATTCAATCCCATTTCCCTGCCAATAATGGATGACATGATACAGACGTTAAGGGCATGGGAGGAAAGCCCTTCGGCCATGCCTGTAGAACTGACAATGTCCATCAGGGTCATGGTGGCTTGTTCATGTTTAAGAACGGAGGTCACATTGTTGACCAATTGAGCGGCATTTTTCACTGCGGCATGGTTGCCGGTTCCGATTCGCTTAAAGATATCCTTACTTTTTCCCAACACCTTCCAATAGGCATCTTCAACTTTTTTCAGATGTGCTTTTCGATCCTGATAGACCCGTTTTCGATTTTTTTTAATTTCCTCGGGATCTGGTGCATCAATTAGTTGGATTGGCTCTTCGTCGAGGACGTCCTCTTCATCTTGAAGTATTAAAAGAGAATCATCATCAGAGAACGCGTCCTCAGAGATGGGCTCTTCTAAATCAAGAAATTCAGGTTCTTCGAGTTCCTCAAGAACTGTAGTTAATGGATCAGAAAGCCCTGGGTCATAGTAGAGCTTGAGCTTTCTGATACCCCGGATAATCTCAATGTCTTTTTGTGATGCGATTTTAAATCGGCTGGTGGCAAATGGATGAGCCCACCACGAACATTCCAGCTTGATGTGTAACCCGACTCGGAGTTCGTCGAGATTTTCCAGCCGTTGGTATGGCACGAGGGTTAGGACTCCAAATTGAAATGGATAAAAGTTCGCATAGTCATTGTGTTGTGGGATCTCTTTCTAAACCTGATGGGGCTCAGAAATTGTCATGCGAGATCCTCCTTCATGTATTTCACAGGTGTTATTATGATTTGATCTGTACCTATGTATCAGTCTTCCTCACTTCTTTCGGTCTTTCCCTATGGATCTGAACCCTGGGATATCAAAGGGCAATTTCCTTTTCATATGTATATCCTTGTTCTGTTACCTGTATTTATTTGTTCTTCTCATCAAATGAATGAATTTGGTGTTCGTCAATGAGTAAAATAGGGTTCTCAAATACTGGGTCCTGGGCATATTGTGAGGAAGACCATTTCCCAGGATTTTATGGGAATCGGAGGCTTTATTTTTTTGGGATCCCGGTGGCAGCAGTGGTGTTGAAAGGAAAGATGAAAATAAAAAGAAAGAGGACGACCTCTGAAGTTTTGAAAATAAATGTCCGAATAAACCCTTACAGAATGCAATAACAGGAGAAATTTGAGTCATTTAACCAGAATGTGAAAATAAATAGGGATAATAAATTATTGATTACTTCCTTTGAAAAGAAAGTTGGTAAAAAGCAATTTTTTTATTGAACGAGAGTTCCTAATCTATGGCATTTATTCCACTTAAAATTGGCGAGTTACGAATTGGTTTATACATTAAGCTTGAATGCTCTTGGTGGAATCACCCGTTCGCAAAAAATAAATTTAAAGTTACGTCCAAGAAAGAAATTACCACCATTAAGGGCATGCGAAAGGTCACGCTGTTTTATGACCCAGAGCTGTCTGATCCTGAGGAAGTCGTTTCGGTTGAGGCTGTGGCAGAAGATCCAGCATCAGTTGGTGTTGATCCGAGCCAAGAAGAACTGGAACGTCAAAAAGAAGAAATTCGCAAGGAGCAAATTCAAGCCTGCGAGGAACATTCCGCTGAATTGCAAAAAGCTTCTTATCTCTATCAACAGGCGATCTCTCAAACAAAAATTTCTATAAAGCGAATTAGTGATGGCCATGCGGCTGGGATCAAGTCTGCAGATCAGGTAGTCTCCACCCTTATCCATTCCGTGAATAGCCCTGGGACCTCCATGGCGATTATTGATATTTTGACATCTTCAGAGTCAGAGGACCCTTTCTTAACCCATGCGTTGAATGTGTGCATCGTTTCCATACTGGTGGGGAAAGAGTATCAATTAGAAGAGTCTGATCTATATGCCTTGGGTTTGGCTGCACTGCTGCACGATATTGGGAAACAAAACTTCCCCACCATGCTACGAGCCAAGCATTGGGGTCTCACAAAAATGGAATACCAAGAATGGGTCAAGCATTCGGCCCTTGGGCAAGGAGCGCTTGAACGATTTCCTTCTATCCCAGAAGCCTCAGTTATTGCAGTTCACCAGCATCATGAGCGGTTAAATGGATCAGGGTTTCCCTTGGGATTAAAAAGCGATGACATTTCCTTTTTTGCCAAAATCCTCATGGCGGCTGATGAATACGATCATTTATGCCATCAAGCGGATCATTCTAAAAGCTTAACGCCAGCGGAGGCCCTGTCCTATCTTTACGATCATTATATCGTGGATAAATTGATGGCAGTTAGCGATACCATTAATAATTTAATGAATGATAGTACTGTTGAGTCGACATCCATCGAGGGTTCTTCTGTCAAGCAAGAAGAGAAGGAGGATGTGGCTGATCAATTGAATAATAACGCCGAGTTGTCGGAAGAAGTGGTGGTGTCGATGGTTCGGGCACTGGGTGTGTACCCGCCAGGAAGTTTTGTGGAGCTGACAAATGGATCCGTAGGGTTAGTCACGGGAGTGAGTACTGAAGAACGAACCAAGCCCTGCGTCATGATGTGTATTCCGAATGTCCCACGACAAGAAGCCAGAGTCATAGATTTGTCCAACGAAGAAATATCTATTGTCCATAGTATTCGTCCACAACACCTGCCTAAGCACGTTCATCAGTATTTATTGGCCGGTCGGTCAGCCTAATTCCCCACACAGGAACATACATTCTGCTTTTAGGGTTTTTTGTACTCATTTAGTTGTGTGCTGAAGCCACGTTGCATCAACGTGCCTCTGTGCCCTCAATAAATGTTATTTGAGATTGAAGAAGAAAATGGATTGGTGGCGGTGGAGGGTCTCGAACCCCCGGCCCGCGGCTTATGAGTCCGCTGCTCTACCACCTGAGCTACACCGCCAACCACAAAAATCTCTACTGAGGTCACGCCGTCCCCAGTAATGTTTCGTTCTATACCATAGGCCAAGGGGTTGGGACAAATTCTTCCGAACAATTTTTGTGATAGTATTGGGCTCGACCATTAGGCATTCCATAATCCTGATTTGTTTAGGTTTATCTACCCCAAGCATTGCCCTAATGGCGTACGGCTAAAACACCAAGAATATCGTATAATGCCTCAAGTTCAAACGGAACAACAGCTAAGTGGTGAACCTTTTACTAAGCAGAACTTTAGGTACGAGGAAGACTTCGGTCCTAAATCAAGAGCCTATGTGGGAGCAAATAGATGGCTGAGGCAGCGGTTTCAGAAAAGGCGGTTGATATGAATCAGGCATTTGTGGGGCGCCAACCAATATATGGTCGTTCCATTGATGTATTCGCGTACGAGTTATTGTTTCGAAATAATGAAGTAAATCGTGCTTCGTTTACAGATGGCGATGCAGCCACTGCCCAAGTCATGCTGAATACCTTTGTGGAAATTGGGCTCGATCATATTGTCGATCATCATTTGGCATTTATTAATTTAACGCGAGATTTCGTACTTGGAAATTATTGTGTCGCACTACCGAAAGATCGGGTTGTACTCGAAGTATTGGAGAATATGGGCGTCGATCAAGAATTAGTTGACGCTCTGCAGCGGCTGTCAAATCAGGGATATCGGATCGCGTTGGATGATTTTGTCTATCATGAAAGTCTGAAGCCCTTGGTCGAGATCGCGGATATTATTAAAGTTGATGTTTTGGAGCTTGATCGGGAAACTGTTGCTGAACATGTGAAAATTCTTCGCCAATATCCAGTGAAATTGCTCGCGGAAAAAGTAGAAACCCATGAAGAATTTGAGTTTTGTCGAGATCTAGGATTCGACTATTTTCAGGGCTACTTTTTTTGTAAGCCGAAAGTGATTTCCGCAAAACCTATGCCAGCAAATCGAATGGCAATTCTTGCGCTGCTCACCCAACTTCAAAATCCGACCATTGAAATTTCACATTTAGAACGGATTATTCAGGAAGATTTGTCTCTCGGGGCACAAGTGCTCCGGTATATCAATTCGGCGTTCTTTGAAATGCCGAAACAAATTGATTCAATAGATCAAGCCGTCAACATGGTAGGGACTGATCGGCTTCGGACCTGGGCCAGTTTGCTAATGTTGGCTCGGATCGAAGATAAGCCAGTGGAATTGCTCGTGACGGCCATTGTGCGAGCCAGGATGTGTGAACAGTTAGCCTTGGCCGATCATGTTCCGGACGTAGACCAGTATTTTACCGTTGGGCTGTGTTCGATCTTGGATGGATTGCTCGATCAACCTCTGGGAGATATTATTCCCACTCTCCCCCTTGGTTCAGATATTCGGGAGGCCTTGGTCAATAAGAAGGGCTCTCTTGGTATGACTTTAGATTGTGTGCTAGCGTACGAGCGTGGGGATTGGGATACGGTGTTGTGTCATGGTGTGGAAGTCGAAACTGTCAAAACTGCCTATTTGGAAGCCATTTCCTGGACATCCCATCTCGTTCCTCTCCTCAAGAGTTAAATCCCCCTTCCGTTTTCCTTTGTAGAATCCGTGCGGGCTAGGCTGTCTCGGTTTCTTTCACAAGAACGCGGTTTTATCCCGATCGCTTGTCGTCAATTTCTCCGATGAACGCGTTGAGAACTCCCAAGGCCTGTTCACCGAGTTCAATTTCTTTTTCTTGTTCTTCAGGGGCAGGAAGAGCCTCGCCCTTGGCTTGTGGGGTAATGATTTTCAATAGATCATCTTCAAGGTCCTCGATGGTTGGATCAATATCCGAGAGGATCGCA
>JAJDBO010000399.1 GCA_029261305.1 Nitrospirales bacterium
GAACATGACTCCCGACATAATCAAACGCTTCCCTAGCCACCTGAATATTGAGTTCTCCAACAACGCCTGGAAACTTCTGTTGAATGGCTTCTTCGATAGAGGCCAAAGAGATTTCTTGTGTCAGCGCAGCAAAGCCTGCAACTAAAGCCGCATTGGCAAGAGGACGATGTAAGTGCTTGTTAGCAATATCGCTTGCTGGGAAAATGCACCAATGATATTTGGATAACTTGGAGCTCTGGTCTTCAATGCCAAGTTCTTGAGCTGATCTGGTTGAATTGATCAACACAGCCCCATCAGGCTGTAACCCGCCAAACACATCGACCTGATGCAGAAGTGTGGAATCCTGAATAATAATGACATCGGGATTGACGATGGGTTCACGGGCGCGTAATTCACGTTCACTTATCCGACAAAAGGCCGCAACCGGTGCACCTGTTCGCTCAGAGCCAAAACTGGGGAAGGCGAGGGAATGCTTTCCATCCAGAAAGGCAGCCATTGATAACAGCTCTGCAGCCGTTACCACGCCCTGTCCTCCGCGCCCATGAATCCGAATTTGCAGCACGATTTTTTCCCCTTTAGGCCATGAGCTTTAACGCCAAGTATGGGACCAAGAAAAATACCACGACGACAATTTTAAACTGCCCCATATATTGAAAATAGGCACGGGCAAGATCTTCCTCGCTTAGCCCGAATAATTTTTTATGCATCTGCACGATGGTGCCTCGCAAAAACGTCACTCCCAAGACTGTCAGGATGAAGACGCTGAGATTGATCACTGTAGCCCAGCCAAGAAATTCTGTGAGTTCTGCGATTGTCATCATGTGCTTGGCTCCTGGTTTGGAGTGGCTTTTCCCCGTTGATTTCTACGGAGATCATTCCAGTCAAAAATAATTTCTTTTACTGCCACACCGTTATGACTACGCAAGAAAGATGCCGACTGCTGAAAAGACAAAATATCCCTGCCCATTGAGCTAACTTGTTGAGTATTCACGCAAAAGGATAATAGAGATAAGGAAGAAATGAGGAGGACGGGGACTGAGGTTTGAAAACCAAGTGTTGCAAAAAGCACCATTCATGTAACTCTGTGATTCCTCTACAGTTTTAAATAGGTATCATTAATTGGAAATCTCATGCGTTTAGAAACCCATCCACCCTTTTTAGGTCCAATACCGTTTTCGATGGATCTTCCTGGTGAGAAGGAATAGGTTTTGCATTTGTATTGTGAGGCAACCTTTTGAACAACTCCCTGAAAGATGAATATTGAAAGTCTTGGCCTTAAATTATGGAAGCTCGTCCATTAGATTCCTGCTTGTGGAGGCAAGCGCAGGCCATGACCATCCTCAACCTTTGGCACGAGGGTATGTAGATGGCATTGGTTCTTCTCAGTCTGCCATTAGTCTACATCTCACGGACCGTCAATCTATCCGAGAGAAGCTGGTAGTTTCTGACCATACCGAAGGCGCAAAGAATATTTTCGATCTTTTCAACCAATATGAGGAACTTACGCCATCAACGATCGACGCAGTCGGGCATCGTGTGGTTCATGGCGGCGATGTGTTCACTGAGCCAACCATCGTCAATGAGTCAGTCCTTTCCACCTTGGATGGCCTCAGTGACCTCGCACCAATTCATAATCCGCTTTCACTCAGGGGGATTCAAGAAACCAAAGCCATCCTCGGAGCGCGCGTGCCGATGGTCTGTGTCTTTGATACGGCATTTCATCATACCATGCCAATAGTGGCTTCGACCTATGCCATTCCTCATGAGTTAGCAACGCGACATCACATTAAACGGTATGGGTTTCACGGCATTGCCCATGCATCGCTGATTAAGGGCTATACTTCCTTCAGGGGATCAACGCATCACCAAGACCACGTGATTTCTTTGCATTTGGGCAATGGATGTTCCATCACCGCATCGAAAGAGGGACAGTCAGTCGATACTTCAATGGGGTTCACTCCTTTAGAAGGGCTCATGATGGGCACACGCTCAGGTGATCTCGACCCGACGATTGTGAACTATCTTGCTCAGAAGGAAAATGTGTCCAACGACAAAGTGGAAAACTGGTTAAACCGCGAATCAGGTCTCTTGGGAGTGTCCGGCAGGTCTTCTGATATGCGAGTACTGTTGAATGCGATGACGACTGACCAGGATGAACGGGCCACCTTGGCCATTGATCTGTTTTGTTATCGAGCGCGGAAGTATATCGGTGCTTATCTGGCAGTACTGGGAGGAGCGGAGGCCATTGTCTTTGGAGGCGGGATTGGGGAATCTTCACCGGAAATACGAAATCGTATTTGCCAAAATATGGAGTGGTGTGGACTACAACTCGACCCAGTGCTAAACCAAGAAGCCATCGATCTTTCCCCTGGCGAGGCCGGGTGTATCAGCCCTGACGAAGCCAAGCTTCCAGCCTATGTCGTCGCGGCTGATGAAGAAATGTCGATTGCCCGGCAGACTATTGAATATCTAATACAACCTGAAAATTAATAGTGCTTTAAAAATTTTCATTCTTAAATATTTCCCGGAGAACACCATGCCTGCATCCTCACATAAGTCTAAAACTCTGACACCTGCCTATCTCAAACTGATGGATGCCTATTGGCGGGCCACTAATTATCTTTCCGTCGGGCAGATCTATTTGCTGGACAATCCGCTCTTGCAAAAACCGTTGAAGCTTGAGCATGTGAAACCGCGGTTGTTGGGCCATTGGGGAACCAGCCCAGGACTTAACTTTATTTATGTGCATCTGAATCGTGTGATCAAAGAGCACGATCTGAATATGTTGTACATCGCTGGCCCTGGTCATGGCGGCCCAGCACTCGTGGCCAATACCTATTTAGAAGGTACCTATAGCGAAGTGTATCCCGACATCTCGCAAGACACTGAAGGAATGAAAAAACTGTTCAAACAGTTTTCGTTTCCCGGCGGCATCCCCAGCCATGTGGCGCCCGAAACGCCAGGCTCCATTCACGAAGGCGGTGAACTGGGTTATGCCTTGTCTCATGCCTTCGGCGCGGTTTTCGATAATCCAGATCTTATCGTATCGTGTGTGGTGGGTGACGGGGAAGCTGAAACCGGTCCTCTGGCCACGGCCTGGCATTCCAACAAATTCCTTAATCCCGTCGGAGACGGCGCGGTCCTGCCCATTTTGCATTTGAACGGATACAAAATTGCCAATCCAACCGTACTGGCTCGAATTCCGCACAAGGAGTTGGAAAGTTTATTTATCGGATATGGCTATCAACCGTTGTTTGTTGAGGGCGACGATCCCATGACTATGCATCGCTTGATGGCCGAAACCGTAGACAAGGCCATTCACCAAATTCACCGCATCCAATATGCCGCCCGGAAGAAAGGCGCGACAACGAGGCCGCAATGGCCCATGATCATTTTACGATCACCAAAGGGGTGGACCGGTCCGAAAGAAGTGGATGGACAAAAAGCCGAAGGGTATTGGCGGTCGCACCA
>JAJDBO010000400.1 GCA_029261305.1 Nitrospirales bacterium
GCCAATTGCCCTGGATCCCGGCACTACGCTTGCGCTTGGCCGGGAAACGTTAAGGCAAAAGTTAAACCGGACAGCCCTGGATGCTTCCGGGGTGGGTAAGGGGACTTTATCTCAGCTCCATTTCCAGGTCGGCGATCTGCCTTTCTTCTCTTGGTTGAAATATCTGCTATTATGAGGTGCACGTGAAAGTGCGGGGATTACTTTAAGGGGAGGCGCGTTCGTTGATAGGCAAGAAAACAGCGAAAGCGTCTGCGCGGCGCAGATGGCCGCTCTGGGGATTCATCGCATTGGCGCTCGGTGCAGGGTTATATTTCATGTTTGCCGAGCGGACGCCGGACTGGGCGCCGATTTATCAAGACCTGGTGGCAGAGGGCGCGTGCGACCGGGCGTTTGAACTCTTGTTGGACGCCCGCAGCGCCGAAGATCCACGTGCCTATCTGTTCATGGCGGAAGAGTTTGAAACCGGCATTTGTGATTCTCTTGTCGATCCGGTGCTTGCCGCGTCATACCGGAAGTCGGCGGTGACACTGCAGGTGACGCAGCCGCCATAGCGGCAACCAACGGGGAGCGTTATCCCGATGGCCTCGCAGGCCTCGAGGATCGTCTGGTCCTCATTGACCTTGATGATCCGGTTGTCTCGATTGCGAAGGATGACCTTATGGGACGTCATTATCCCGAAGTTACAGCCAAATATCGGAGGTGCAGTCGCCGCCCGGATAGCGCGTTTCATGGGCGCGCGACGGGCCGTTGGGCTCTTTGCCGAAATCGACAAAGAAATCGGGATTGAGCAACAGGCCACCGTTTTCAGTATTGCATTCGACCATGACCATAACGCCGCCCGCTTCCTTCATGCCCGGATAAAATTGATTGTCCCATGTCGAAAAGAGCGACGTGGTGACATAAAGCCGCGCGCCGTCGAGGGAAAGCTGAATCATTTGCGGCGCGCCCTCCACCGGCCGGCCCATAACATCCGGCGCCTTGCCCAGCAGGCCGCCGAGCCAGAGCTGTCCCTTTTGCACAGGTTTGGAGGGATCGCTGATATCGTATTGGCGCAAATCGCCGTGCAGCCAGTTGGCCAGATAGAGCCATTTATCATCCATGGAAATGAGGAAATCGGTGATCAGGGGCGGCATTGGCACCGGAAAGCCAGCAACATCGATGGCAGGAATGTCGATGACTTTTTCAACTTCCACACCGCGCCCATTCTTGTGCCAGTGGAACACATTGGAAGAGAGCGTTGCAGCCACATAGCCATGTGTCGATTCCGGATTATGATGTGCACGGACTTCCAGTGGGATCATGCCGTCTTCACCAAGATCGATCGTCTTCGTGATTTTTTTGCCGTTGAAATCCCAGAAATGAATGGAATGGCCGTACTTGCCTTGCGCCACATCGTCAAGGTCAAAGCCGGGCATGAATGTGTTGGGCGCCGCCCATTCGGAACTGACCATCATATTATGCCGCGGCTGGTACCAGAAATCATAATTGAAATTCATGCCGGTGATGTCATTTTCCCAGCGGCCCACAATTTCGAAATCTTCGTTGAGGTGCAGGAAACCGCCCGGCGCGTTGCCTTTGGCGTCCCCCAGCATTGAAATGATAATGTCGGACCCCAGACAATGCACGGTATGAGGGGCGGATAAATTGGTCTTTTTTTTGATTTCCTCGCCACTGATGACCTTGTGCAGCTTTGGGGCCTTGGGGTCTGTCGCCGTATCAACGATATGGATGTTGGTAGTACGCACACCGGGAAGTAACAGATGGCTGCGCGATTTTGCCGGATCGCCGAAGCAGGACGAGCAGGCGTTCCATCCCATATGATGCAACTCATCGCCAATGCCCGGCATTTCCAGCCGGTGGATTACCTGGCTGTATGTCGAACTGCCTGGATCATTATCGATCGTTGCCAGGTAATCGGGTTTTTCAACTCCCGTGCCGGTATAGATTGCGACGGTATAGAGAATCTTTTCCCGTTCGGCCTGCATAGCTTCTGACGGCGATGCATAGCCTGGCCCAGGACATGTTGATCCATTGTCTGGCATGATTTTCTCCATCTGTTTTTTGGAAATTACTCAACACATATTTCTCCGTCTGTAGAAAAGTTTCTGAATGGCAACCCACTATAGATATCGGGAAGAACCAAGAATAGACTAAAAGCTGGCGGCCATTCGGCCGCTCCATTTTGATGGAATCCCGAAACTTCACAGCTTGGCAGTAAACGGCTCTAAGTGGCGGTTTTCGAGCTTGTGCCGGTTTTTCCGGTTTACGCGTGGCGTCAAGGGTTTCATCAGGCAATTTTCATGGCGGGAGAGGCGCATTTGTCGCTCTGACGTTCCCGCCATCAACCCGGGACGAACCCCAGACGCGCCTATTTTGTTACATTTTGCGGCCTCAGGCGCGAAAATATCCGCAGGTATTCGTGGATAAGGGGGAGACGGCAGAAGGTCCCGTGGGCGTGGACAAAGCGCCTCCCAGGACCCCGTGCGGCATCGTGTCCATCAGACAAGTATTTTGCCCGGAATGTCTGGCAATTCCGCTGATTTTTGTGTTATAGTTAACTTTCGGGTATGTGGTGAGACCGCTTTGAGGGGGCTTGTTTTAGACCCTTGAGGCGGAGGCTTGAAAAATTGTGACAAAACCAACAATTAGCCTTTGACACCCGAGGCGCAGTAGGCGTATACACCGTCCTCCGACACGGGTCGGCGGGCGATACGCCTAGCCGGGCAGGTCGG
>JAJDBO010000005.1 GCA_029261305.1 Nitrospirales bacterium
CGTCGAATTGTGAAAAAAGTCAGTTGTGCCTGTGTGATGGCCAGTCTTGTGATTTTTATCGGGATGATCGGTAATGCCCAAGCTGCCTTACTCGATGAAGTGATGCAGGAATGGGAGGAATTGCTCGCCGGTAATGTGGCCAAGAAAGGTGAAAAACTTTTATCTGGCAACTTTTACACGGCTGAAAAGCCCAATGCCCATGGTCCAATTGGGATGATGGGAGACCATACCCACGAAAAGGGCGAATTTATGTTCTCCTATCGATATATGCATATGTTTATGGAAGGGACTCGAAATGGGACCAATAGCATTTCAAATTCCCAAGCGCGAGCGTTGGTTCCCACTGCAGGTCCTCCACCAGTTGTGCCTACGTCCATGCTGATGGAGATGCACATGTTCGGATTTATGTACGGAGTGAGTGATACTTTAACTATGTCGGTGATGGTTCCCTACCTCCGGAACAGCATGAATCATGAAGCTGGAGCCACCTTTGCCACAAAATTTACGACGCGGTCAGAAGGGTTAGGGGATATTCGTATTGGTTCTCTCTGGCGACTTTGGGCTGTTGAAGCCCCGAGTATGGGTGCCCATCGGTTTCATGCAAATTTGTCCGTGAGTCTCCCTACAGGGGATATCGAACCTCAAGATAAGACCCCGGTGAGCAATACCTTCAGGCTGCCATTTCCTATGCACCTTGGATCAGGGACTTTCGATCTCTATCCAGGCATTACCTACGGTGGCGAAAAGGGTAGAGCCTCCTGGGGTTTTCAGACTATCGGTACCCTTCGTTTAGGCACCAATGATAATGGCTTTTCCAAAGGAGATGCTGTCCAGATCAATACCTATGGGGCATATGAAATTATCAAAAAGTGGCTGAGCGGTTCCGTACGTTTTGAATTCAATCACTGGGAAGATCACGATGGAACAGATCCCGGGATTGTGGGACAGGCTGGTCCTCCAGTGCAAACCGCCATTCCTACCCGCCTGGGTGGTGAGCGTCTTGATGTGTTAGGCGGAGTCAATCTTCTCCTGCCGGAATTTATGGGATTTGAGACTCGGCTTGCTGTGGAAGGCGGTGTCCCCATCTATCAATGGTTACAGGGGCAGCTTGAAACCGATTCAATCGTAACTGTTGGATGGCAGGGAGTGTATTAGCATATAACATTTTTCTATTTGGTATGGTTGATATTCACGTGAGAAGGAGATACGACATGTTAAGAAAAACCATGGCGATGGCGAGTTTTTCTTTTATGGTCTTGGGACTGACAGGTCTTGGTTTCGGTTATGAAGTCGTCGACGTGTCGAATGGGGCAACCATCGTTGGAAGAGTCGCCTTTACAGGCACTCCTCCACCCCCACGGGTGTTTGAAGTCAACAAGGAGCCTCAGGTCTGTGGCGTTACGCGAGGCCTCACAAAGGTCGAAGTCAACAATGGCCTTTTAACAGGCGCGGTGATTGTCTTGGAAGGTGTGAAGAAGGGAAAGCCCTTTGAGTCAAAAACCATAAAGGCCACTGCGCCTGGTGAGGGAGAATTTCGATATCAAGAAGGAGAGACTCTGGATCTAGATGTTCGATTAAAAAATTGTAATTTTGGGCCTTTTACAGGGGTAGTTTCAGCAGATGAAGCTGTGAATTTTGAAAATGAAGACCCCATTAAGCACACCTTGCATACGTATGTCCTCAAAGGACGAAATTCAAATATCTTGAGAACGCTGAACACTCAGAATCTAGCGGCCCACTCAGAGGTTGAACAGACATTCCAACCAAAGAAACTTAAGCATGGCAAGGTTGTCGCCTTGACCTGTGACCGTCATGATTTCATGGAGAATTGGTTGTACGTGGTGGAGTCGCCTTACTTTGCTATTTCTGATGAGGCCGGAAATTTCTCTATGGATCAAGTGCCTCCTGGCCAATATGAGTTGCTTGCTTGGCATCCAGTGTTGGGAAGCCAGCGGCAAGAAGTCAGAGTTGATGTCGGTGGGAAATTACATATGGAGTTTGAGTTTTCGAAATAGAGCCATCACTATCATGATCATGAATGTTCGGTTTGTGTTGTTTCCTTCTTTCGATCCTTCCTCTACTAATCTCCGCCAGCAAAGGCATCTTCATCAAATTCTGGAATGAGCGATTCTTGAACCCCGAGGCCACCTTGAAAGGATTCACGGATATCCAGAATTTGATTTAATGTCACTGAGTCCTTCAACGGATCTCCAAAACGTGCAAGAAATTGGTTGCAGAGGTGCAGGCCCGTTTGGAAATGACGAGGAATGGTTTCCTCAGTCACTTGTTGCCAGGTGATATAAATCAAAAACTCTTGATACCCTGGAGCTTCAGGTAATCCTTCGCCGATTTCTTGAAGCCGTTCATAGGCTTGTTTGGCTTCGGAGCCAGCATCGGACGAGAACGTCTCTTCTGTCTCAGCAACTTCATCGGCGTATTCACCTAATTCATCGGTATCTTGGGCTCGGTGTAGGGCTTGTTGTGCGGCAATGGCTGGATCAAAGTTCATAATGCCTCTGTAGAAAAAGGTCTTAAAATCTGTAGGGTGAACAAGGTCGTTACTTTACCATCTTGCTCAATGTCTTGGATATAGCCTATACACAGCTAACAAAAAAGTAAGGGAGGTGTCGTGGCTGCGCTGATTCATTGTCAACAAATTTCAAAGTCCTTTGGGGTCAAGCAACTGTTTGCCAATCTTACAGTTGGTGTGGAGGAGAAGGATCGGCTGGGAATTGTGGGGCCGAATGGGGCTGGAAAGTCTACGTTGTTGAAGATCCTAGCAGGGTTGGAGCAGACGGATGAAGGGACGGTGACTCGACGTCAACATTTGCGAGTGGCATATGTTCCACAACAAGCCGAATATCCAGAGCAAGCGACAGTGGCTGAGGTCATTGAGCAAGCGGGAGAAGCTGCGGGGGTTCCACTCGACGAATGTCTGGTGCGCACTCAGGAGGTCTTAGGTCGGACAGGGTTTGATCATGGTGGAATAATTGTGGGCCCGCTCTCTGGTGGGTGGAAAAAACGCCTGGCGATTGCCTGTGGATGGGTGCAGTCTCCAGATATTATGCTCCTTGATGAGCCGACGAATCATCTTGATTTTGATGGGTTGTCCTGGCTTGAATCACTCATGGCCCAAACACCATGGCCCTGGGTCATGGTCAGCCACGATCGGTGGTTATTAGACCATGGGACGAATAAGATTGCCGAACTAAATAGCCGATACGTGGAAGGGATCTTCCAGGTAAACGGGTCGTATAGTGATTTCCTGGAACAGCGAGCCGCATTCCAGGAGTCCCAATCACAACAAGCCCAAACCTTAGCAGGTAAAGTTCGACGAGAAGAGGAGTGGCTTCGTCGGGGACCCAAGGCGAGAAGCACGAAAGCGAAATATCGCGTGGACACCGCTCATGCCCTACAGGCTGAACTGGCCGAGACCAAGGCCCGGTTAAAGCAAGAGGGGACGGACATTGATTTTGTTGGATCTGGGCGAAAAACCAAACGATTGATTGCGGCAGAACATCTTTCTAAAGCCTATGGTACCAAAACCCTCTTGCGAGATTTTGAGTTGGTCCTATCTCCAGGAACCGCTATCGGTATTCTGGGGCACAATGGTTCGGGAAAGTCCACATTGCTTAAATTGTTGGCGAAAACCATTGAACCTGATCAGGGAACGGTGAGTCATGCTGATGCATTAAAAGTTGTGTATTTCGATCAACACCGTGAACAACTCAATCCCAAAGAAACGTTGCGCAAGACATTGTCAGACACAGGACATACCGTCATGTATCGTGATCGCACGGTGCATCTGGCCGCCTGGGCCAAACGCTTTCGCTTTCAGCCTGAGCAATTAGATTTACCGGTGGAACTTCTATCAGGGGGTGAGCAATCGCGGGCCTTGATTGCTCGGCTCATGTTGCAATCTGCCGATGTATTGATTGTGGATGAACCGACCAATGATTTAGATATTCCCACTCGTGAAGTGTTAGAGGAAAGCCTTCAAGAGTTTCCAGGTGCCCTTGTGTTGGTCACGCATGATCGATACATGTTGACTCGTGTATGCTCGCAATTTGTGGGACTTGATGGTTGTGGAGGCCATGGCCTTTTTGCAGAATATCCGCAATGGGAGCGATGGCTTCGACGTGAAATGCAGGGGGGAGATGGAAAGAATACTTCCCGATCTTCCGGTGGTCGATCAAAGCGATCTTCGAATAAAAAACTGTCATATAAAGAGCAGAAGGAATACGATTCCTTTGAGGCGACGATACTTCAGGCCGAAACTGTTGTCGAACGTTGTCAGAAGAAAGTTGAGGATCCAAAAGTCGTCTCAGATCATGTGCAACTCCAAGACGCGTTTGATGCGTTAGCCTTGGCCAAACGTCAGGTTGAACAACTGTATGAGCGCTGGAGTGCATTAGACGCCAAGTTCAAGGGCGGACGGGAGTAATTTTACTTCTTATGTTTGGCCTTCAATGTTTGGTTGGGTTGCTGTCTGGCGCCCATGAAAAATATTTCCAGATTTTGGTTTGTGTGGTATAGTTTGGGCATGAAAAATCTTCGTCTCGGAATCTTGTCGGTGTTCCTGGTTTTGAGTTCAAGTTGCGCCGGCGGACCCAAGCCGATCCCTGAATCACTCGCTCCCCAAATTGACAAGACCGTGTCGTTTGAGCAGCTCCTCGAAAATCCTGACGCCCATGTGGGGAAACTGATGGTATTGGGAGGCCAAGTACTCCAAGCCACACGGTTGCCTGATGCCACCCGCATTGAGGTGTTGCAGCTCCCCTTGATCGATGCCGAAAGACCATCCTCTCAGCGCACGTCTTCACAGGGACGATTCCTTGCCTATGAAAAAACGTTTCTTGATCCAGCCACCTTGTCGGATCAACCTCAGGTCACCATTGTAGGTGAGGTGACAGGGATGGCGACCGCTAACCTTGATGAAACGGAATATCGCTATCCAACCATTACGATTCAGCATATGCACGTGTGGGAAGGGCAAGCTCAGAATCAACAGCCAGGGTTCGGGGTTGGTTTGGGTCTTGGTGGTGGCGGAGGCGGTTACGGCGGTGGGATAGGTATTGGTACAGGTTTTTAAGGTCAGGAACCTTCAAGCATTCTAGTAGGGTCCTGTCACCCTTTCCTTTTCTTTCTTTATCCTTTAATCCATTTCATTATTTCAAATTTGCCGATGGCAATTGCTGAAGTTTGCTCGTATCGAGTAGGACCCCGTCGTTGTCAAAGGGAAGCGGAATATCTTGTAAGTGAAGAATACCTTGAATCTGGTAGGTAAGGGCTTCGCCTGATGCGAGATTGAGCAGTTGTCCTAAGACGTCAAGAGTCGAGGTTGTCGTTTCCACGGTGAGAATGGCATCGCCGAGTCGAGGAATAGTCACGGCCTGGCTAGCCAAACCTCGCGCGAGTTTTTTGTTGTTGAGTTGAAGCGTAAAATCCAATCCCGTCACATCTAAATCAAAGTCATTCGGATTTCGCACTCGCAAATCTACCTGCACGCGTTGTTCAAAAAGGGTGCCTCCTAAGGGTGTCACATTGGATACTAATACTTCTGGTGGTTCGGCTTGAAATAGGAGTGTGGCACAGCTTGTGGCAAAGAGAAGGATCCAAATTGAAAAAATGGGAATGTACAGGTTTTTCATTTCAGATGAGCATACCCTCACTTTACTCAAGCGACAAGGGGGTGGGGATCGAATTATTTTGGAAATCGAATGAAGGTTTGCCAGACATCTTCAATGCACTGAAGGATCAACAGCCATTCCTGGCAGTTATCTGGTTTCTTAAAGAAGTAACATGTTCGGTCGAAGGAATAGGCCTCAATCGCTTCTTTGTCCTGCTCGGATTGGGTGAGGGCCACGACGGGGATCTCAGCAATCGCCCTATCCTGCTTCAATTGATCAAGGAACTCCCGCCCAGTCATTCCTGGTAAATTCAAATCGAGAAAAATGACATCGGGTTGGGGCGCATCAAGATAGGGATATTCTTGGTGGAGATAGGCGAGTGCCTGGTCCCCATCCTCCGCCTGCTCAATATTTACTGAAAGGATTTGACCCACGGTAATGGCTTCTGTAAGGCAATCGACTTCATAGCGGTCTTCTTCGACCATCAGTATGTTTATGTCGCGTTTCATTCTGATCTAGCCCATTGAGTGATCTTATCCTTGTCAAGGTCATGGAACAGTTGTTCGATAGTATTTTCGGTAGGCTGAAATTTTTCATGAAAAGTAGGATCATCAAAAGAAAATTTTGCCAACCGACGAATATAAGAGTTATGACTGGCTGATCGGGTCGTGAGTGACCACTCCCAAAGCGACAACAAGACTTTTTCAATATTAAAGGCAAGACAAAGGGTTCGGCCGCGACGATTGTTGAAAGGATACACCCCATGAATACCGAATTTCTTCAGTCATTGAAATACTGTCGGACTCTCCCATCCATTCCAGTGCTCGCCATTCAAATTCTCTCGCTTTGCCAAGATCCCAAGGCCGATTCCAAAAGAATGGCAGAACTTATTAGTCATGATCCGGCGTTCGCAGCAAAATTGCTTAGCCTGGCAAATTCGGGGTTTTATGCCCGCATTCAACATCAGATTACCAGCCTGACCCAGGGTGTTACCCTTTTGGGGCGAGAAGCCGTGGCCGTTCTCGCCTTTAGTTTTTCATTATATCGAAATCTTCGTGGGGATGAATTTGGAAGCTTCGATCATCAACGGTTCTGGCGCCGATCGATTTTAGCCAGCATTGCCGGGCGAGCCATCGCGAAACAGGCTGGATATGATAACTATGAAGAAGTGTTTCTCGGTGCATTGCTACAAGATATTGGAATGTTGGCGTTGAGTGTGGTCTCAGGTGATGCCTACCACAAAGTTGTCCAAGATGCGGCCCATTCCCATCATCGCTTGCAAGAATTAGAACACCAACAGTTTGGTGCAGATCATGCGCAGGTAGGGGTGTGGCTGGCTAAAGAATGGAAGTTGCCAGAGTTGTACCAAGACGTCATTGGAGGCAGCCATATTCAATATGTCGCCGACCAGCCAGATGCACGAAGCCCGATCGAGCAATATGTCGCGGTTTCAGGTGTGATCGCGGATATTTGGTGTTGGCCAGAGACTGAGCAGGCAGTGTGTGAATCCATTTCCGTGACCCAAAGTCTATTGAACCAAGGCGGAGAAATACTCGATCCGATCCTCCAGGAAATCGCAGAAAGTATCCCTATGATTTCCACCCTATTTGAAATTGATTTGGGCGCTCCAGATGACATCCAACAGATTCTCCAAAAGGCACAGGCGGTGCTCCTCAATCCCAGTGTGGTGTGAAGTTTGACGTGAATAGATGGAGTCAACCCCTTAAAAATTTTCCCTATAGTTGTGCTTTTCCTCCTCACTTCAATATCCTCACGATCTAAGAAAAATTTTGGAACCATACTGTGGCCTATTAGTAGGCCTCTGGTGTTTTCAGTGAAAATCACCTGGCATAGGTAGGCGGGCATTTTGAGAATATGATATGGTGTCCAGCTTAATCCATTGACTTTCAAAGGAGAATTTATGGCAGTTGTTAAACCGTTCCGTGCGCTGAGACCCCAACCAGAATTGGCCTCCCAAGTCGCGGCCCCACCCTACGATGTGGTGTCGTTGGCCGAGGCACGTAAGATAGCGGAAGGTAATCCGCAATGTTTTCTTCGAGTGGGAAGAGCTGAACTTGAACTTGCTGATGGGACCGATCCGTATTCGGATGAAGTCTATGCTCATGGGGCTGCCAATCTCCAGGGGCTCATCAATAATGGTATGATGGCCCAAGAAGCACACCCGGTATTTGGAGTCTATCGACAACGCTTGGGGACTCATATGCAGACAGGGCTGGTGGCGTTGGCTTCTGTGGATGAATATGACCGTGGGGTGATCAAAAAACATGAATTTACCCGGCCAATCAAAGAAAACGATCGAGTGAAAATCATTGAGATTCATGAGTCTCAATCTGGCCCTGTGCTCTTATTCTTCCGCCGTACGAAAAGCTTTGAAAACTGGCTTTGCGATATCGTCGCCACCACACCGGATTCCCAGTTCACGGCTGAGGATGGCGTGGAACATACGGTCTGGAGCCTGCGAGATCCCGCGGTAATTCAAAAGGTGATCGATGACTTTCAAGACGTTGAATCTCTCTATATTGCCGATGGGCATCATCGGTCAGCGGCTGCGAGTCGAGTACGTGCTGCCCGTTCTCAAAGAAGGGGGGGGGAGTTTGGTCATCACGAAGAAGGGTTTTTGTCCGTGATATTTCCCCATGACGAATTGCAAATTCTTCCCTATAACCGGGTCGTGAAAGATTTACATGGCCAGACTTCGAAACAATTCTTAGAAGCGTTAGCACCTCACTATGAGTTGAAACTCATTCAAGATCCTGGTCAAGCTCCAGAGGCGGGTTTTGATATGTATTTGGAGCGTCAGTGGTATCGTGCTACGCCCCAAATTACTCCAGAACAACGACAAGCCATGAAAGAAGATCCGGTGAGTGCGCTCGCGGTTGCAGTCTTAACGGATCGTGTTCTTGATCCACTCCTGGGCATCAAAGATCAGCGTTCAGACTCAAGGATAGATTTCGTGGGAGGCGTTCGCCCACCAAAAGAATTAGCGGCTAGAGTTGATGGGGGAGATTGGACAGTCGCCTTTTGGCTGTACCCCACGACAGTAGATGAACTTATGGCTGTCTCCGATGTTGAGCGCACCATGCCACCTAAGAGTACGTGGTTTGAGCCAAAGCTTCGTGATGGGTTGTTTGTGCATCTGTTGCGTGATAGCTAAATTCGAGGGATATTTCTATGGTGGGTATGAATCGGTAGCTGTTTCTTTTTGTTGTGTGACCCTACCTTCTTTCTTCTTCTCTTCTATTCTTAATATTCCACACGATCATGTTTCTTCCGAATCATTTCGGTTGAAATGTGATCGTGCGCGTACTCGATCGAGCCTCTTGGTTCGCTAAAACATTTATTGCAGAAATCTTCAATGAGACCGAAAAGTACTCATGCGTAAATGGGAAAATTAATGATTCGGAAACTCAAAGGCAAGGAGTGGCTTATGAAATATTCGGCAATATTTATGATGATGGCGATGCTGCTGTTATTGACAGGCTGCCAGGTTCATGGCCCTTCAGTAAAAATAAAAACCCCAAAAGTCAAACTCCCAGGTGTAGAAATTGGAGCACAAGGCGGTGGGAAAATGTGTCTGCCAGGTCAAGGGAAAAAATGTTAGGAGGTAAGAAAGGTAAATGGACCCTATCGACCTCTTACAATCCTTCGAAATCAACCTAGGCCTATGGGTTGGCTAAGGAAAACGATGCGAATTGAAATGATTGAGGCTACTTCAAATCCTATTCTTGGTCCCGGTGAACGGTCGTGGGGGAGAAGGCAGGGACGCATACTGTGACATACTCCGCACCGTCAGTTTTGCAGGCACTATATCGTACCCATTCGCCAGGATGGCAAATAACGGATTGCCCAGCGCGGACTAACATAAACCCACCCTTGTGTTCCACTTGTAACATGCCTTTGAGAATGACTTTCGTCTCTGTAAACTCCGGGCACTGACCAACTTCAATCCATCCTGGTGGGCAGACAATTCTGGCGATACTCACATTCTCAGTTTTTGTCGCTACGCGTCCTGCATATTCCTCAATGAGTTTCGGGTTTTCTCCGGGCGGTGGAATGACGCTTGGTTGTTCAATGAGCTGAGGCATGCCATCATCCTTTCCTGCTGTTGACCCCAAGGGATTTACAGTTTTGCAAGCTCAGTTTCCGCAAAGGCTAAAATCTTATCAGCATCCTCAATCATGCCATCGGTGATGTTCATGCCTAAGGCTAGATCGTCATCATCTAAGGTGTCTGCCAATCCTTGATTTTGTAGCAAGGTGACATCCCAAAAGAGGAGGCCAATATTCTGGCGGTCTCCCTCTATAGTCGCCGAAGCCGTAATATTGTCACCATGTTCAGTTGGAGTACTGAGAAACGATAGCTTTGCCCCGTTTTCCTGGGCGCGTTGAAGAAACTGAGAAAAGGCTTTAATGCGTTCTAAACTCGATTGATCCATTTCCATAAAGGTGCTCTCCAAATATCCGTGCCCTCTTAACCCTAGGCGCCGGGAAAGGTGAATTGAATTCATGTTGATCGTTAGAGTGCCAGGCACTTAGGAAATATTCAACCTCAGATATAGAGGAAAAGAGGGAGGAATAGAGGAACAGCTGAAACGTTACGCGCTGAGTTTCTTTTGGGGAAAGAAGCAACTCAGTAAGAGAGCCCTTTTCCTGAAGGTAAAGGGCTCTCCTGAAGGGAATCGACCTAGGGTGTTGCCGACCCACTGTCACCCTGAATGGTGACGGTGGCCACATTTGATACAATCCCATTTGCATCTCGAATGGTATAGGTAAACGTATCCGTGCTATGGGGCGTGTAGGTGACGGTGCCATCAGGATGAACCGAAATCGTTCCATGTTGAGGGCCATTCACGATGGTGATACTGCTGGGATCAACACCCGTTTCCTCGTCTTGATCGTTACCAGCAAGATCAATCATAACCGGAGGCGTGCCTGGTGTTGTGGCGGAGTCATCCACGGCCACGGGATCCGTGTTTGGAGGACTGACCTCAATGGAGAAATTGCTCTCTTGGTTGGTAGTGTCAACGGCTGTCAAAGCAAAAACATATGTTTCCCCGAGTTGTAGGTTGGCGATGACGGTTTCGGTGATATTCCCTAGGACCATAGCAGCTCCAAATGTGCCTGTAAGTGTGCGTTGGTACAAATGGTAGCCATTAATGTCGTTTTCAGGATTTGCGTCCCACGCTAGGGTGACCGTTCCCGCGAGGGGATTCGATGCCATGATGCGCACATTGCTAGGCGCTATTGGTCGTGGGTTGGTTTCAGGGGCATCGGTAAAAAAGACGAGACCTTTGACTCCGAGGGTTTCAGCTCGCGCCTTGGCGGACTCACAGGTAATCTCTCCATCCATCTCAAGACAGGGAGCCACAACTCCCGCCACGGCAACCCCATATTGGGCCATACATTCTTGGTTGGTCAGATTTGCTTCAGGGCAACCAATTAAACGCCCATTGAAATCTGGTGCCGGTGGAATTGGGTAGTCGGGTGATTGTTCCTCAAAATAGACTTCAAAGTCATTGCCGGGAATTCCGTTAAAGTCGAATACGTATGTATGGCTCGTGCGTCCTGGAAGAATAGTACGTCTGCTCAGTGAATATCGCATTTCAATGGATGTCGGTTGGGCTGGTTGTCCGGAAATGGCGGGAATATTGAGAGGCTCGGTTCGAACATTTCGAATATGGGATTCTCGGTAGTCCACTGTGGGGAGGCCTTCCTGGATGTTGACATAGTTTTTGAGGAAGCTGTTTTCAAGAAGGGTGATGTTGTCTTCGCTGGTTCCATCTTCGGGTTTAATAGGAAGTTGAATGCCAACGTTAAAGCCTTGCATGTCGATATTCCGGAAAATGGTTTGACCATTTTCATAAGAGGAATTGGCAAAGTGGAAGCCACGATTAAAGCGAACGCTTCCACCCTGACTTTGTGCGGTAATCGCAACGTCATTTCTTAGGATAAAGTCATCGAGGGTATTCCGACTTTCGTGAAAAAATTCCGCTCCGCTATGGTTGACATGCCAAATGCGATAGGACTGAAAGAGGCTGACTTCCACATAACGTCCCACGCTACAACATCCTCGCGACCACGTGGCCCAGAGACCTTGACCTGTCGCCCCATAGGCTTCGTTTCGAGCCGATTCTAATACTGGAAGTGCCGTATGTATGGTGGAGTCAGTGGCCATATTGGCGCCACGGAAATTTGGAATTGGTTGGTTCGGTGTGAGGTAATAGCCATTGTAATTGTAGGCAAAGTCTGGAGCATTGGCTACCACATTGTCTCGAACGTAGTTATTCATGCCGCTAAACCAAAACCCATCACGTGTCGTACCGAATAGTTTTCGACTGGAAAATACGCCCCCTCGACCGGGGCTTTCGATAACCTGTTCTTGGTTTCCTGCTTTGGTGTGAACGACAAAGTTGTGGTCGAAAACATTAAAGCTTTCATTGCCATCTTCTGTGGTAATCGCGGCTCCTTGTCCGTCGTAGGCGATATTATCCTTGATGAGACCGTAGTGACTATCATGAATGGCAATGCCCCACTTGAGCATGCCTTCAATGACATTGCCAATCAGATGAAATTGGTGTCCGGTATTCGATGGGTTGACAGGGCCCATGACGCGATGCATGTGGAGGGAATAGCGGCCGATTTGATTTGTGCCAATGCTCGTCACATTTCCATTGGCATCAAGGGTGGTATTATTCAATGAGTCATTGGTTGTGCGACCGAGATTTTCCAAATGAGCGTAGCGGATATCCACTGAGGCTCTACGCAGAAATAAAGAATGCCCACGCGTGACACAGGTCGAGGTTTCAGCCATATTTTGTGCACTCATGCAGTAGGTGGTTTTCGCGGTTTCATCAAGACGAGTGGATCGGATCGTCACATTTCGTGACAAATTTGCCACATGAGGGAGCATACGTAACTCAATGGGTCCTACAACACCATCGGCATTTCGTGGACCTGCGTGATCAAATTGTAGAGGACTGCTTACAGTGACGGTCGTTCCAACAATAGAAAGAATAGTCGGTTCTTCAGCTTGAGAGAAGTATTTTTGTTTCTTGCGAAACGGAATCTGTCGTGTATCGGGAATCAGTAACCGATCTCCAGGCTTCCAGCCGACTGGGGAATGCTCTAATTCTAACGTAGTGTCACCCGCTTTGTCTTCACTGGCAAAGCGCAGATAGGTTCGATCTTGCGGTGTCCCGTATACCGTAATGGTCCCAAAGACATTGAGCCCATTTCCATATTGCCCAGGATCTTTCCCGTTCACGTCAAGCGGTATATCCCGAATGATCAATTCTGCATGATGATTGGAATGAATGGGGGTAGTTTCTGTGCCGATGGTCAGGGCGCCGTGCGGCAATACTTGAAGGTTTGTGACACGCAATCGAGTATCTTGACTGGTTACCCAACGTAACTCTCCTTGCTGCGCGATTTCGATGCAGTCGATTTCTACGTCGCTACGCAGATCATAGGTAACTGTGATGGATTGTGGAATGGTGACGCGGGCCTCAGACCCAGGCACTTGATTGGTTGACCAGGTGTCCGGATCTGACCATGGTCCAGAGGTTTGGGCCATAGTGGTGGGCTCTGAGCAGAAGCGTGGAATGCTGTCATGAGGGGTGATGATATGTGTCCCAGTTACCTGAGGTTGATCTGGGTCAGATATTTGGGCAAACCCCTGACTCGACATCAAAAGCACGCTTGCGATCAATGGGACAAAGGAGTTTTTGAGGCTGTTCCTAAAATGAGACTGGATGCTCCCTGAAGGAGGATGTTTTGATCCTGAAAAGGCTGTGGTGTATGGGAACCTGTTTAACATAACATCTCCTTCGTTAGCGGATTGTCTGAATGATATCTTGCTAAACGTCATCATGACATTCTGTTGTTTCAAGATGCAGTCTTTATCAAGGTCGTGTGTGGCATATTGAAATTTGGCGAGGGTTCAAAGGGCTCGTGAACTAAGATGATGGGGAAAGCTCATCAAGATTTTCGATGAGAAATTGAAGAAGCATGGGCGGTTTGTTCATGTAGCATCTTTGAACATACATAAATAGGATGAAACACTGAGATGAGTGTACCAAGAAGAACAAATATTACAATTATTTTGATGTTATCTTAAAAAAATTCTTTATCAGTTTATCGGGTGAAATTTCGGAAACTTGCTGAGTCTGAGGATGCATGTTCAGTGAGTGGGGCGATGGACTAGAGGTTACAAATCGAGGAGTACACGACCATGGGCTCTAAGCTTTTTTGTCGTCATTATGGAGAAGGGTGCTTTTGAAGAAAAAGCCTTAGAGGTTTCCGCTTGATACGGGGTTGCCGAGAGAGACCTGGGGTTTTCCTGCTAGCGCCTCTTCTTCTGTTTGGCAAATAGAAAACCGTGCCTCCAACCTCGCGAGTAGAATTATTTTTTCCACATGTTCTTGCAGGCATACCAGACTGGCTCTCTTATTTTCTAAGCGGAGTTGATTCTCCAAATTTCCCAGAAGGCCAAGTCCTGAACTGTCGAGATAGGGAACTCCTTTGAGGTTTAAAATGATGTGAATTGCCCCATCTTTCTTAATGTTTTCAACAGCGGTGTTAAATACATGTCGAGCCTTAAAGTCAAAGTTTCCGACCAGGCGCAATATTTTTGCTTTGTGTTTGCTCTCTTCGGTGATGGTCATGGTGTGCGTTTCCTTTGGCGAAAAAATATTCTTAAGGCTCTCGATCCGATATATGTGGAGCGTGGTTCTAGGTCGCTGGACTGCTTAAAGCTATTTCTAACCCACAATGATGGTTTTCGTGTTCGGCATTTGGAAATAGGTTCACTGTACACTGAACAATGTTGCCCTTACCTAGATATTCGAATGTATCAAAACTGAGGGCCTTGGCCATCACAATCCCTCTGCCGTGGGAGGTGCATGCGAGTTCGATTCCATCCTTCATATATTGTTGCCAATTAAATCCCTGTCCTCCATCTTCAATGGTTAGTTCAATGGAGTGAGACTTTCGTTGAAATCGAAGGGTGGCATATTTTTCCGAATAGGCTGGATCTGTCAATCGACGAGTTATTTCAGTTTCCCATTGCCCGGATTCGACAAGTTGGGTCTTTTCTGCATACGAGATTTGGAGATTGCCATGTTCAATGGCATTGAAGAGTAGCTCAATTAATCCTGGTGCGACTCGATAGGGGTCGGGGAATGCTCGGGAAAGATGTACAGCCAAGGCGTTCGCTTCCTCTAATGTTTGGATTTGAAATTCTGCCGTATTGAGACAAGTAAATAAATCAGAACCTCGATCCACTTGGGCCTGAAGATCTTCATATTGTTGAAAATCTCGCACTGCCGCTTTCACGATAGAGAGTAAAACCTCTTCTGTGAAAGGTTTGGTTAAGTAATAAAAGGATCCGGCATCAATGCCTTCTTGAATTTCCTGTGGAGAGGCCGCGGCAGTTTGCATAATGATTGGAAGCTTTGTAAATGCCGGATCACTTTTGACTCGACCGAGAAATTCTATCCCATTCATTTCCGGCATCATTCGATCCAGAAGAATGGCCTGAAACTTGTTGGGATGCTGCTGTAAGATCTCGAGTCCTTCCAATCCTTGAGTGGCAGTCACGCTCGAATACCCCGCATCTTCGAGATAACACACTAATATTTCCAAATTGTTCGGATCGTCATCAATGAGCAATATCGTGGTTTGATTATCGGACATTTTGAGGTTCCTTAACTGTCTTGGAGTCAGGGATATGGGAAAAGGGCAAGATAATGGTAAAGGTCGTTCCTTCTTCAGTGCGGTTTTGTGCCCAAATTTCTCCCCGATGGGCTTCAACAATTTCTTTGCAGATGGCCAGGCCTAAGCCAGTTCCCCCTGCACCAGTCTTGGTGTTACTACTTTGGACGAATTTATTAAAAATACCTTGCATCTCCGATTCAGGAATTCCTACTCCTTCGTCTTCGAAGGTGATACGAAGGGCATCCTCGGGGGAAGAATCGGTTGCCCGGCGTCCAAGAGAGGCCACGGTGGGCTGCATTGTGACCAAAATACGTTTTCCGTGTGGCGAAAATTTAATGGCATTCGATAGCAAATTAAAAAATACTTGGTGCATTCTTTGAGGATCAATTTCTATGTTGGTGTCAAGCTGTGTTTCAACAATGTCGAACTGGAGTTGCTTTTCTTGAAGCAGGGATTCGGATTCACGGGAGACACGGTCAACGATTTCTCGTATGTCATACCGCTCAAAATTATACATCGTATTTCCTGATTCCAATTTTGAGATGTCGAGCAAGTCATTGAGTAACAAGAGAAGGCGGTTTCCACTATCACCAATTTGGGATAAAAAATGTTGTGCCTTTTCGTTAGCCTGGGCTGCCAGGCTCTTTTCTGCTAATCGGGTAAAGCTGAGTATGGCATGCATTGGGGTACGGAGTTCATGCGACATGTTGGCCAAAAATTCTGATTTCGCAGCATTGGCCTGTTCCGCGGACTCTTTGGCTTTCAATAAGTCGCTGGTTCGCTGTTCAACCATGCGCTGAAGATTTTCTTGTTGGTATTGGAGTTCGTGCTCATACCTCTTTCGTGTTGTAATATCGACCACTGACGCTAAGACAAATGTGCCTTGTTCTGTGCGAACAGGATTCAACCCAATTTCAATGGGGAATTCGCTGCCGTCTTTTCGAAGTCCAAATAAATCTCGCCCACTGCCCATGGCGCGTGGTTCGGGGGATTCGAAAAATGCTTGGCGCTTCTGAGGATGGTTGGCCCGATATCGATCAGGGAGAAGCATCTCGATAGGATGATTCAAAAGTTCCTCGCGTTCATAGCCAAAAAGAGTGAGTGTGAGGGAGTTGGCTAAGACAATTTGGCCGTGTTGATCAATCATGATCATCCCACTCGGTGACGCTTCAATAATTGAATGAAAGCGTTCCTCACGTTCTCGAATTTCGGCCCCTGCGTTTTTTCGTGTCGTGATGTCGACAATTGATGCCAAGACAAACATGCCTTCTTCGGTATGGACAGGGTTCAAGCCAATTTCAATGGGGAATTCGCTGCCGTCTTTTCGAAGTCCAAATAAATCTCGCCCACTGCCCATGGCGCGTGGTTCAGGGGCCTCGAAGAATGCTTGACGTTTCTGGGGATGGGTGGCTCGAAAGCGTTTGGGGATGAGTAGCTCGAGGGGTTGCTCTAGTAACTCTTCGCGGGTATAGCCAAAAAGCGTGAGCGTCAGAGAGTTGGCTAAGACGATTTGGCCGTGAGGGTCAATAATAATCATCCCGCTGGGAGAGGCCTCGGCAAGAAATCGAAATTGAAAAATACTTCCTGGTAAGGTCTCTGAGTCTTTTCCTGGGACTTGTACGATGGTTGACATTTTTCTGTTGCCAGCTTTCAGGGATTCTCGGTTGTCAATGAAGGCTCTATCCCTTTGATTTCCTAGATTGAGGATGGAATTTCTTCAGATCCTGCATGGCGAATTTGGTTTATCAACAATATTTATGAAATAGCCTAAAGAGGTTCTTGCCAGTTTCTTTGTGTCCACGACACAGCACCCCTTTGATTAGAAAGAGTTAAACTCGAGGACTTCACCCAATCTTTCATTTTATCGGAAGGTGAGCATTCATTCTTTATGTTGAGTGTATTTCGCTTAAGATGCTGTTCTGCATTTTCTGGAGTCATTGACGTTTGGAAAAATAACCGTGTGGCCTCCTTCCTTGCTGAAAGGCCTTGGGAGGCCAATTTGCCTAATAAAATGAACAGTCTAGGTGATTGTATCCTTTAATGTGGCCTGTCCATGCGGGGTTGGATTTCTTTGAGAATATTGTGTAATGGAGAGGAGTATTATGATTGATGTTGACTAGGTGGAACCGGTCATCCCCAAGGGCGTTCATGAAAGGAAGGACCGAGAGACATGTTTAACTTCATGCCGCGGGAAGAAGCGTTTTTCAATTTATTCCAACAGTCCTCGAATAATGTGACTGAAGGGGGGCGGCGGCTTAAAGAATTGATGGAGGATTTTCAGAATATCCCAGAGAAAGTCAGCCAGATTAAAGATATCGAGCATCAAGGGGATGAGATTACCCATGATATCGTCAAAAGACTCAATCAGACGTTTATTACCCCCCTAGATCGTGAGGATATTCATGATTTAGCGACGGCGTTAGATGATATTCTTGATGAAATTGATGCAGTGGCAGATTTGTTTCTCATTTATAAAATCAGGCAGCCCACCGAGGCGGCTGTAAAGTTAGCGGATATTTTGTATAAGGCGTCAGTGGAAGTTGGGAAAGGGGTAGATCTGCTGGCTCAGGGTGGGCTGGATGCCAATCATTTCAGTATTCATGTGAACAGTTTGGAAAATGAAGCTGACCGATTGAGTCGCAACGCCATATCCACGTTATTCGATGAAGAAAAAGATCCCATCGTGGTCTTGAAATGGAAAGAAATTTACGAAAGTTTTGAAACCGGAGCCGATTGTTGTGAAGATGCGGCGAATGTCTTGGAACGTATTGCCCTGAAAGCCACCTAAAGAAAAATCCCTGTTCGTTTACCCCAACCAAATGATAACTACTATTTCATTGCGCACGATGCCTCTGTCTGGAATATGCTCGGATGATATACATCAGGTCATGACGAATGTTTGATTTTGGCGCTATGCTCATCTTGGTTGTCGTGCTGGCGTTGCTGTTTGATTTTTCAAATGGTTGGCATGACAGTGCCAATGCTATTGCCACTGTCGTCTCCACTCGAGTCCTGAGTCCATTATCTGCGGTGTTGATGGCGGGAGTGTTAAATGTGGCAGGGGCGTTTATGTCGACCGCCGTGGCCAAAACCATTGGAAAAGGAATCGTTGATCCAAGCGCAGTGACGGAAGTTGTGGTGGTGGCGGCGTTAGGGGGCGCGATCATTTGGAATTTTATTACATTGAATTTAGGGCTGCCCTCAAGTTCATCCCATGCACTCATTGGTGGGTTGGTTGGAGCTGGGCTCATTCACGGCGGGGTGAACGTCGTGAAAATATCAGGGCTCTTCAAGGTTCTGAAAGCGTTGATTTTTTCTCCCTTATTTGGGTTTGTCGTGGCGTTTTTGCTGATGGTGCTCATCAGCTGGATGTTTTATCGATCCCAGCGAGGTTTTGGCGTATGGATTTTTCGGCGACTGCAAATCGTCTCTGCAGGTTTTATGGCCTTTAGCCACGGAGCCAATGATGCTCAAAAAGCCATGGGCATCATTACCCTCGCACTGTTATCGTCTGGTCAAATATCAACGGCGGATGTGCCAACATGGGTGATCGTCTCTTGTGCCTTAGCAATGGGTTTGGGGACGGTAATGGGTGGATGGAAGATCATCAAAACCTTGGGGATGAACATTGTAAAGCTTGAACCCGTCCACGGGTTTGTGGCGGAAACCGGAGCTGGGGTTGTGCTCATGACGGCTGCACAAATCGGACTGCCCGTGAGTACGACTCACACGATTACCTCCTCCATCATGGGGGTTGGAGCAGTGCGAGGCCTATCCGCTGTCAAGTGGGGCGTGACCAAACGGATATTATACGCCTGGTTGTTTACACTCCCCGGTGCTGGCCTATTAGCGACCGTGATTTATCTCATCCTGAGTTGAAGGAAGCTCCAAAAATAGATTCTTCGAGGATAATGAGCCCCTATGTATTTTTGAGTTCGTTCGAAAGTAGCGATTGCCACGAGGGGGTAGGACCTGTCACAGAACCCTCACGAGTTGAAGCCCGTGAGCGTCTGCATTCTTCACTAGTTCTTCAAATTCCTTAGGAAGTACAAGCTAATTCAGGTGTTGCAGATGCATCATTGTGAGTTCTTCTCTAGGTCTGCCCCCTATTCCTATTCCGCCCGCAGAAGTTGTGTTTTGGGCTCTCGATTCCCTCGCGCTTCTGTTTCTACTTTGGTACTCTCCTTCACCGTGGCGGCTCTCCATTGGTGGAGATAATCAACCATGGCAACCCGAGACGCTGCGTCTTTTTAACTCATCTCAGGCACTACGTTTGAATACAAATCACAAGCGATTGTAGGGTTGGCTTCATTGAGGACTCGACACGATATATGAGCTTCATTTCGGTTTCGTTTCTGATTTTTTATCTCGTGATCCTGGTTTGCAGATTTACCGTAGGGAGAGACAAACAAAACGTTTGGTATTTGTACGGCTTATTAGCCTCCAGTTCTATGGCTGGCATGTGCCTGCCTATGTTTTGCTTTTGCTGATCAGCATAATCACCAGTTACACCGCCGGGAGGGTATTGGGCGGGACCGATAAGGCGGGCCTGCGCAGATTGGTATTGCTACTGGCCTTAGGTATCAATTTTGGTTTGCTTGGGTATTTCAAGTATGCAGGATTTCTCACTGGCCTGTATGCCGACATGACCGATCAGGTTGTTAATCCAGATTCGGTGTTCGCTATCGCTGATATTCTGTTGCCCATAGGCATTTCATTCTACACATTGCAGTCCTTAAGCTATACGTTCGATGTGTATCGAGGGCGTATAGCACCGGAGACGAACTTCGGTTCTTTTGCCTTGTACGTCGGCTTTTTCCCGCAGCTTCTGGCTGGACCTATCGTTCGGGCGACTCAATTCCTGTATCAGTGGTCGAGGAAACGTCGTATCCACGGGCGTATCTTCACCTGGGGCGCATATCTCATCCTTCGCGGATTATTTCTCAAGGTTGTCGTTGCCGACAATTTGGGATTCGTGGTCGATCGCTTTTGGAAGCAAGCGGTAAGACCTGATGCACCAGAAGCATTGGCATTTTCACTATTGGTGTTCTTCGCCTGTCAGTTGTTATGCGATTTAATGGCATACACAGACATCGCTCGGGGCATGGCCTATCAACTGGGCTTCAGACTGCCGATCAACTTCAATGCACCCTACCTCGCGACCAGCTTTAGTAATTTTTGGCGCCGATGGCATATCACGCTGTCACAGTGGATGCGGGACTATGTGTATGCCTCACTGGGCGGCAACCGAGATGGACTGTGGTGGACATGTCGGAATTTGATCATCGTCATGCTGGTGAGTGGGCTGTGGCACGGCGCCGGATTGAATTTCATTGTATGGGGGGCCGTGCACGCCATCGCGATAACGCTTGAGCGGGTCACCGGCATTTACCATCATTTACATCACAATGTCGGCACGAAGAAACAAGGGCTGATGATATGCATGTTTGCCGTGTGGTGGTACGTGGTAGTGCAAGGCACCTGGATATTCAGCATGGCGTTCTTTCGCGCGGAGGACCTTCCCCAGGCGTGGCAGGTGCTAGACAATGCGGTGGTAGGCCTATGGTCTATACTCGACTATGGCCTCGCATATTCAAGGAGTGGGGGCTTGGTGACCGCGGCCTGGTGGTTTATCACTCCAGTGGTCGCCATGCATATTCGTGCATTTGTGACGGAGCGTTTCGCGATCCCGCCAAGCATCTGGGAACGGAGTATCTACGCGGGCATCATGATGTATGCTGTAGCCAGTTTATATTCGACCGATCAACGTTTCATTTACTTTCAATTTTAATTATGACATCCCAATACCAATCAAAACATACCGTCAAACTTTTTTTAATAAGCAGTGTGGTGACTGTTTCTATCATCCTTTCGAGCTGGCTATTACCAATACTCCCTTTGCGCCCAGGCGATTTCCCCAGCGTCGAATTCACCCCGGAATTCGACGTTCCATCTGACCCTGAGTATTTTTTTATACACGGCCGGCAGCCAGAATTGAGCCAATCGATTCTCTATCATGACCTTGGTGACTCCATCATTCATGTGCAGCAGGCAGACGTGTTATTCATCGGCAATTCACGAATGCCACTTGGTTTGAGAGGTGAGTTTCTGCTCCCCAGCGCAGACGCGTTCGGCATCCGCATGTTTTCACTGGGGATGGGACACTCGGAACGAGTCAGGTTTGCGTTGGACTTGATACGAAAACATGATCTCAGACCAAAGGTCGTGGTTGCAGTAGGCGGCCCATATTTTTACATGGACTTATATTCTGAGATGTCACGCCAGGCGATACAAATGAGCAAATGGGATGCTATGAAAAACCAATTCGAAGCCACGTCCTGGTGGAATATCCAATATCGTCTGCATCAGCTGGTCCCAAAAATCGAGTACTTCAGAAAGGAATTTCAGCCTGGGTATATCTACTATCGATCTTCGCGTACCGGTTGGTGGTATCCGTCGTTGGAAGGGAGCGGCAAGTACCCGGTAGGGTATGCCGAGGAGGAAGCAAGTTATGCGGACTATCTACCGCTCGCGCGAGAACTGCATCAGGAGCTGAACCGGCGTGGGAGTGTGTTGGTGTTGACCATGGTTCCCTATGGATCGACTCGGATCGGGCACCTTGCCTATTTTTCGGAAAAGCTCGGAGTATCAGTCGTGCGTCCCGAAGTCCCAGATTTGCGAACATCCGACGGATCGCATCTCAACCGCGAAAGTGCCAGGCGATATAGTCACGCGTTCTGGGCTGAATTTATCGCGTTGCCGGAGGTCCGGGAAAGGCTGTCACTTCCAGGCTCCTAGTCATTTCAACATTCCCATTCTCCGAATGGCATTACCGAAGCGCTACCGCAGGTAAGCCATCAGGAGCTCCACCCAAAGAAGAGGCTGAGGAATTCTCACCGGGAATCACCATTTTTGAATCGCGCTGCAATAACACGGCGTTGATGTCCACCGGAATATTGGAGCCGCCTAGATCAAAAACAAGTCTGGCGTTTCTATCTGTGTCCGTCGCGACAAATTCCCATTCGAAGAGCTGCCATTCAGAGGTGAGCAACACCTGTTGCTTCAAACCCAAGCTGTTCCAAGGATACTCGACCTGGCTCACCGCCACATCCATGTCTCGTGGTTGATCAGCACGTGCCTGAAATCGTAATCGGTATCGTGTATTTGCCTGGAGCATGACCCCTTGTTGAATCAATTGAATATGCTTGGGGGTATTGTTAAACGTTTTGGTAATCGCGACTCGAGTGCCAAGAGGAAATTCGGGGATCCTCATCAACCCAGCTTCACTGTCCTCTCGAAAATAGAGATTCCATCGTAGCGTTTTATGAGAGAGTTTCAGGAGCCGAATGGCAGTGATCTCCACCGGGACTTTCCACCCACCCATATAAAAAGCAACCTGAGCATTGCTATCATCCTCGGTCGCACGAAATTCCCATTCAAAATCTTGCCACTGCCTCATCAGGGGAACGTCACGATACAAACCAAGAATTTTCCCTGGACCATGGGCCTGAGTCACGGCCATCCCCATTGATCGCACATCATCTGCCCGGGCTCGGAAACGCAAGGAGTACCACTCCTGCCCCACGACAATGAGAGGTTTGTGATGTAATCGAATGTTCCACCAGTCTTTGGTATCCGCTTGGGTCACTTCAACGCGCCGTAAATTGGGATCGCTGGGCAATTCAATGAGTGTCGCTTTGTTTGGACCATAGGTATTCAGGTCCCAAGAGGGTTTGGGTGGTTCGACCTGCACTGGAGAATTGGCGTGATCATTAACCTGCTGTGCGCCCTCTGTTCCGAAAAGGGTTTCCGAAAAGGGAATGCCTCCAAGGGTGACACCCAAGGGCGCAAGTAACCCCACAACCAACAGGCCAGCAAAAAGTTGATGGGTTCTGAACCAATTCAGAGTTTGACCAATTATGGTTCTTGACATTTCCGTTTCACGATATCAACTCTCTTGCCAGTCTGTTCCAATGTGGGGAGTTGCGCCTAGGCACAATTATGCCTCTCCTGTAAGGAAACTCTCTCAACATCTTTTGTCGGACATCGAAGGCTAGGAATTGACCCTTTCCTGAGGTCTTTGGTACGTTGCCGTCCAGTCAACAAGGCCTTTTCAATTCCTATTCCTGACGAGATAGGTGAAGCCCTCGGCTTCACTGGCTAGGCGGAGGAGAGCGAGTGCTCATCGTGGCAAGACCGAATCCCGGCGGCGGGATAGGCAACTATCTCTTTCACCTGTGTCACTCGATCATGTACGCACAGTTGCAGGAGGCGACCCTCGTGGTTCCGAGACCGCTTGCGTTCCAGACCTTGAACAATAGCGCGATCGCGTTCGACTTTTCGGTTGACCGCAAGTCCTACGACCCCGAGCGGATCGAGGTGCTGAATCATTTCATTCACGGGAACGAAGCGACACGACTCCTGAGCTTCAGGCACCGCTACGACTGTATGCAGGAGCACATCAAACCGCTCTTTGAACCAAGTTCGAAGCACGAGCCACTCGGCGAGGACACGCTGGCAATCCATGTCCGATCCGGCGACATCTTCCAGCCCGACGGCTCAAATACGAAATACGGGCAGCCTCCCCTCAGTTGGTACGAAATGTTGATCGAGCGGTGTGGCTACAAGGACGTCGTCGTCATCACACAGACGAAATTTCACAACGGAGGACCCAGCCCAGTGATTCCAGAGATTAAGAGGCGCTGGCCTCACGTGCCCATCCTCTCGGACGATGTTGAGGTTGACTTCCATACGCTGCGCAACGCCCGGCACCTGGCACTCTCCGGGTCGACGTTTGCCGTCACGGCAGCCATGCTGAATACACGACTCGACCGACTTCATCTCCCGCTCTATGACCGCCCAGCGGATCCGAATTTCACCCATGTCTTTCCCGCTGGTGTCGATCTTGGTTTCACACGGTTTGACTACACGATCCGTAATTACGAGAGCATGCGCGAATGGCGCCACTTGCCTGAGCAAGTTCAATGGATGATTGAGCATTCGATTGACGATATCGATGTACAGCAAGAGTTCTGAGCCCAGAGGCCGAAGACATGTGTGATGGCCGACAGTGGAACGTCCTGAGATGGATCAGAGAGAACACAAAGATTCGCACAGCGCTGGGTTGGGAGTCCAACATCTCCCTCTGCAACCGAAGGAGAGCGACCTACGCGTGCATTCCTGATCAATGGAGCGCAATAGCGCGCAATACCATCGACGGAGGAAGGCATTGACCCAGGAGCGCAGAATGAACGATCAACCCGACGAGGTCACGCGTTACTACCTAGAAGAACGTGACGACTTTTTCGGCAATGCCCCGCTTGAACATCTTATGGAAGCGCTCTCGCCACGCATCACCCCGCGAACCGACAAGCGATTCGTTCTCGCGGTGGACGTCGGATGCTGCGTAGGCGGATTCATCGAGCGCCTATTGAGCGTTTGTCCGGAATCGAACGGGATAATCCTCGGGGTCGAACCGAATCCCCTCAATGTCGAGCAACTGCGTGGGCGCTCCTTTTCGAGGCCAGTCGAGTTTGTCGAATGCGCCCTCTCGGATTCCGAAGGGACCGCGACGCTGTCGACCATTTCTGACTACCCCGAGAACCGGCCAGGGTATTCACTAGCCTCACTGAATGGCGACGGTCACAGGATTTCCGGGGTTCCCGTGATCACCTTCGACCAATTGATAGAACGCAGCGGCCTTTCGGACGCGGTCATCCGTCTCGTCAAGATCGACTGTGAAGGGCACGACACAAAGGTCCTTCGCGGAATGCGCAACAGCCTGGCCTCCATCGAATACCTCGTCTTCGAGTCCAGTGACTGCTTAGACGACCGGCGGGGCCCGCAAGAGAACGCACCGCTCAAGCGGATCGTCCAGTTCCTCTACGATCACGGCTTCGAGACCTACAAGGTCGGCCAGCGTCGCCTCCTCCGGCAGAACGGCGATGCGTGGCGTGACTGCTTTGAACAAGTCAAGTTCCATTCAAACAGCTTCTCGCTGCGCAAGGAGGATCCGTTGATCCACACACTAATCGACGCGGACGGATTCTTCCGGGATTCATAGAGGAAATGTTGAAAAAACTCCTGAGGTGAACGGAGACAATATGGCGGTCGTTTGGAATCTCGTAGGTAACAATTTTACCCATACGTCGGGTAGCCACACGGGGCGTTGCGGAACCTTGGGCAAGTTGCCCAAGGTCGTGGAATGGTCTCTTTTGGGGGAGGGTGAGGCCACGTTTTACCTGGACGGCATGATGCGCGACGCCGCCAAAGACCCCAGTGAGAAACCCAAGTTCGGCTGGGTCCTCGAATCGCAGAGTATCAGGCCTCAACTTATCCAGCATCTGAAAGAGGAATACCTGGGATATTTTGAAACCTTCCGGGCAATCTTTACGCACAATCAGGAACTGCTCGCCCTGGACGACCGCTTCCGGTTCTGTATCTGGGGTGGTTCCTGGATTCTGGATCCCGGCGTTCACCTCAAGAACAAACTGATCTCGGCCGTCAACTCAGGCAAGATTTCCTGCGACGGTCACCACTGGCGGAACGATTTCATCGAACGCCATCGCGACCGCTTCGATCTCTTCGGTAATTCCACAAGGCACATTCCTCACAAAGAAATTGCCTTGAACGATTACATGTTTTCTGTCGCCATTGAAAACGGCTGGTACGCGACCTACTTCACAGAGAAAGTCCTCGATTGTTTTGCGACCGGCACCATCCCGATTTACCGGGGCGCGCCCGACATCGGGGACTACTTTAATGCGGAGGGTATCGTAGTGATCGATGATGACAATGGCGATTTTGATTTCGACCAGATCACCTCGGATTTGTACTACAGCAAACTAGACGCCGTCAGGGACAATTTCGAGCGCGTGCAAAAGATGCACTGCGCGGAAGACTGGATTTATCGTACCTACCAGGGTGAACTATTCTAGGGGGACCGTCGGGCTTAACCGAACTCTCACCATTGAGGGTCTCACCGGCCTTGACCTACCTAGGTACTAATTGGAAACCCAGCACTTACTGTTCAAAGGTCAATATGATAGATTCATACGCAATGCCAAGAATAAGCCCGTAGGACTAAAAAGAATGACCTCTGCTTATCACGCACAGTCCAAGGAACATACCGGTTCACAAAGGATTCATGTTGCCGGAATTACAAAGATCAAACGGTTAATTTTAAACGAAATTTGCCAAAAACTTATTGACGCTGGTGAACGTAACGGCTGGACGATGGAGGCAGATTCCATCGATTCAAAACCCGTTATGGACATTAACGTATTCAATCACGAAGTAGTGTATTCTCCAGAAATTTATACAATCGTAGAACCGTATTTGCCGATTTTGAAAATGGAACTTGATGATCGTTTTCCTGAATTGCCCAATCAACTGTATTGGATTTGTTTCCGTAAGTACCAGGCTGGGGCTATTCGGCAAGCCCTCTTAGGGCACAGGGACGCTTGTAAGCACACCATAAATCTTGCCTTGAATTCCAATTTTGAAGAAGGCCGTTTATATTTCATTCCTCCCGATTCTGAATTTGGAAAACTTGCCAATGCACCCGAAAACTCCAAGTTAGACCTCACTCCGCTGCTTCACGGAGTGTGTCCGGAAAATGTTCCCCTTAAGGAGCAAGGGGATCAGAGCAACTACTTCTTTCCAGACATGCTAGCTGGAGTTCCAATGGTGTACGACAGCACTATTTGGCACGGAGTGACGCCTGTCACCAAAGGGACACGCTACACGCTATCATTTCTGTACGATGAGACCCCAGAAATTAGGGGTGAAGCTGAGGGGTTATCAGGCAGCGTGCAAGCTATCTTTGAGAATAAGAGAACAATTAAATCAGGCGTGGTTTTGTACTGGATTCCAGCTCCAGAGGAGACGGTTTCGTGTGATCCTGGAGCGGAAGGAGATCATTTCATCAATCCAGACTCCGACGTAGAGGTTAGCAAAACCGGTGCATGGGTCGAGTCTATAGCACAGAATACCTATATCGGTCATGTGTTTGCCGCTGTAGAAACACGCTCAAATAGGATCCTCGTTGTTTGGAGGATTTCCCAAGAAAGTGAACTGTTTACTCTGACGGATGATCATAAAGGAAATCTTTCCTACCTCAAAAAAGTGTAGCAATCATACTAAGACTTCAATACCAAGCAACTATGTTATACAAGGCTAAATAATTGAACTTTGAGTGCAACCCAGGAATGGGGCAAAACGTGCAAATGATACTCATAGAGATGTGACTTATGTTCCAAAAAACCTGTAAGGCTTCCATCGATAATGTGCAGGGCAATGAAAGCATCGGATCAAATTGGACATTAGGTACCGTCGGCCTTACGCAAATAAGAGGATTCATTTCAAAAGAACGCTGCCAGAATCTTATTGATGCTGCAGAACAGTGTAACTGGACGATGGACCCAGAACCAATCGATTCGAAACCCGTTGTGGACATTAATGTATTCCACCATGGGAAGGTCTATTCTCCAGAAATTTATACCATGCTAGAACCCTATTTACCGATTTTAAAAAAGAAACTTGATGATCGTTTTCCCGGCTTCCCCAACCAACTTGATTGGATTTTTTTTCGCAAGTATCAAGCAGGCACTGTTCGGCAATCTCTCCAAGGGCATCTGGACACGAATAAGCACACCATAAATCTCATCTTGAATTCCAGCTTTGAAGGAGGCGATTTATATTTCATTCCCACTGAATCCGAATTTGGAAAACTCGCCAATGCTCCAGAAGGCTCCAACGTAGATAAAACTCCACTATTTCAAGGGGTGATCCCGGAGAATGTCCCCCAGCCCAAGGAAGGGAATCAGAGCAATTATTTCTTTCCGGACATTGAACCGGGAAGTGTAATTCTATACGACCATACGATATGGCACGGAGTGACCCCCGTTACCCAGGGAACTCGTTACTCTCTGTCGTTTTTCTACGATGAACCCCAAGAGATTGCAAAAAAAATTAACCATGCATCAGGAAAAGCAATGGCGACTTTTGAGAATGGGAGAACAGTTAAAACAGGAGTGGCTTTGTATTGGGTTCGGGTCCCAGAGGAGACAACCCTATTTGATCCTACAAGGAAAAGAGATTATTTCATCAACCCTGACTCTGATGTAGAGGTCGGCGAAAACGGTGCATGGGTCGAGTCTATAGGACAGAATACCTATATCGGTCATGTGTTTGCGGCTGTAGAGACAGGTACCAATAGGATCCTCGTTGTTTGGAGGATTACCCAAGAACGTGAAGGGTTCATGCTGACTGATCACCATCAAGGCGATCTTTCCGACATCAGATAAGACGACTTTCCTGGTTTATGCTTTAACATTCTATTTTAACCATGTATAGAACTAAAAAGAATGACCTCGGCGCAGGCGTTTTCTGCCTCGGAATTTGACGGCTATAAAGTTGATTTCAAAATCTTGTCAATGCTGTTGTTGCTTTGAGAATTCGAATTTTTGATTAGCCTGATGTAGAGTGATGACACCACAATAATCGAAATGTATAGAAAGCTAGGTAGGAGAGGGGTATGAAACGAGCATTAGTGTGTGGTGCCGGTGGCTTTATTGGCAGTCACATGGTGAAAAAGTTGAAGCAAGAGGGATTCTGGGTACGTGGGGTCGATGTGCAATATCCCAGATTCGCCACAACCGCAGCCGATGATTTTATTGCCGGTGATCTGCGGGATCAATCACTCTGTCAACGTGTGGTGGACCAATATTTTGATGAAGTGTATCAATTTGCCGCGGATATGGGAGGCGCCGGTTTTCTCTTTACGGGTGAGAATGATGCCGACGTCATGCATAATTCTGCGCAGATAAATTTGAATATTCTGAACACCTGCCATCAACACAATATCAAAAGGATTTTTTATTCATCATCGGCTTGCATCTACCCTGAGCATAATCAATTAGACCCGAATAACCCCAACTGTGCCGAGGACAGTGTCTACCCAGCACATCCTGACAGTGAGTATGGATGGGAAAAACTTTTCAGTGAGCGCTTGTTTCTCGCCTTTCACAGAAACTATGGCATGGAAGTCCGGATTGCTCGGTACCATAATGTGTTTGGTCCCGAAGGTTCCTGGTGCGATGGACGTGAAAAAGTTCCTGCCGCTATATGCCGAAAGGTCGCCGAGGCGCGCGATGGCGGAGAAATCGAGATCTGGGGTGATGGGAAACAGACTCGATCTTTTTTATATATCGATGAATGTGTGGAAGGAACCCTTCGGTTGATGCGGTCGGATTGGACAGGACCAGTCAATATTGGATCTGATGAAATGCTTTCGATTAATCAACTGTCAGATATGGTGATGGTCCTGGCCAATAAACAATTGAGCAAACACCATATTCCCGGACCTCTTGGAGTTCGTGGGAGAAATTCTGACAATCAATTGATTGTTCAGAAACTCGGGTGGAGACCAACGCAAAAACTGGAGCAAGGTTTAGAAAAGACCTACCGCTGGATTGATGAACAAGTAAAACAGGTGGAGAAAAAAACCCAAGAAAAAGATGGTGGCAAGACCGTTCACGATCGAATGGCCAAAATATTGTCAGCGGCACCCCAGAAATCGTAAGAGAAAAAATCCCGTCAGTCACCCCCGACAGTGGTTATCGGGGGTCCATCCGGAATGAAAAAAATGCAAACCTGGATTCCCGATAACAGACGTTGGGAATGACGTGTCAGGATCGGCAGTGCACGATCAGAAATTACCCCCCTCGACTGGACTAGGCTTCCTGGAACTCTAGCATTCCCACTTCTTTCAGCTTGGACAGGGCGGTGGTGAGGTCGCCAGACAGATCATCCTCGGCACGCGCATAACGCTGTTGTAAAGCTTGCGAGATTTCACCCACTGTTCGGTTGCCGTCACACAGCTCCCAGATAGCTCGGCTCGATTGATTGAGCGAGAATGCCTGTTTGCTCCCAGGGGAAAGCAGGACCATTTCATCGCGGACACGACCCTCTAGCACACTATCGCGACGCTTGGGACGTAAAGTGCGCTCAACCGTAGGCTCCTCAACAGTGGCCATCTCATCCGTGGGCTCCTCAACAGTGACAATTTCATCCGTTGCCTCGGGTTGCTTTCGTATCCAGCCATTGATCGTGAAGCGACTGTCGGCAAAGGCTTGCGAAGCACATTGTATCGGAACCACCTCATGGTGATAGCAGCTCCGGAAGACCACAAGGCTATTGTTGCGTGGTTCAAT
>JAJDBO010000041.1 GCA_029261305.1 Nitrospirales bacterium
ATTTGATTAAGCTGCGGGGCAAACCCCATATCCAACATTCGATCGGCTTCGTCTAACACCACAATCTGCAATTGGTTTAGTGAAATGGTTCCCTGCCACATGTGGTCTAATAACCGACCAGGGGTGGCCACCAAAATATCAGGCCGTTGGCGCAGGCCACGAATCTGAGCATTCATATCAGCCCCCCCCACGATTGGGGTGGCAAATATTCGACGCGAGCGTCCAATTTTTTCAATCGTCTCTTGAATTTGAAAAGCTAGCTCACGAGTTGGAGCTAATATGAGGGCACGGGGAGCACCTTTGGGTCCGGCCATCAAACGCTCAATCATCGGAATGACAAACGCGGCAGTTTTGCCAGTCCCCGTTTGGGCACAACCCAATACATCACGCCCTTCAAGAGCAGCGGGGATGGCTTTGATTTGAATAGGAGTGGGCTCAACCAAGCCGGCTTTGTTGAGAGCCTGCAATAAAGGGGCAGACACACCCAAGGAATCGAACGACACAGAAACAGAATCAGACATAAAAAAATATTCCTTAATCCCAAGAAAAAGTTAAACCAGCAGAATGCCGCATGCCCTTGGGAAACCGGCATATTCAACACACCTATGCAATGTGCGCAGATACCCAAGCGCATCAGACATCATGCTCAGGAATCACGCTCCCCATTATTCAAGGAGAAAGGTGCTGACATTCTGTTAGTGGGATCGTACGTAGACTGAGACAGGAAACCAAACGAGGCAGAATCAGGAGAAAGTCCGCTCCGAGCAGGATCTGGTCGCGATACGATCGCGGGTCCGAAATCTATTTTCTCATACTCGCTGCCGGACCATTTCAGCAAACAATAAAATTCAAGGTACAGTAGAACCCTACTTCTGTCAAATCCAAGCTTCTCCTGATTGACGTATGCTGGAAGCTTACCGACACATTGTTATGCGCCATGTCTATCTCTATTTTTCCCTTCCGCCATAACTTCCTGGACTGCAAGAAGAAGATCGTGACGAAAGAGCGGTTTCATCAGAAATTTTCGAATTCCCAAGTTTCGAGCTTTCTCCTCCGTCATCGTATGACTAAACCCTGTACAAAGGAGAATAGGGAGGTCTGGCCGAATCTGAAAAATTTCACGGGCAAGGGCTTCGCCAGACAGGTTGGGCATGGTCTGGTCAGTAATCAAGATATCGTATTGATCAGGTGCAGCACGAAATGCCTTCAGAGCATCCAGACTGCTCGTGATCGTTGTCACCTCATAACCAAACTCTTCTAACAGTTCTTTTCCTAATACCACGAGCGTGGCTTCGTCATCGACAAACAACACACGACCCTGCCCAGGCTTGTAGGGAATGGTCAGATGAAGTTCTTCATCAACATCAGTATCAGCCACCTCAACAGGAAGGAGAGGGAGAACAATCGAAACAGCCGTCCCTTCTCCGAGTCTACTTTTCACCGTAATGCTCCCATGATGATCGGCTATAATTCCATGGGCCACCGCGAGCCCCATCCCCGAACCTTCCCCAGGATTCTTCGTAGTAAAAAATGGATCAAAGATTCTGTCCAAAACATCGGGAGACATACCGTGGCCCGTATCCTTGACCGTAAGAAGGAGACGGGGGCCAGGAGTGAGTTCCTCGTGATGCATCAGATCAACATCCACGATCTCCTCCAATGTTTCCAGTTTGACGGTCAAGACGCCACCCTGATCGCGCATCGCATATTCTGCATTGGTACAGAGGTTCATAATCACTTGATGCATTTGGGTAGAATCCGCTTCCACCAGATCGAAAGATGCGGTCACCTGCAGGTTGATTTCAATGGTGGCCGGAAGCGTGGCTCGGATGAGCATAAGGACTTCCTGAACCACTTGCTGAAGATGTAATGGCTTTTTTTGCCCTTCCGCAAGGCGACTAAATGTCAGAATCTGTTTTACTAATTCCTTGGCACGTGACCCAGCAACCTGTACTTCGGTTAAATATCGCTTCACAGATTCCTCTTGGATAGACTTGTTTATGGCTAGTTCGGTGTAGCCCATGATAGCCGCCAGGATGTTGTTGAAGTCATGCGCAATTCCTCCCGCAAGAGTGCCAATCGCATTCATCTTCTGCGAATGGCGTAACTGCAACTCAGTTTGCCGTACTTTTTCCTCGGCCTCTCTGCGTTGGGTCACATCAGAATGTGATCCGATCATCCGGATGGGCCTACCCTGTTCGTTTCGGATACAGGCTCCCCGCGCAAGAACCCACACATAGCTTCCATCCTTATGCCAGAGGCGATACTCCAACTCATACGGATGATTCCAGTCAAAATGATTTTTGAGCGAAGCCATGACTCGGTCATAGTCCTCTCGGTGAATCCTGCTGACCCATTCCTCAAACACATTCTGCACTTCATGATCCTTATAGCCGAGCTGCTTTTTCCATGTTGGCGAAAAATACACATGCTCGGTTGCCGTCTCCCAATCCCAGATGCCGTCATCGACAGCTCCCATGGCCATGGCATAGCGTTCCTCACTGGCCTTCAGTAATATCTCCGACTCCTTGCGCTCAGTAATATCAACGATAGAGGCGAGGAACCCAATAACTTGGCCGGAGGCATCGCGCTCGGGCGCATAGCTCACACGGACTGTCCGCTGCCCATTCGGTGTTACCGGCAATACATTGTCATACTCAGGATGTTGTCCTGCTAGCACCGCCTCTATGTAAAAACGGGCATGGCCATAAGCCGCCTCGCCGAGAATCTCCCGCGGGAACTTTCCAACAATGTCATGAGCCTGCAGTCCAAGCATCTCCGCATAGTGCCGGTTCACGAATTTGTAGCGCTGTTCCTGGTCGCAATGGGCGATGCACACCGGCGAGTTGTCCGTCACAAACCGTAGGTGTTCCTCGCTCTTCCGCAACGCCTCCTCCGACTGCTTGCGCTCAAGTTCGGCTCCTGCTCGGGCAGCAAAAATCTTCAAGAGGGATTCTGTACGTGCATCAAACAGAACAGGGTGCTCATCCATAATGACAAGGTGGCCAATCACCTTATTCGATGAGTCATAGAGAGGAAAACCGAGGTAACACTGGACGCCTAGTGCGACAAGATCCGCATCACGAGGAAACAGTCGTTGAACATCTCGGGGATGGTAACAGATCTTCCCTCCAATCACTTCCTCGCACGGTGTTCCCTCTAAGGCATACTCGACGTTCTCAACAAACGTGCCTTTGTTGAGAAACACCACGGTTCGGACCCGGGTATTGGTGGTATCCACGCACTCAGAGATGAAGGCATAGGGAACGTTGAACGCCACAGCCAAATGCCGAAGAAGTGAGCGGAAAAAATCGGAACTGGTAACGGCCGCAGTCCCTTCAACTATGGCACGAAGTGTTTCTTCAACCTTCTTGCGTTCTGTAATATCAGCGGCAACACCAAGGACGTGATTCGCCACACCATCTGCTCCAACCAAAGGCCGTTTAACCGTTTGCAGATAATGAAGTTTCCCTATTGCATCCGAAATAACTTCCTCAGCAATAAATCGTTCTTGTTGGGAATCCATTACCTCAAGATCCATCTGTCGAAAAAACTCTACTTCCTCAACGTTGGGATTGAAGTCCTCGTCGGTTTTACCGAGTAGGTTTTCCACTGTGGTCCCATAGATATCAGCGACAGCCTCATTGACTAATGTGAAGCGTCCTTCTCGATCCTTTGCAAACACAAAATTGGGATTAATATCAATGACCTGCCGCAAAAACCTCTGCTGGGCTTCTAAGACTTCCTCTGTGCGCTTTCGCTCAATGGCCAAGGCCAAGGTATTGGCCACGGATTGCACAAAGTGAATGTCATCTCGGGTAAACTTCAGAAGCTGTGTGCTGTGGACTCCTAAGACCCCGTAGTGCTGAGGCTTACCAGAAACAATGACACTCATTCCACTGATGATACCCAATTGATGAAGCAATTGAGGGCCATTGAACCGTATTTCAGTGCGGAGATCTTCTACAACCACGGGTTCATCGGAAACCAGAGTATAGCCGGCCTGGGAATCCATTCCTGCTCCGACTGTCAATTGATTCATCGCCTCGGTGGGACAACCAAACCCAGCTCGAAGAATCATTTCTTCAGCCCCTGGTAATAGCTCAAGAACTTTACAGTACTCCACCTTTAAGGTTTGCGCGATACAGGTGACAGCCTTATCCATCAGGGTAGGCAGGTCGAGCCCTGTTAACGCCAATTGCCCTAACTCCGACACTAATGCTTGCTGGTGTGCACGAGCCTGCACTACCTCCTCCGACCTCTTCCGTTCAATAGCAATACCAGCCAGAGACGTCGAAACTTTCACAAGTTCCTGTTCTTTTGAATTCGGGTATCGCGATTGGGTGTAGTACAGCGCGAAAGTACCAAGGACAGAGCCTTCAGAAGAAAGAATTGGAGTGGACCAACATGCCTGCAATCCATGGCGCAGAGCAAAATGTCTGGCTTTTTCCCAAAGAGGATCGGATGCGATATCTGAAACAACAACTGGTTCCTTCAGGAACGCAGCGGTCCCGCATGAACCAACCGTAGGTCCAATGATCATCCCGTCTATTTTTTGGCTGAAAGAATCGGGCAAGCTTGGTGCGGCTCCATACCGAAGCCGGTCACCTTCTAGCAACAGAATTGAACACATCAGTCCGTCAGATTGAGCCTCGATCATTTGGCACAAGGAAGTGAGCACCTCAGAAAGGGGAGTGCTTAAAGCGATTCCCTCAAGGAGGGATTGTTGTTCTGCTTGTAAATTTTGGGCTTGTTTCAGTTCTGTGATGTCAACCATGACACCTTGCAACTTCGCTGCTTCCCCATCTCCCGGTACGACGGCAACTAGATCCCGAAGCCACACGACATCCCCAGTAGCGGCGATCATGCGATATTCAAACTCGTAGTGATCATGTTGGACTGACTGTTGGACACAATACTCTGTAGCCCTATCCCTATCCTCAGGATGAATATGGTCTTGCCAGAAGGTGGGCTCCGCGGTCCAACGTTGAAGAGGGTAGCCGAGCAATCGCTCGGCCTCTTGGCTTACCCAGGTAAATTGAAATGTCTGAAAATCAGCTTCCCAGACAATTCCTTTGACGGAATTGACAAGCTGTTCATACTCCCTCTTTGTTTCCCCAAGAACGATTTCCACCTGCTTCCGCTCCGTAATGTTCTCAATAGCAATAGAAATACAGGTTGGCGTTCCTTCCCTATCCCGGACCACTGTGGCCGATACAGTGCACCAGAGGGTGGTGCCAGCTTTCGTAAGGTATCGGTTTTCGAGTTCACAGCTCGGAAGATCACCCTTGAATATTCGAGTCATCACTTCGATGAACGGTTCAACGTCATCAGGGTGAATGAGATCCTTAATGATTCGCCCCTCGATTTCTTGCTTGGCATATCCAAGGAGGTCACAGAAGGCACGATTTATTTTGACGAATTGAAGGTCAGAATTAAAAATAGCCAGCGGGACAACTCCATCTTCTAACGCACCCCAAAATTGCGCCTCAGTTTCCTGGATGGCATCCTCGACTCGGCTTTTGCCAGATGGCCGATCCACCCTGTTCCCAGCCTCAAGCTCCGCAATGCGCGCACGGAGAGCCGATATTTCTTCTTGATGATGACTCTTGGTTTTTGAGGTATCTTTCATCGGAGGAATCCCTTCCTCCTTAGAATTTTGAAGGAGGTTTTGTCACAATAATTGAAACAGATGTGTCGCATTTACATACGTCTTTTCTATGTTAAATGGTTACCACTTTGACATCTGTTTTATGGAATGACGATCAACAGTAATGACGGGTAAAAAGTCAGGACAATGAATACCCAAACTAGGCGAGTACGCATAATCTTGGTGTGTGGAAAGACAAATCTCGGAGGAAAAACCTTGGGGATGCCAGACAAACTAAAAACAAACAAAGATCTCATCCGTGAATTGCCCACCCAGTGAAAGCCTCATCCATGAGGTCCACCTAATTCCCCCCATCTCGAAATGGAGCAACATCCATTTTCGTTATGGCTAGGAATGGGAAAAAACAGTGCCTTTTTGCCCTATTATTATTCTACTTTAATGCATTAATAGTCAAACACAAAGGCATGTCTTATTTCTCTTGGAGGCTGTAAACACACACTTAGGGAAAATTAAGGAGGGGAAATGGTTGGAAGATGCGAAAGGGGCACGAGGGACTTCGACAGTAAGGATGGCACAAGGAGTCCCTGGCATGACTTCATCCAGCAGTCCATTGCTACACAACAACCCAAAATTACGATGAAGAGCTCTACCCTTTATCCTGGCCCATTGCGTTGATAAATGAATCCGCCTCTTTGATCGACGCCTCCATCTCTTTGATCAGAGACGAAATGTCGCCTTCCACGGAAACCAATTCCTGTTTGAGGGAAGCAATGGCTTGCGCATTCAAATTATGCTTGAGAAACAGAACTTGATCTTTAAAGGCAGCAAGGACGGGGCCCATCTTCTTTTCCGCCCGCTTCATGGCTTTAATCAATTGAGAATATTGTTTGCGTGTTTGATCTAACGTCTGCTGGCTCGCACGTTTCAGACTTACTTTCGAATACTGCCCCAACTCAACTTCCCATTCATCGAACAGCGCCTCGGAAACACTCTCCACCGAGTCGATACGGTCATGCACCGCCTGGGCCTTGCTGTCGCTACGCTGGTACTCCGCATTCAACTTTTCATATTTCTCCTTTAACGCCCCACCTTTGAAATTCAACACAGTGGAAAATTGTTCAAACGCCGATTTAAATTGTTCCTTGGCTTCCTCCTGAGAATCTCGCGCCTTTTGCACGTCGGACACCAGAATGTCTCGCTTATGATACCCCAATTTTTCCATCGCCCCGTAATAGGCGGTTTGGCAGCCAGAGAAAAAAATAAAGAACAGTGCCAAGAGAAAAATTTTTAATGCGGCCTGAACACAATCACGATTCATATTCAATCACCTCCTTCTCAAAATCACTTTAATAAACTGCCCCTGTGAGAATCGAAATCCTACGCCAAACTAAAATTAAAGAATGTTATCATAACATGTAATTTGAGGACCTGCTTACCAGAAAATGCAAAAAAGCCCCATGCTGTGAAGCATGGGGCTTTAGAGTTGCCCTTCTAAATAATATTAAAATTACACCTCCCGCTTTTTCATTCGCCATGCCAAAATTCCTGCCAACCCTGAACCGAATAACAACATGGTCGTGGGTTCAGGAACTGGTTTCACATGCAAGGACATCCCACCACGATTGTTGAGTGCACTTGCCGCAGATTCACCATTGGCAAAACCGACAAGACCACCCTGCGTTAATGTAAACGTCGCCATCACCGCATGAGTCAAGGCATCAGACGCATTGGGATACACCACACCCAAATTAGTCGCAAAGCCTTGTCCGGGGAGGACCAAACCAGGTCCAGACAAAATCACATTTGTAATATCTGCCGATAGTAAAATGTAGGAATTCAGCCATCCCCGAAATCCATCCGTTTGAAGACAGCCAGTCGAAACAGCACACGTATCCGTATTACCCGAGGATACTCCATCCCATGCACTCCACGCATCATAGGTCCCACTCTTGGCAGTCACTTTATAGGTGCCAGCATTTAGAAATACTTGAACGGGATTCGAAAGGTAGTTATTCACCCCATCAACATCCACCATCACCGCATGAGCCTTTTCAGCCATAAACCCCGGGACCAACGCTGTCATAAACATTGCAACGACTAAACCTTTTTTTAACCATGATATTTGCATAGAAAACCTCCCCTTTGACTTTTGTTAATAATCAAATACCTCGTATTTTATTAATCAAGTTATTGCGAATTTCATGCCCTTTAGGAGTTTTCAAAAAAATGATCTGATGCATTCTTCTAACTTCTTGTATCTGTTACATATTTCGATTCTTCTTTTTACCGTTGGATGATTGGCATCGCCAAATCCTTTTTTATAATTTGAAAAATTTACAGACACCCCAATATTAGAAACTGAAAATAACCATCCATATGGGCATTGCAACGGCAAAGAAGCAATCCCAATATGGCCATTTCGGAAGCGTCAAAATTCCTGACATTTTTCCACTACATTTACAATATCCGTTTTAGGAGAAAGGAAGGATTGAGTGAAAAAATAGAAAAGTCGTCTACGTCAAAGAATCAATTGAGGTATAAATTCGGATGAAGTTTCAATTCGGCCTCGCTCAAATATTCACCTGACAAGCAGATGGCGTAACTGCATAATGCCCTGAAATTCAAGGAACCTCTGGAGGAAACAAAAATGGCAATACCAATTTCACTTGGACTATTTGTGTTAGCAGGCTTATGCGAGATCGGCGGCGGATATTTGGTCTGGCAATGGATTCGCGAAGGGAAGTCTATCGGCATTGGCATTCTCGGCGGAATCTTATTGATGACCTACGGCGTCATTCCCACGTTGCAGCACGCACACTTTGGACGAGTTTATGCAGCGTATGGTGGCATGTTTATTATCCTGTCGTTACTTTGGGGATGGGCCCTTGATGGAACACGGCCTGACCGATTTGATGTAATCGGCGGGATACTATGCCTAACTGGCGTCGCTATTTTGATGTACAGCCCTCGCACCTAGCCAGGAATAAAATATTCATACCAATACGGTACATACGATTACATTCAAGATTTGTTCGTCTTATTGTTGACGCAGAACGATTACAGAAAAAAGGAGAGCATTCATGATCAGCTGGTTAGCCGACCCTCAAGCCTGGCTTGCTTTAGGCACCCTAACAGCCCTCGAAATCGTTTTAGGAATCGACAACATCATATTCATCTCAATCCTGGCATCAAAACTTCCAAAACCCGAACAACCGCGTGCACGATTCTGGGGATTAGGGGTTGCAATGGGCACACGATTATTGCTCTTATTTTCCTTGGCGTGGTTAATGGGCCTCACCGCTCCCCTCTTAACGGTCTTTGCGTATGAAATCTCAGGGCGTGACATCATTCTCATCGTGGGTGGCCTCTTCCTTTTGGGGAAAAGCACCCTAGAAATTCATGACAAGTTGGAAGGCGAAGAAGACCACGGGACAACACGTGGAGCCGCCACCTTTGGAGCGATCATTGTGCAAATCGCTCTTCTCGATATTGTGTTCTCATTGGACTCCGTGATCACAGCGGTTGGTATGGTCGATCAGGTGAGCGTCATGGCCACAGCGATTGTCATTGCGGTCCTTGTAATGATGGCCGCCTCTGGAGCCATTAGCGACTTCATCGACCAGCATCCCACGATTAAAATGCTCGCGTTGAGCTTTCTGCTATTGGTGGGAGTCATGCTCATTGGCGAGGGGCTGCACTTCCATATTCCAAAGGGATATATCTATTTCGCGATGACCTTCTCAGTCTTTGTCGAAATGCTCAATACGAAACTTCGTCGCCATCGAAAACCACCGGTCAAACTCCGACAACGCTATGCGGAATAGACAGCCATGGCCCCGCCGCGTTTTAAGACACCTATGCCGATAGACGAGCATGCTTGGGTGAAGACGGTTCAGAGGTGGAATCCTGGCGGGAACCTAGGAGAGTTACCGCGAAGACTTCGCCGCAACTCTCCCGGCAAAAAAGCAGGCAATTAATGAATTTCGTGTAAATGGGCGACGCCATCCTTGGCATGTTTAGTAGCGACTTCGGCATGCCCCGCTTTACCATGGGTAATGGCGTCTTTAAGTTCGGCGATTCCCGCATCCAAGTGCGGATTCGTCATATCGGCTTTCGCGGCTTCGGCGTGTTGCAACGAGACCTCGGCATGGGTGACCAGCACGTCCGCATGTCCCATGCTTCCATGGTCAATGGCTTCCTGCCCATGGGCCAAAGCTTCTTTCACGTGCGGATTCCCCCCGCTTTGTGCAATACCGGCACATCCCACAATAAGTAGACATAATAGCGTGACCAGACTGAATCGAGTTTGCCAACCATTCTTCCTCATCACCACGACCTCCTTATAAATGTTGACGACAGACAAAGGGTTCTGGTTCACCAGGGCCCTTCGATAAATCTTAGCCATCTGAGTACCAGAAAATATGCTACTTTGTAAAGTAAAAACTGTTATAACTACTTTAAATAAAAATATGCTCCACAATGAATAGGGAACCATGATACAGTGACCAACCGACCCATAAGATAAGGACACACCATATGCACGATGGATTTGGCGCCCGCCAACGGGAAATACTGGCATTACTCCAGGAACAAAAAGACGGGTTGACGATTGATGATTGTGTCACCCAATTGGGGATCACCCGGAGCGCCATCAACCAACACTTGCTCGCACTCGAACGTGACGGTCTGGTCTGCAAAGCCGTCCTTCAAAAAACAGGAGGTCGGCCGGGCTGGAAGTATCAGATCACCACCGAGGGCATTAACCGCCTGCCCAAACAATATTCATGGTTTTCCGAACTCTTGCTCAACTCCCTCAAGGAAGAATTTGGCAGTACTAAGTTAGAGAACTATGTTCGCAAAGTTGCCCGATCCGTCGCCCCCACACTCGAACACAGACTGAAAAACAAAAGCCCCAAGGAACAAGTCGAGGAGATGGCTGCCATCCTCAAAGAGCTAGGGTATCAAGCACAAACAGAACCTGGCGCGAAAAAAAAAGACCTGCCTCTCATTGTGGCTACGAACTGCGTCTATCATGACCTTGCAGCAAAACACCCCGAAGTTTGTCAATTTGATCTGACCCTACTAGAAACGCTCCTAGGACAAAAAGTGGAACACCAGGAATGCATGGTCAAAAACGGTTCGGCCTGCCGATTTCGATTTCATTCCAATTGACCAAGATATATCCCTCTGGCAAGGGCTCCTCTTTAGAGGAACAGGGCCTGGGGCCTAGGGATTGGACACCCGATGGAACGCCCCCTCACCGATTTGATATTATCGACCCATTCATACACTTGTATAAGGTAGCGGAAATCAACCCCCCTCTGAAAAATCCAGCACTACCACCAGAAGGAACAAAGAAACCTTGATACCCGAGCGACAATTAGGTTCTAGCGGATTAACGGTCTCAGCCTTGGGACTTGGATGCATGGGCATATCCGAGTTTTATGGGCAGGCAGACCAACAGGAAGCACTTGCCACGTTGCATCTTGCCATCGAGCGAGGCCTTAATTTTTTTGATACGGCTGACATTTATGGCCAAGGAAGTAATGAAAAATTCTTGGAAGCCGCCCTCAAAGAACATCGTTCAAAGATTATCATCGCAACCAAGTTTGGAATTGTTCGGAATGATCAAGGCGAATTTATTGGCGTGAACAGTCGACCAGAATACGTCCGATCAGCCTGCGAAGCGAGTCTCAAGCGGCTGGGAATTGAGGTGATCGACCTCTACTATCAACACCGCGTCGATCCAAATACGCCCATCGAAGACACCGTTGGTGCAATGGCAGACCTCGTTCATTCAGGAAAGGTCCGATACCTGGGGCTTTCTGAAGCCAGCGCTCATACACTACGAAAAGCACATGCGATCCATCCTATTACCGCACTACAATCAG
>JAJDBO010000401.1 GCA_029261305.1 Nitrospirales bacterium
ATGATCAGGTCGGAAGGCTGAAGCCCTGCCGTGATATCGTCCAATTCACGGAAGCCCGTAGGCACACCCGTAATTTTTTCTTTCCTGTTATATAACCGATCGACAATCTCAATGCTTTCCTTAATGATTTGATTCACCGGGACGAAAGAACGGCCTAACCGACCCTGGGCCAATTGGAAAATTTCCCGCTCAGCATATTCTAACAAATCATCGGATTGTCCTGAATCATCATATCCCCTCGTCACTACATCCGTGGCCGTCCGGATCAAACCCCGTAATAGGGCTTTTTCCCTCACAATTTTGCAGTGATGCCGAATATTTGAGGCGCTTGGAACAGCCTGAACTAGCTCAGCTACATATGCCCCACCGCCGACCTGCTCAAGCTGCCCTTTTGTCTTCAGGTGCTCAGTCAACGTGATTTGATCGACCACCTCATTCCCATCGGACAAATCCACCATGGCCTGATAGATCATACGATGGGACCCTCGATAGAAATCCTCCTCCGTAATCAACTCAAAGGCTTTACTCAACGAGGCATTGTCGAGCATGATGGCGCCCAAGACCGACTGCTCGGCTTCGAGATTTTGCGGAGGTAAGCGAAGATGGGATGCGTCAGATTCAGCCATGATGATCCTTCTTGATCACACCTGGCAGATCTTCAAGAGAAAGGGTTTGGGATGAATGGCTTGCCGTGCCCATGCGACTCACCACGACTTCAGACCCTTTTTTGCGGGACGGGCCTAACAAGACCAACCAACCTACAGAGGCGTCCTTCGCCCGTTTTCTCGCCAGACGATTCTGGGTCGCACCTGATTTCGTGATGGTCTCGTGAAGCACAGTAATCCCCTGGGAACGTAAATACTTGGCAGCTTCAAAGGCTGCCCCATATTGACTCATTGGCGACATAAGCAACACCGACGAGGAGGAATGAATCTGTTCACTTTTCTCATGATCTAGGGCATGAAAGATTCGATCAATATCTAGAGCAAAGCCGGTAGAAGGCAGTTCTCGGCCAAAGCGTCCAATCAAGTGATTATACCGCCCGCCTCCTCCAAGTTCACAACCAACTTTTCCAGAAAACACATCAAAGACGAGTCCATCGTAGTAATCAAACCCTCGGTATTCTCCCAAATCTAACAAGAGATGTTCTTGAATACCCGTAGCCTCAAGCAAACGATATACCTGAGTGAGGCGTTCAATCGGCTTCACCAGCCGCTGGTCTCGCCCTGCGACCTTTCGGCCCCATTGCAACACTTCTTCTCCCCCATACCGGCCAGGAGCCTCAAGAATGGCTCGGGCCTGTACCGCAGGAACTCGTTCGCTTTTCAATATTCGTTCTAAATTGGGAAGGTCTTTTTTTGCAGCAGCGAATTCGGCATGTTTTTGTCCTTGGGCGGACATCCCTGATTGGGCCAACAGTCCCTGATAAAACCCCACATGGCCCAAAGACACTTTGAAGTCTTGCAACCCAAGCGTTTTTAAGGATTCAACCAAGAGGGTCAGGATTTCTGCATCCATTGAGGCTTCATCGGCCCCAATGAGTTCAACTCCCAATTGAAACACTTCGCGCTCACGTCCCGCATGCTCGGGTTCATAACGAAACACCGTCGTGCGATAACACAATCGAAGAGGAAGACCTTGGCCGGCCATCCCCATGGCCACAATCCGAGCAATTTGGGCAGTAACATCAGGGCGGAGCACAAGTATGCGTCCTGTAGCCCAGTCCGCAAACTTGTAACATTTTTCAAGAATTTCTGGAGGCAACCCAGCTGACAACACATCAAGATATTCAAATGTCGGGGGAATGATTTCGCGATAACCCCACCGCGAAAAACCTTCAAAGATCGTGGCTTCCAGGTGACGCACGCGTTGCGCAGCATCCGGCAACATCGTGGCCATCCCCATAGGAATAAGCGCACGCGCAGGAGTGTTCATTTGGAAGGATTGGCGTTCCACGGATTGTTGTTGACGTCGGGCCATGGAACGTATCAGTCGGTTACTGCCCCTGGTTCAGATCAACCAGGCGGACGGATAGAATATCTTTTTCTTGCTTCAAGGCTTCAATCACTTGAGCTGATGGCGGACCATCCAGCCCAATAATGAGCAGGGCATTTTCACCTTTTTTGGCCCGAGCACATTGCATGCGAGCGATGTTCACATCTTGCTCCCCAAGGATTCGCCCCACCGTTCCAATGACTCCTGGCCGATCGATATTGTAAATCAGCAACATAAAGCCTTCGGGAATGACCTCGACGGGATAGGCATTGCTTTCGACAATACGAGGATCTTTTTTATGATACAAGGTTCCAGCCAACGTATGGGTTTGCTGACCAGCCTGCACATGGACACGAATGAGACTGGTATATTCCCCCGCATCGCTACCCTTAATTTCTTTGACTTCGATGCCACGTTTTTTGGCAATAAACGGAGCATTGACGGTATTGACGACGCTTTCCAAAATCGGAGCAAACAACCCTTTAAGGACAGCGACCGTCAAGGGAGTCACAGATAAATTGGCCACCTCGCCACAATACTCGACCGTCACAGATTCCATGCCACCATCGATCAGCTGAGTCTGAAACAGTCCCATCCGTTCGGCAAGTCCAAGATAGGGTTGCAACTGGGGAAGAGCTTCTGGGGGGACCGAAGGAATATTCACCGCTCCCCGAGCCACACCTTTTTTGAAATAATCGACAAACTGCTCGGCAATGGCCACGGCTACATTTTCTTGAGCCTCTTCCGTCGATGCCCCGATATGGGGAGAGCAAATAAAATTATCCAACGTCAGTAATTGATGATCAGCCTTAACCGGCTCATCTTCAAACACGTCAAACGCCGCAGAAGCCACCTTTTTGCTTTGCAGGGCCTCAAACAAGTCTTGCTCATTGACGATCCCACCGCGTGCACAGTTGATGATCATCACACCGTCTTTCATTTGTTGAATCGCGGCCGTATTAATGATCGATCGGGTTTCATTCGTCAGCGGAGTATGCACGGAAATAAAATCAGCCCGCCGAAAGAGCTCAGGAAGTTCTACCAATTCAATGCCCATTTCCTTCGCCCGCTCAGGGGCAAGGAACGGATCATACCCAATCACGTTCATGGACAAGCCTTGTGCCAATTTGGTGACTACGGTTCCAATTTGTCCCAACCCCACAAGACCGAGGGTCTTGTTATATAACTCTGTGCCCATGAATTTACTCTTTTCCCACTTGCCAGCTTTGGTTGAAGCCGTGGCTTGGGGAATTTTTCGACTCATCGAGACCAACATCGCAATAGTATGTTCAGCTGTGGTGATCGTATTGCCACCAGGCGTATTCATGACGACAATACCTTTACGAGTTGCCGCCTCTTTGTCGACATTATCTAAACCAGAGCCCGCACGTCCGATAATTTTTAGCTGATTACCAGCCTCAATCACCTCAGCCGTAACCTTGGTCGCAGACCGCACAATGATGCCATCATAATTTTTAATTTCTTGGAGCAATTCGTCTTTGCTCAACTTCGTGTTGACATCGGCGGTATACCCCGCTTGTTGCAGGACTTCTACACCACGCGTCGATAAATTATCACTAATCAGAATCTTCATGAGGAATTCCCTACGCTTTCCGTTTTTCAAAATCTGTCATATAAGCAATGAGCGCATCCACACCAGCTTCTGGCATGGCATTATAAATACTGGCTCGCATCCCGCCCACAGAACGATGTCCTTTCAGCGTGGTCAACCCAGCTGCCTCAGCACCCGTCAAAAATTCTTTATCCAACTCCGCATTCGCCAAGATAAACGTCACATTCATCCAAGAGCGTGAAGGTTGTTCCACTGGATTGCTATAGAAACTGGAATTATCAATGGCCGCATACAGCTTCTGGGCCTTCCGTTCATTAATTTTCCCTATAGCCGAAAGGCCCCCTTGAGCTTTTAGCCATTTAAACACCAATCCTGCAAGATAGATCCCATAGGTTGGCGGAGTGTTCAACATCGAATCGGCTTCGGCTTGCTTCGCATAATCAAATGCACTCGGAGTGATCGGCATCACCGTCCCAATGAGATCATCACGAACAATCACTAACGTCACACCAGCCGGTCCAATATTCTTTTGAGCCCCAGCGTAAATCAGGCCAAACTTACTCACATCGATCGGTCGGGATAAAATAGTCGAGGAAAAATCAGCCACAAGCGGCACTTCTCCAGTATCCGGGACCCAATGAAATTCTACGCCTTCAATGGTTTCATTGGGCGTGTAGTGCACATACGCCGCATCGTCACTCAAGGACCAACTTTCAAACGGTGGAATCTTACTGAATTTATCACCTTCAGACGAAGCCGCCACATTCACCGTGCAATACTTTTTGGCTTCGCTAATCGCTTTTTTGCCCCAAGAACCTGTCCAAATATAATCGGCCTTGGTCTTGCCGCGTAACAGATTCATAGGAATCGTGGCGAACTGGGCCGTGGCCCCGCCTTGTAAGAACAGAACTTTGTAATTGTCAGGAACGCCCAATAACTCTCGGACATCTTTTTCCGCCTCGGCATGCACCGACACAAACTCTTTCCCCCGGTGGCTCATTTCCATAATGGAGGCACCAGCACCATGCCAATCTGGCAATTCTTC